>JBHENW010000030.1:0-3760 GCA_046261875.1 Thermoanaerobaculia bacterium | reverse complement strand
GGCGGAGACTCCTCGCGCCGCGAATGGGGCCAACCAGGGCGGAGACTCCTCGCGCCGCGAATGGGGCCAACCAGGGCGGAGACTCCTCGCGCCGCGAATGGGGCCAACCAGGGCGGAGCCTCCTCGCGCCGCGAATGGGGCCGACCAGGGCGGAGACTCCTCGCGCCGCGGAGGGAAGTCCCGCAGGCGCTCGCTCTCGGTATGATTGATCGCCACATGAAAGGCCTCATTTTGTCGGGCGGAAAGGGCACGCGCCTGCGCCCGCTGACCTACACGCGGGCCAAGCAGCTCGTCCCGGTTGCCAACAAGCCCGTCCTCTTTTACGGTGTGGAAGCCATCGTCGCGGCCGGGATCCGCGACATCGGGGTGGTCGTGGGGGAGACCCGCGAGGAGATCCAGGGCGCCCTCGGCGACGGGTCCCGTTTCGGGGCGCGGGTGACCTACATCGAGCAGGACGCGCCGCGCGGTCTGGCCCATGCGGTCCTCATCTCGGAGCCTTTTCTCCGCGAGTCGTCCTTCGTGATGTATCTCGGGGACAACCTGATCGCCGACGGCATCACGACCCTGGTCGAAGAGTACCAGCGCCTCGGCTGCAACTCCCAGATCCTCCTCGCGCGGGTTCCCAACCCGGAGCAGTTCGGCGTCGCGGAGCTCGAGAACGGCCGGGTCGTGCGGCTCACGGAGAAACCGAAGGAGCCGCGGTCCGACCTCGCCCTCGTGGGCGTCTACATGTTCGACGACTCGATCTTCGAGGCCGTACGGTCAATCCGGCCGAGCGCGCGCGACGAGCTGGAGATCACCGACGCGATCCAGTGGCTCATCGACCATGGCCGCACGGTGCACCCGCACATCGTCAGCGGATGGTGGAAGGACACGGGGAAGGTCGAGGACATGCTGGAGGCCAACCGCATCATCCTCGACACCTTCATCGCGCAGGGAGTGGAGAACGTGGATTCCGGCTGCCGCGTCGAAGGCAAGGTCGTCGTGGAGAAGGGCGCGCGGCTCTTCAACTCCACGGTGCGCGGCCCCGCCATCATCGGGTCGGGCAGCGAGATCCGCGATTCCTTCATCGGGCCGTACACGTCCATCGGCCCGGGATGCCGCATCGTGCGCTGCGAGATCGAGAACTCGATCCTCCTCGAAGGGTCTTCGATCGAGCGCATCCTCGGCCGCATAGCGGACTCGCTGATCGGGAAGAACGTCCGAATCCATCCGGGCGTCGAGCGCCCGCGGGTACACCGTTTCCTGGTCAGCGACAACTCGGAGATCGGCATCCTGTGAAGATCCTCGTCACCGGGGGGTGCGGCTTCATTGGGTCCAACTTCATCCGCGGCGTCCTGACGAGCGCCCGGCGACGGGACGTCTCCGTCGTCAACCTGGACAAAGTGACCTACGCCGCCAATCCCGCAAGCCTGCTGGACCTCACCGGGCATCCCCGGTACCGGCTCATCCGGGGCGACATCGCGGACGCCGACGCCGTCGCCGATGCCATGGACGGGTGCGACACGGTCGTGAATTTCGCGGCCGAGACCCACGTGGACCGTTCGCTGCTCGGGGATGCCTCGTTCATCGAGACGGACGTGCGCGGCGTCTTCGTGCTGCTCGAGGAGGTGCGGCGCCGCTCGGGGCAGGTGCGCAAGTTCATCCAGATCTCGACCGACGAAGTGTACGGCTCGATCCCCGAGGGGTCGTTCCGGGAGACGTCGGCGCTCAACCCCCGCAACCCCTACGCCGCCTCCAAAGCCGGAGGAGACCGGCTCGCGTACTCCTACTGGGCCTCCTACGGGCTTCCCGTGGTCATCACGCGCGCCTCCAACAACTATGGCCCGTACCAGTATCCCGAGAAGCTCATCCCCCTCTTCGTGACGAACGCGATCGACGACCTTCCTCTGCCACTGTACGGGGACGGCCGCAACGTCCGCGACTGGCTCTACGTCGAGGACCACGCCGAAGCGATCGAGTTCCTGCTCGAGTCGGGAGAACCCGGGGAGACGTACAACATCGGCGGCGGCAACGAGGCCGAGAACCTGGACATCACACGCCGGGTGCTGTCGATGCTCGGCAAGCCCGAGAGCCTGATTCGCTACGTGGACGACCGGCCCGGGCACGACCGGCGGTATTCGCTCGACACGAGCAAGCTCGCGGGCCTGGGATTCCGTCCGTCCACGCCGTTCGCGGACGGCCTGGCGCGTACCGTCGCGTGGTACCGCGAGAACGAAGCCTGGTGGCGGCCGATCAAGGAAAAAGACGCCGCCTACCGCGATTTCTATCGCACCCAGTACGCGCGCCGATTCGCGACCTCTTCCGCCGACGCGAAGGAACCCGGCTAGAGGGCGGGGACGAGCCCCGCCCCTCCGTGCTCTAGGGAATCCGGATGGTCGAAACGGCGGTCGCTCCCACGGAGACCCTTCCCGAAGTCCTCGCCGCGCCGCACCCGATGGCGCAGCTCCGATCGCGCGTTCTCATAACGGGGGCCGGAGGGATGCTCGGCTCCGACCTCGTTCCGGTGCTCGCGGGCGCGGGATGCGACGTCTTTGCGCGTCCCCGATCGGACCTGGACATCACGCGGGAGGAAGACGTGGCGGCCGCCTTTCGCGACGTGCGTCCGGACGTGGTCGTCAACTGCGCGGCCTACACTCGGGTGGACGCCGCCGAGGAGGACCCGCGCGCCTTCGAGGTGAACGTGGCCGGCGTCCGCCGTCTCGCGCAGTTCTGCCTCCGGCACTCCGCGCGGTTCGTTCAGATTTCCACCGACTTCGTCTTCGACGGCGAGAAGGGCGCCCCCTATGCGGAAGCCGATCCCACGAATCCCCTCTCGGCCTACGGCCGCTCCAAGTCGCAGGGGGAAGAGATCGCCCTGCAGGTTCCCGCGGGCCTCGTCGTGCGAACCTCCTGGCTCTTCGGTTTCGGCGGCTGGAACTTCATCGAGGCGATCCTGAAGCAGGTCGAGGACGGCAAGACGTCGCTGCGCGTCGTTGAGGACCAGCGCGGCAAGCCGACGGCCACGCCCGACCTCGCGCAGGCCATTCTCGCGCTCCTGCTGACGGGCGCCGTCGGCATCTATCACTTCGCCAACCGCGGCGAAGTGAGCTGGCACGACTTCGCCCGGGAGATCCTCCGCCTGTGGGGACGAGAGGACGTCGCCGTCGACCCCATCGCCTCGGACTCTCTGTCGCGGCGGGCGCGGCGACCCGCCTACTCCGTCCTGGACACCGCGAAGTACGAGAACCTGACCGGCCAGCCGATCCGGCACTTCCGGGATCCGCTGGCGGAGTACCTCCACAAGCGGGCGTATCCGGCCTGAGCGGAAGTCGTCATCGTAATCTCGGAATCCGACTGGAAGCGCAAGGCGATCCACGCCGGGACCGGCCTGGTCGCGCTTTCGCTCCGCTGGCTGGACTGGCGCGTCGCGGCGCTCGGGGCCCTCGGCGCGCTCGCGTTCAACCTCTTCGTTCTGCCCGTCCACGGAAGAGGGATCTATCGGAACCGTGAGTCGCGGTGGGACGTCGGGATCGTGAGCTACCCCCTCGTGGTTTTCCTGCTGATCCTGATCTTCCGGCGCGATCTCGCCATCGCCGCGTCGGCCTGGGGGATGCTCGCCTTCGGCGACCCGGCCGCGGCGCTCGCGGGGAAGTCGGTCCGGGGGCCGCGGCTCCCGTGGAATCCGGACAAGACGTGGGCCGGGCTCCTCGCCAACCTGATCGCGGGCGGCACGGCCGGCCTGCTGCTCTACCGGTTCGTCGCCGGCGAGCCCCCGCCG
>JBHENW010000029.1:0-8454 GCA_046261875.1 Thermoanaerobaculia bacterium | reverse complement strand
CGTCTACACGCTCGAGTACACCAACTACGGGCCGGCGGCATCCCAAAACGCGAAGATCGTGGACACACTGCCGCAAGGCGTGCAGTTCGTCTCGGCTTCGGGCGGCGGGACCTTCAGCGCCGGGAAGGTCACGTGGAATCTCGGCTCGGTCAACGTGGGCGCCACGGGCTCACGGACGGTCACCGTCTCCGTGCTGCCTTCCACGATGGTCGGCTCGGTGCTCATCAACCAGGCGGAGTTCACGGGGGATCTCACGACCTCCGCGCCGACCGCCGCGACGACCCTCGTCCTCCCATGACGCGTCGCGCTTCCTAAGAGAGCGCCTCTCGCTGGCCTCCGAGCTCGAAAGGGCTCGGAGGCCTTTTTTCTCGTTACACTCCTTCCATGAACGAAATCCGGCTGGAGCGCTGGGAGCCATCCGACGGCCCGCTGACTGAAAAGCGGCTCATGGCCGCCATCGAGCGCGAAGGCTACGAGGTGTGCACGTATGCGTATCGGCAGGGGACTGCGTTCTCGGAGCACGAGCACACCCAGGACAAGTGCGACGCTGTCCTCGAAGGCATTCTCCGGATCCGGGTCGGCGAGGCGGTCTACGACCTCCAGGCGGGGGACCGTTTGTACCTGCCCGCAGGCACCCGCCACAGCGCCGAGGTCATCGGCAGGCGCACGGTCCTGTCGCTCGACGGCACGCGCTGGTGACGGGGTCGCCGAGCGAATTGAGGCACCCTCCTCATTGTCTTCGAGCGGGGGATGCCTAGGATTCTTCGTGACCGATCGCGGAACAGGTTCCTACTCCTCCTCTCCCGCGGTTGGCCAGCCCCGGACGGCTCGGCACGCCCCGGGGCTTTTTCTATGAACCAGGCGCAGGCGGCTTTTTCGTTTGCGCCCGGCGGGATAGGCTTGGCGACCCTGGAAAGGCCGATGTCTTTGACCGCTCCGCTACGGGAAGAGATGATCCGCAGGTACGAGGAGGGCCCGGCGAAGCTGCGGGCGGCTCTCGACCGGGTTCCCCAGGAAGCCCGCAAGTGGCGGGCCGCCCCGGGGAAATGGTCGGCGCACGAGGTCGTCTGCCATGCGGCGGACGCGGAGACGAACGCCGCCGCCCGGATCCGATTCCTCCTCGGCGAAGAGAAGCCGGTCATCATGGGCTACGACCAGGCGCGCTGGGCGCGCGAGCTCGATTACCACGCCTCGCCCCTCGAGCCCGCCCTGGCGGTCGTCGAGGCGGTCCGCGCCCACACGGCCCAGCTCATCCGCCGGCTTCCGGAGAGCGCGTGGTCGGCCGCGGGCACCCATTCCGAGTCGGGCGCGTACACGGCGGAAAACTGGCTCTCCATTTACGCCGAGCACCTGGAGAATCACTCGCGGCAGATCGATCGCAACCTCGAAGCCTGGCAGGCCGCGGCGAAAGCCTGAGAGTCGGAAACCGGATTCGAGCGAAAGGAGAGGAACGATGAGGAAAGGGGTTTCGATGACCGTGGCGCTGGGCGCCGCGCTCCTGCTCTGCTCGGGGATCTGCCTGGCGCAACCCGCCGGGATGGAGATGCCCAAGCCGGCGCCGGAGATGGAGAAGATGAAGTGGATGGAAGGGAAGTGGAACGTCACGGAGGCCCACGAGAAGAGCCCGTGGGGACCCGGAGGGCCCGGCAAGGGCGTCGCGGTCGTGACGGCCGGTCCCGGCGGCTTTTCCCAGCTCATGGAGTACACCTCGACGGGACCCGCGGGCAAGTTCTCCGGCCACGGGATCACGGCGTGGGATCCGAACACGAAGAGCTACCGCGGCGTGTGGACGGACAGCATGACGCCCGGGATCATGACCATGGAGTGTCGCGAGGAGGGGAAAGACATCGTCTGCAGCGGCGAGAACATGATGGATGGCAGGAAGATGGCGATGCGCTCCCGCGCCGTGAATCCCGGCCCGGCGGGCTGGAGCGAGACCATGGAGATGTCCATGGACGGCGGGCCGTTCCAGAAGATGATCTCGTTCCAATACAAGCCCGCGGGAAAGCGCTGAGCCATCGGTGCTGAGGGACTTCCGCGAGTTCCTGCTCAAGCAGAACGCGCTCGCGCTGGCGATCGGTGTGCTCATCGGCGCCGCCACGGGAAAGGTCGTGTCGTCGATCGCCGACAACGTCATCAGCCCGGTCATCGGAGAGCTGCTGCCCGGCGCCAACTGGCGCGCCGCGCACTGGGAGCTCTCGCGAAGCGTCGACCCTGTGACGAAAGAGGTCACGGTGAACGCGGTCCGCTACGGGGCCTTGTTCGGGGCGATCGTGGACTTCGTGATCATCGCGTTCGTCGTCTACCTGATTGCGCGCAAGTTCATCCCGAAGCGGGAGGACCCCAAGCCCGAGACGAAGGAATGCGGGCAGTGCCGCGAGATCATTCCGCTCTCGGCGACGCGCTGCAAAGCGTGCACGCAGCCTGTCGGCTGAGCTCGCGCCCTCAGTGAAAGGAGGCGTTTCGATGAGGACATGGAAGCGGACGGCAACGGCGATCTCCCTGATCTGGACCGTGGCGGGTCTCGCGCTCGCTCACGAGCCGACCGGGACCAAGGTCGCCAAGGGCACGAAGACCCTCTGGAGCGCCGGAGAGGTGAAATGGGCCCCCATGGCGGGCCTTGCCGGCGCGCAGCAGGCCGTGCTCTGGGGCGACCCGACCAGGGGCGAGCACGGGATCCTCTACCGGTGGCCGGCCGGGACGAACGTCCCGATCCACTGGCACACCCACGGAGATCGCGGCATCGTCATCTCAGGAACACTGAGCCTCGGTGTGGAGGGAGCGGCGCCGAAGGAGCTCCCCCCGGGCTCCTACTTCTCGCTCGGCGGAGGGATGCATCACACGACGTCCTGCAAGGCGGGTGCGGACTGCGTCTTCTTCCTCCAGAGGGACGGCCTGTTCGACGTGCAGGGGCTCCCCGCCGCCGCTCCGACGACCAGATAGCGGTAGGCTCACCGACTCTTTTCGTTTTCGATGGGCGTGCGCCGCGGCTTTCGGCTGGCGCACGCCACCCCCCTCTCGGGGCGCGACAGCATCGCGCGTGGCCGTCTGCTTGCATCTGACGGAAGCATGCGGACCGTTCGCCGTCTCAGCCTCAGCCTTTCACTCTCCTGATCCCGATTCCGCCCTCGATGGCCCAGACCGCGACCGTGACGATCATGCCGACCCGAACAGTCACGCCGGCCCCGGGGGCGGTCGAAGCTCTCGTTCCCTCTCCGGAAATGCGAAAGCTCGAGTGGATGGTCGGTTCCTGGCAGGTTTTGGAAACCCACGAGACCAGGGACTGGGGGCCCTCCGGCGGCGGCCGGGGAAGTCAAACGGTTTCGTTGGGGCCCGGGGGCTTCTCGCTGCTCACCGATTACCGGTCATCCGGCCCGCAAGGACAGATTTCCGGGCACGGCATTTTGACGTGGGACACCGAGAAGCGCGGCTACGCGTTATATCTGGCCGACAGCGTCACGCCCGGTGTGATCGAGCTCACCTGCCTCTGGAGGAAGGAGGATCTCGTATGTGACGGCCGCGCCCAGTTTCTCGGCACACCTATCTTCGTTCGCTGGACGATGTCGGAGATTGGGGCGAACTCCTACTCGGGCACGTTCGAAACCTCGGTGGACGGTCGTAGCTATCGCCCCGCGGTAATGCTGCGCTACACCCGCTCCCCGTGAAAGGTCACTCCGCCAGGATCTCCCGGCCGACGCGCGAGGCCTCCTCGAGCAGGAACAGGAGGTCGTCCCGCGTGGTCCGGAAGTTCACGATCGCCACGCGCAGCGCCGTGCGTCCCTTCAGGATTGTAGGCGCGAGGAAGATGGAGCCCGCGCCGACGAGCCGGTTGATGATCCCCCGGTTGAGGCGATCGAGATCCTCGTCGCTGCGTGAGACGCCCGCCGGGCGATAGCGGAAGTTCGCAATGGAGAGCACGGGTTCCGAGAGATTCTCGAAGTCCGGATGGTCATCCACGGCCTCGGAGAGGAAGCGCGCCAGGGCGACGTCCCGGTCGATCGCCTCCGCATAGCCGCGGCGGCCATGGACCTTCAGTCCCATCCAGACCTTGAGCGCCTTGAATCCCCGCGACAGTTCCAGGCCCCGTTCCGCGAACCACGCCGGCCCGGGAAACGGGCTCTCGGGGTCCCATGCGAGGTACTCCGGAAACTTCCGGAAAGCGTCGGCCATCCGCCCGGACTGGCGGACGAGCGCGGCGCCTGCCTCGAAGGGAACGTACATCCACTTGTGGGGATCGGCCGCGATCGAGTCCGCCCGCTCCATTCCCGTGAAGAGCCCCCGCAGCCGGGGGGAGACGGCGGCCATCGCGCCGTACGCGCCGTCGACGTGGAACCATAGGCCTTCCCGCTCGGCGAGGTCGGCCATCTCCGCGAGGGGATCGATCGCCCCGGTGTTCACCGTGCCGGCGTTGCCGACGAGGATTCCCGGCGTCAGGCCGGCGCGTCGGTCCGCGGCGATCGCTTCGACGAGGCGGTCCATGCGGATCCGGAACGCCGCGTCGGTCTCGATCTTGCGCAGGTGGCGCGTTCCGATGCCGAGCAGGTCCACGGCCTTGTCGACGCAGGCGTGAACCTGGTCGGAGGCGTAGACGACCGGCCGCGGGCGCCCTTCTCCCGCGACGCCGTCCTCCCGCACGTTGCCCGGGGTCACGGCGCGCCGCGCCACGGCGAGCGCCGTGAAGTTCGCCATGGAGCCGCCGGAAACGAGGATTCCGTCGGCGTCGGGCGTGTAGCCGACGATCTCGGAGAGCCAGCGGATGACGCGGTGCTCGACGTGGATCGCCGCATGGTCTCCGCCCCAGCAGTTCGGGTTCAGCGCGGCGGCGAGGTAGTCGGCGGTGATCCCGACGGGGTCCGCCGTCGCATTGATGAACCCGAAGAAACGGGGATGGGAGTTGCCCATCGGGTGCGGCATGACGCGCTCGCGTACGAAGCGCAGGACCTCGTCCACGCTCTGTCCGTCCTCGGGAAGCGGCTCGTCGAAGAGGGCGGCGGCCTTCCCGACTTTGCCGAAGACGGGGCGGTCGAGGAGGCGGGCCCGGTGCTCCGCGACGGCGTCCGCGGCGAGTCGGCCGATGCGCCGGATCTCGTCGGGAGGGAGATCGAAAGCGTCCACCGCCGGGTTCTCGATTTCTTTCGACTGCGACATGCTCACCTCGATTCTCTCTTCACGGAAGTATGCTCCGCGGCGGAAAACCGGTGCGTCGGATCGTTTTCATCCTGGCCTGGATCGCGGCCGCGGCGCTCCTGCTCCGGTTCGGGCGCGATTTCACCGCCTCGTTCTGGCCGGTCGGGGACGCCCGGCGCGCGCTCATCTTCGCTTTCTGGGCCCTCGTCGCGGCGACCCTCGGAGTCTCGGCGGCGAACGTTTTCCGACCCCGAAAAGAGAACCCGCTCTCAGCCCCCGCGGTGACGATCCTGAGGGCGACGGTCCCTGCGGCGTTTCTCGCCTCCTCGCTCGGTTGCTCGGGGCTCGCCGTCGCCGGCTGTTCGGGAATCTGCACGGTCCTGCGTTGGGTCGGCGTCCC
The DNA here is from genome assembly GCA_046261875.1 of Thermoanaerobaculia bacterium. Lineage (GTDB taxonomy): Bacteria > Acidobacteriota > Thermoanaerobaculia > UBA5066 > Gp7-AA6 > JBHENW01. The sequence continues at coordinate 2,927 of JBHENW010000029.1, read as the reverse complement.
CGTCCTCGCCGTGGCCGCGTTGCTGTCCTTCTCCGGACGGCGCGTTCCACCGCACGGCGTTCTCGCGCTCGCCGCGATCGCGCTCCTCCCCCACTGCATCTGTGAAAACCCGGCCAACGCCTGGTGGGTTGCTCAGGTCGGCGCGAGCCCGATGTGCTACGCGTGGGCGTTTGCGGCGGCGCTCGTCGCCTTTTCCACGGAGTCCGCGGGCGGGCGCCCTCTACCCGCTCTCCTCGTCAACGGGGCGATCGTAGGCGGCTCGCTGGCCTTTTTCGCCGGGCACCACTTCGTGGGATACCCCTGGTGACCGTCGCTTTCGCTCGCACCGTCGCTGCCTTCGGCACCGTCTCGCGGCATCGCCCGGATGCGGGGTCGCCTCTCGCATGCTCCGTCGCTCGCTTCAGCTCCCGCGGCGCGCCTCGCGCCGCGAACGGGGGATCAATTCACAACGCCGCAACCGAGGCGGCCGCCCGCAGCGCCCGTCGGCTGAGTCGTCAGGTCGTCCCGCTTTTCGTGAAAGACGACCGCCTTTCCGACGACGGAGTTCGGGCCGGGGCGCACGGTCAGCAGGTCCGAGACGATCTCGAGGTGGCCCTTCCCGTTGGCCTCCACTTCGATGTTGCCCAGGTCACCGGCATGCCGCTTCAGGTCCGAAGGCCCCGCGTGCGGCATCCCGCCCGGGTTGAAATGCTCTCCCGCGGACGATGCGTCCGGCGCGGAGCAATCACCCCGCTCGTGGAGGTGGAGCCCGTGGGTGCCGGGCGGAGCGTTCTCGACGTGGACCTCGACCTGCACGCCGCCGGTCGAGCGCTCGGTAAAGGTCGCCGTGCCGGTCACCGTCGAGCCGCTGCGAGACTCGATCGCGGCGCGCGCCTGGGCGCCCTGGGGCGCCGAGGCCGTCGTGGCGCAGGCCGCGGAGAGCGCCAGCAGCGCCGCCACGCCGAGGAGATGCTTCGTTCTCATTCTTTCCTCCTTCGCTCGGGTGATGATAGAAGAAGGGTCTTGCAAGGCGCATTCCGGCCTGGGATGCGGCGTCGCGGCGACGGGACCGCCGCGCTCGGAAAGGACGACCATGAGAACGCTGCGTTTCGCGCTGGGTGCGCTTCTGGGGGCGTGCCTCGCCGCTCCGCTGGGCGCCCAGAAAGTCCCGGTCGAGGAGAAAACTCTCTCCAACGGGATGCGGCTTCTGATCGTGGAGCGCGAGGGCGAGCCCACCGTGGCCGGCGGGTGGGTGGCCCACGTCGGCAGCGCCAACGAGCGGCCGGGCATCACGGGGATCTCCCACCTCTTCGAGCACATGATGTTCAAGGGGACGCCGACGCTCGGGACCAAGGACTACAAGAAAGACCTCGCGATCATCGCCGAGCAGGAGCGCCTCCGCACGGAGATGCGCAAGGAAGAGTCGAAGATGAGGGCCGCCTACCGGCGCGGCGAGATCGACGACCTCATGAAGCCGGAGAACAAGACGGCTCGGTTGAAGGAGCTCGAGAAGGCGTTCGACAAGACGATCGAAGAGCAGAGAAAAGTCCTCGTCAAGAACGAGTTCGACCGCGTGTACACGGACGCCGGGGGCTCGCAGATGAACGCCTTCACCAACGAGGACATGACCGGCTACTTCATCACCGTCCCGTCCAACAAGCTCGAGCTCTGGATGTGGATGGAGTCCGAACGCCTGCTGCGGCCCGTCTTCCGCGAGTTCTACGCCGAGCGGGACGTCGTCTTCGAAGAGCGGCGGCTGCGCACGGAGTCCACCCCGCTCGGGAAGTTCGAGGAGTCCTTCGGGGCTATGTTCTGGGAGTCGCACCCGTACAACTGGCCCGTCGTGGGATGGCCTTCGGACATCCCCGCGATCACCAAGGCGCAGGCCGACGAGTATTACGGCCTCTTCTACTCGCCGCAGAACATCACCCTGATTCTCGTCGGCGACCTCGATCCGGCGCAGGCGGTCCGGCAGGCCGAGCGCTACTTCGGCCGGATCCGGCGCGGGAAGAACCCGGTCCCGGAAGTCGTCACCCTGGAGGTCAAGCAGCAGGCGGAGAAGCGGATGTACGCCGAGGCGGAGGCCAATCCGCAGGTGGACATCCTCTGGCACACCGTTCCCTTCGGGCACAAGGACTCGTACCCGCTTCAGGTCCTCGCGCAGCTCCTCTCGACGCGGACCGGCCGGCTGTACAAGGGGCTCGTCCTCGGTTCGCAGGTCGCGACCCAGACGTTCGCGAGCCAGAATTCCCAGAAATACGCCGGGGCCTTCAACGCGGGGGGCGAGGTGAAGGAGGGCAAGAAGCCCGAAGACGTCGAGAAAGGGATTTACGCGGAGATCGAAAAGCTCCAGAAGGAGCCGGTGCCCGCGGAGGAGCTCCAGAAGGTGAAGAACAACTTCGCGGCCGCCGAGTACCGGCGTCTCGCGTCGAACTTCCCGATCCTCGTGCAGCTCATCGTCAACGACGGGATGGGGGACTGGCGCGAAGTCAACGAAGCCGGTCCGAAGGTGCAGGCCGTGACCGCCGCCGACGTCCAGCGGGTCGCGAAGGAATACTTCACGAAGGAGAACCGGGCGGTCGCCGTGTACACGCGCAAGCCCGGCGCCCCGGCTGCGGACGAGCCGGACCTCGCCGGCCTGAACGACCAGCAGAAACAGATGGTCCGGCAGTTCTCTCAGCAGATCGCGACCGTCCAGGACGCCGACAAGCTCAAGCAGATCCAGGGGATGTTCGAAACGCAAAGCGCCGGGGCGCCGCTCGAAGCGAAGCCGGCGCTGGAGGTCATGCGCAAGAGGCTGCAGACCCGCATCGAAGCTCTGGAGAAGGGGAAGGACAAGAAATGAACGAACGAATCCGTTTCGGCAGGCGCGCCTTGCCGCTCGCCCTCCTCGCGGCGGGCGCCCTGGCGGAGGCCCTTCCAGCGCAGGCGCGGCCGAAGACGGCGAC
>JBHENW010000028.1:0-30674 GCA_046261875.1 Thermoanaerobaculia bacterium | reverse complement strand
GTGACGAGGACGATCTCGTCGGCCATCTCACGGTCCAGCACGGCGGGAATGAAGTCCGGCGTCCAGCCCTGGATCTTGTGCGGCTTCCATTCGCGCCCCGACAGCAGAGCGGCCCCCTCCGGCTCTGTCACGACGATCTTCACGTCGGGACGCGCCCGCTTGATCATGTCGCCGGCCCCGGTCAGCGTGCCTCCGGTCCCGTAGCCGGTGACCCAGTAATCGAGCCGCCGGCTAGCGAAGTCGCGCAGGATCTCGGGGCCCGTCGTGTTGCGGTGGTACTCGGGGTTCGCGAGGTTCTCGAACTGCCGCGCGAGGAACCAGCCGTTCTTCTTCGCCAGCTCTTCGGCCTTCTTGACCATGCCGGTGCCCCGCTCCGCCGCCGGGGTGAGGATGACCTTCGCTCCCAGGATGCGCATGAGTTTGCGCCGCTCGACCGAGAAGCTGTCCGACATCACCGCGACGAACGGGTACCCCTTGACCGCGCAGACCATCGCGAGGGCGATCCCGGTGTTGCCGGAAGTCGCCTCGACGACGGTCTGCCCCGGCTTGATCGTGCCGCGCCGCTCCGCGTCCTCGATGATCGCGATCGCGAGCCGGTCCTTAACGGAGGACAGCGGGTTGAAAGCCTCGCACTTGACGAAGATCGTCGCGTGCTTCGGGGCGAGCCGCTGGATGCGGACGACCGGCGTGTTCCCGATCGTGCCGAGGATGTTTTCATGGATCATGGTGTGCTCCTTCGGAGGCGTAGGATAGACGGACCACAGTGGTCATTCGTATCGCTTGTCTCTTCCTGGTCCTGATGCTCTCGCCGGCGGCCGGGGACGCCGCAGCGGGCCCCGAATCCCCTGGACGAACGATGCGCGTGGATTACTACCACACCGGCAACGCGACGGAGGAGCGCTTCAGCCTCGACCGCGTCGTCCTCGAGCCCCTCGAGTGGCCGGGCCACGCGGCCCGCGCCATCGACGACACCAACCTCGGCAAGTACTTCTTCGAGGTCGTGGACCGCAAGACGAACCGACCCGTCTATTCCCGGGGGTTCGCGTCGATCTACGGGGAGTGGGAGACGACGGGTGAGGCGCGCCAGATGCACCGGACCTTCCACGAGTCGCTCCGGTTCCCGGCGCCGGCGGGCCCCGTCCAGGTCGTCCTGAAAAAGCGCGACTCGCGCAACGCCTTCCGCGAAGTCTGGTCCGTGCTCGTCGATCCGTCCGATCGGTTCGTGGACAGTTCCGCCCCGCCCCGGCCCGGAGAGCTCCTGGCGATCGAAAAGCACGGCGACCCCGCCTCGAAGGTGGACTTTCTCATCATCGGGGACGGCTACACGGCCGCGGAGCGTCCGAAGTTCGAGAAAGACGTCCGGCGCCTCGTCGAGATCCTCTTCTCCTTTTCCCCCTTTCGGGAGCGTCGCAAGGACTTCAACGTCTGGGGTCTCTGTCCGCCCTCCGCCGAGTCCGGCGTCTCTCGCCCCTCGACCGGGATTCACCGGCGCTCGCCGATCGGCGCGACGTACGACGCCTTCGGCTCGGAGCGCTACGTCCTGACTTTCGAGAACCGCGCTTTCCGCGACGTCGCCGCGTTCGCGCCCTACGAGTTCGTGGAGATCCTGACGAACACGAGGACTTACGGCGGGGGAGGGATCTTCGGCCTCTATTCGACCGTGGCGGCGGACAGCGCCTGGTCGCCCTACGTGTTCGTGCACGAATTCGGACACCACTTCGCCGGCCTGGCCGACGAGTACTACCCCTCGGACGTGGCCTACGAGCCGGCCGCGGAGCGCCTGGAGCCGTGGGAGGTCAACGCCACGGCCCTCGCCGATCCGGAGGCGCTCAAGTGGAAGGACCTCGTCGCGAAGGGCACGCCGGTTCCGACCCCATGGAACAAGGAGGCCTTCGAGAAGCAGGCGCGGGAGATCCAGGCGCGCCGAAGGAAGATCCGCGCGGAGGGCCGGCCGGAGGAAGAGATGGATGCGCTCTTTCGCGAACAGAAGGCCCTCGAGACGAGGCAGCTCTCCTCCGAGAAATACGCGGGCCAGGTCGGGGCCTTCGAGGGCGCGATGTACGAAGCGCGGGGCTACTACCGGCCGCAGGCGGACTGCGTGATGTTCAGCCGCAACGAGGTCCCCTTCTGCGCCGTCTGCCGCCGGGGGATCGCGCGCGTCATCGAACTCTACGCGCCGTCGCCCGGCGCCCCGTGAGCTTCCGCCGCGGCATCGAGCTCGCCGGCTTCGCGCGCGAGCACCTCGGCCGCATGCGCAGTGGCCGCCGCGCCGTCGAGGCACACCTCGCGGCTCCGTGCCCGGAATCGCTCCCGATGCCGACGTTCGTCCAGCTGCGCGTGACGAACCTCTGCAACCTGCGCTGCCGCATGTGCGGCCAGTGGGGGGAGACCGGCATCTTCCGGCCCGGCGAGTCTTCCTCCGCGACGGACGGCGAGCGCGAGCGCCGGCGTATCCGGGAGCTCATCGGGTGGAAGCGCCAGCTCTCCGTCGCGGACTACGCCCGTCTCCTCGACGAGATCGCGTCCTTCCGGCCGATCGTGAGCCTCTTCGGCGGCGAGCCGTTGCTCTTTCCGGAGATCCTGCCCCTGGTCCGGGAGGTCAAGGCGCGGGGCCTGACCTGCTCGATCATCACCAACGGAAGCCGGCTCGAAGCCTGCGCGCGGGAGCTCGTCGAGGCGGGAATCGACTCGATCGCCGTCTCCTTCGACGGACCGCGGGACCTGCACGACCGTATCCGCGGACAGACGGGCAGCTTCGACCGCGCCGCAGCCGGCGTCGCCGCGGTCTCGGGCTGGCGCAAGAAGCTCGCGCGCGCGGTGCCGATGCAGATCGCCATCCTGCCGATCACGGAGCTCAACGTCCAGGCGATCGGGGACGCCGTCCGGGCGCTCCGCTCCATGCCCCTGGACACGATCAACGTCGGGCTGCGCTGGTTCGTCCCGCCCCGAGCCGGGGCGGAGTATTCGCGCGTGATGCGGGAGACTTTCGGGATCGCCGGTGATTCCTGGAAAGGCTTCGACTTCGAATGGCCGGCGGGAGACGAGTCCCGACTCCGGCTCGGCCGGCTCGTCCCCCTCTTGAAGGGCCTCCGGCGAGGCCGTTACCTCGACTCTCTCCGCGGAAAACCCTGGGTCTCCTTCGTGCCGGACGTGCCGGCTGAGAAAGTGCCGGACTACTTCACGGACTTCGGGCAGACCTTCGGTCACGAGCTCTGTCCCGTCGCGTGGTACTTCGCCCAGGTGGAGCCGGACGGCGAGGTCTGCTTCTGCGGAGATTTTCCCGACTACTTCATCGGGAACGTGCGGCGCTCGTCTTTCGCGGAAATCTGGAGGGGAGAGAAGGCGCGCGCCTTCCGCGAAAAGCTCGCCCGCGAACCGCTGCCCATCTGCGCCCGCTGCTGCGGCAACTACGTCTACGGGAAGTGGAAGCGTCCGTCGCCGGACGCGACGCCGTCCGTTTGACGCTCCGCCTCCGCCGTCAGCTCCGGCGGTCCCGGCGGGGATGGAATCGGATCTCGCGCAGGTCGCGCAGGGCTTTCTGCCAGAGAGTCTCGAACCCGGCGGACAGGCTGTCCGCCAGGCCGCGGTCGCGGACGAGCAGCGAGGCGAAGCGTCCTTCCGGGACGAAAGGATGGTCGAGCGCGAGGATGACGGTCTCCCCGTCCACGACGTGGAACGGGTGGCCGAGCTCCCCCGAGTAGCGCACGCCGGAGAGATGCCCCAGAGCGGGACCGTGCGCCCCGAGGAACTCGATCAAGCGCGCGGCCGTGCGATCGGAGAAGCCGAACACGACGCGGTGATCGATCTTGCGCATCTGCGCGTTGCGCGCGATCCGCCGGACGACGTCCCATCCTTCCGCGGCCACCCGCTCGATCGCGACGAGGTCCCCCTCCTCCATGTAGGAGAGAACCCGCTCGCGCGCGGAGCCGAGGCGGGCGACGTGGCGCTTGACGTGGCTCTCCATCCCGAGCGCCATATCCACGAACGCCTGCCGTCCGCGCAGCCGCCCGGGTAGCCGCGCGAGCGCCTGTCGCAGCGTCGGAGCGCGCTCGGCGAAGAGCTCCGCACGGTCGCGGGCGACCTCCACGAGGCGGTCCACGACGAGGTCGGAAGGGAGGGCGGAATAGAGCTTGGGCCGCGTCGCCTGCGCCTCCGCGAGGCCGAGCCGCGTGAGTTTCTCCATCGCCAGGTAGATCTTCGAGGTCGGGACCTCTCCCTCGCGACAGAGGGTCGCCGCGTCGGCGACGCCGAGGCGCGCCAGCGTGACGAGCGCCCGCTTCTCGTAGAGCGAAAAGCCCGCGTCGTCGAGCAGCGCGAAATCGGGCCAGTGCACTCCGCGATTTCTACTCCAAAAAGTAGATGAAAAGCCATGTGGCGGAACCTAGGCTCGTTTCCAAGAAAGGAGGCATGCATGCGTTCGGGATGGGTGGTTGGGGCGGTGGTAGCAGCGGGGCTCGTCGGGGCCGCGCCCGCCGCGCGGGGTCAGGCCGGAAGCACGCCGAACACGCTGAAGCTCGAGAAGTCCCAGGCTTCGCCGAAAGCCAAGGTGGCGGACCTGGCGTGGCTGACCGGACGATGGGTCGGCGAGTTCATGGGCGGCCGGGGAGAAGAAATCTTCGCGCCCCCCGAAGGGGACACGATGATCGGCATGTTCCGCCTGGTGCGGGACGGAAAGATCGTCTTCTCCGAGCTGATCTACATCGTCGAGGAAGAAGGGTCGCTGGTCCTCAAGCTGAAGCACTTTGATCGCGAGCTGAAGGGCTGGGAGGAGAAGGACGTCGTCCGCGCGTTTCCGCTGGTGAAGCGGACGGAGAGCGAGGCGTACTTCGACGGCATCACGTATCGGAAAGAGGGCCCCGATGGAATGCGATTCTTCGTTGCCGTGCGGCAGAAGAACGGAGAGATCCAGGAACTGGAGGGTCGCCACAAGAAGGTGGGACTCAACTGAAGGAGAGGGAGACCATGGCAGAGCAGGCATCGACGGTCGTTCCGCAGGTCGCGGTGGACTCGGTGGAAAAAGCGCGGGAGTTCTACATCGACAAGCTCGGCTTTGCCCACATGATGGGGATGGTCGGCAAGGACGGAAAGCTCGATTTCGGCATCGTGACCAGAGACGGCGCGATGGTGATGTTCACGCGGCCGATGGAAAAGGTCGAAGGGACGGGGCTGAAGTATCCGACCCGCCGGCCGGTCGAGCTCTACATTTACGTCGGCGACGTGGACGCGTACCACGAAGAGGTCCGGGACAAGGGCGTCCGGATCACGGAGCCGCTGACGATGCAGTGGTGGGGGGACCGGAACTTCGCGGTCGAGGACCCGTACGGCTACAGGCTCTGGTTCACGCAGAACATCAAGGACTTCAACCAGGTCGCGCCCCCTCCCGGCGTCAAGATGGTTTGAGCGGGGTCACTCCGATCAGTTCCAGAACCTGTAGAAGTTGAACCACTGCTCCGGGTGGCGGCGGATGACCTCCTCGAGAGCCGCCGCCACCTTTCCCATGATGCGCGCGGCATCTTCCTCGACGGAGAGCGCGGGGTCGTGGCGCAGCACCGGGCCCCAGACGTTGCGGTAGGTTCCGTCCGGGTTGCGCAGGAAAAAACCGGGCAGGATCGGACAGTCGCCGAAGCGCGCGAGCAGCGCCGGCGATCGCAGGAACGGCGTCGGCCGGCCGAAGAAGGGCACGACGACGGAGTCTTCCGCGTAGGCCCGATCCACCAGAAGCGCCACGGCGCGTCCCGCGTCCACGGCTTTGCGGACCTTGAAGGCCGTGCCCATCGAAGATCCGATGTCGATGGACTCGACACCGAGGCGGCCCCGCAGGGCGAGGCGCATCTCCTGGACGTCCGGGTCGAGCTCCGGCTGGCCGACGACGGCGGGCGTCAGGTCGTGGCGGCGCAACGTCACGGCGCCCATCTCCCAGTTGCCGACGTGACCGGTCACGAGGAGGAATCCCCGCCCGCCGCTGCGGACGTCGCGGAGGACCTGCGCGTCGCTTCGGAAGGTGGTGATCTCCGGCACGAACGCCTCGCTCCGAAGCCGCCAGACGTCGATGACCGCGCGCCCGTACTCGAAGAAGAGGCGGCGCGTCAGCCGTCCGGCCACTGCGTCGGGAACCCCGAGCGCGAGGCGGAGGTTCTCGCGGATGTCCCGCGGGGTCTTGCGGAGCAGCGCCAGGGCGAGCGTGTTCCCGAAGAGGTTGATTCCGGAGAGGACGGGCATCGGAAGCCAGCGGGCGCCGTAATGGAGCCCGCCGTACACGATCCGGTTGGAGAGCCCGTGCGCGACCCACTTCTGGCGGGCCCGATGGCCGGCCGGCGGCAACATGGAGTTTTTTGCGACAGCGCGGAGTTTACAATTCGCTCTAACGGCCCTGAGATGAACATTCTCCTTCTTCGCCCCGATCCGGGTAATGAACGTTTCGGGCTCGGACCCTTCTTCCGGGTCGAGCCGCTCGGGCTCGAATACGTCGGCGCGGCCCTCCTTGGGGCCGGGCACGAGACGGCCGGCGCGGACCTGCGGTTTCGGAGCCTCGACGCCGCGCTGCTTCGCTCGCGACCCCGCCTCGTCGGTCTCTCCTGCATGCATGCCCTCGAGTACGACCGCGTGCTCGAGACGGCCCGCCAGATCCGGCGGTCCATTCCGGAGGCTTTCATCCTGGTGGGCGGGCATGCCGCCGCCGCGTATCCGCGTCCCCTGGAGACCGACGCGGTGGACGCCATCTGCGTGGACGACGGCGAAGAGGTCGTTCCCTCCGTCGCGGCGGCCCTCGAGGCGGGCCGGCCACTGACGGAGGTGCGCGCGCTGCGGCTGCGCAAGAGGGAAGGATGGGTCTCGACGCCTCCGCTCGCTCAGCGCACGGCGCTGGACGCCGTGGCGCAGCCTGCCCGCGACCTTTTCGAGCGAGACCGCCGGCGCTACCACTGTCTCCTCTTCAAGCCGGTGTGGCTCATCGAGACGGCGCGCGGCTGTCCGTTTCGGTGCAACTTCTGCTCCGTCTGGCAGCTCTACGGGCGCTCCTTCCGCGAGCGTTCGGTCGCCGCCGTCGTCGAAGACTTCTCCCGCGTGGGACCGCATGTCTTCGTGGGCGACGACCTCTTCTTCAACCACCCGGATCGCAGCCTGGAGCTCGCGCGCGCCCTCCGCCGCGCCGGCGTGCGCAAGCGCTGGATCCTGGTCCAGACTCGGACGGACCTGGTCTGCCGCCACGCCGAGCTGCTGGAGGCCTGGCGGCCGCTCGCAGAGGACTTCGACATCTTCTTCGGACTGGAGGCCGCCTCGGACGACAAGCTCGCCGGCGTCGTCAAGGACGTGAGCATTTCCTCCAGCATCGAGGCGGCCAGGGTCTCCCGGACCCTGGGGTTCGGAGTCACCGGGAACTTCCTCGTGGATCCGGAGTGGAACGAAGAGGACTTCCGACAGCTCTGGGATTTCGTCGCGCGGCACGGGTTCCAGCGCGCGGGCTACACCATCCTGACGCCGCTGCCGGGGACGAAGCTCTTCGACAAGCACCGTGCCCTGCTCGAGGACCGGCCCTGGTTCCAGTTCGACATGCACCACGTTTTGTGGGAGCCCCGCCTCGGCGCGAAGCGTTTCTTCGAGCTCTATGCCGAGACCTGGCGGCGCTCCATACTGAACCTGAGCGGGGAAAAGCGCTGGATCGACTGGATGCGCCAGGTGCGCGCGGCGGACATTCCCTATCTCACCCGGGTCCTGCTGCGGACGCAGCGCATGATGAAAGCCTCCGCTTACCTCCGGGAGCACGAGACCTGCCGGCCCCGTCCGGTGGAAATCCCGGGCGAGGCGGCCGCCGCCAGCTAGATCACTTTTTCCGGGAGAAACGAAAGAGGCCGGTGTGCTCCTCTCCCTTAGCCGCGTGGGTCCAGCGCTGCTCGAACTGGTTCGGACCCCGGAAAGTGACGACCAGACGCGTCATGTGGCCGGCTCCAGGCGAAATGTTCGTCCCGTCCACGAAGACGAAGTCCAGTTTCGAGGCGTCGGCTGACTTCGCGCCGGCGCGCATCCGCGGCTGGTTCGCCTCCGAGCAGTAGTGCGTCATCATGAGCCGGCCGTCGTCCATGTGGTACATCGTGACCATCTCGGGCTCGTTGCCGCCGGGATGGAGCGTCTCCATCAGCGCGGAGCCACCCGAGACGAGCCTGTAATTGATCCGCACGGGCTGCTTCTCCCCGTAGGTTCCCTCCCAGTCTCCGACGAGCGTTTTCAGGCGCTCCCAACCGGGAGGTGATTTCACCGCTTTCTCCCCGGCGGCGGGGACTGCGGCTGCCCCGAGCAGAGCCGCCGCACAAAACAGAGCAGTCAGCGACCTTTTCATCGGTTCCTCCTCGACTCCCGAAGTGTCTCACCCCTCGGATCAGGCGTTTCCGGAGGAATCCGTGGCCGGGGAATTGCACCCTCCCATGTCGTGGACACGCGGGACATCGTCGTGATGGGCGCCTCCGTCGGAGGGGTCGAGGCCCTTTCGCGGGTGATCGCGGGTCTGCCGGAGGACTTTCCCGGGACAGTGTTCGTCGTCCTCCACATGCCCGCGGATGCGACGAGCCACCTCCCCAACATCCTGCAGCGGGCGGGAAAGCTCCCCGCGGAGGCCGCGGAAGACGACGCTCCCATCCGGCCGGGCCGGATCTATGTCGCGCCGCCGGACCATCACCTCCTCGTCAAGCACGGCCGGATGTGTGTCGTCCGGGGCCCCCGGGAGAACCGTCACCGTCCCGCCGTCGATCCGCTCTTCCGGACCGCCGCGCAGGCGTACGGACCGCGCGTCGTGGGCGTCGTCCTGACCGGATCGCTCGACGACGGCACGGCCGGCATGATCGCCGTGAAGGTCCGCGGGGGGATCGCGGTCGTCCAGGACCCCGCCGAAGCGTTCTCCTCGAGCATGCCGCGAAGCGTCATGCGGTATCTGGAGGTCGACCACGTGCTCCCGCTGGCCCGCATCGGGCCGCTCCTCGCCGACCTTGCCGGGCAGCCGGTCTCTCTCGACGAAGCGCCTCCTCCCTCCGAGGAGATGGTTCACGAGAGCCGCGCCGCCGAGCTCGACCTGGATACCATGGGAACCGAAGAGCAGGCCGGCACGCTGGCGCCCGTGACCTGTCCGGACTGCCACGGAAACCTGTGGGAGATCCAGGAGGGCGACCACGTCCGCTACCGGTGCCGGGTCGGCCACGCCCTCTCGACCGAATCGATGCTCGCCGCGCACGACGACTCCGTCGAGCAGGCACTTTGGGAGGCTCTCCGGTCGCTCGAAGAGCGTATCGCGCTGCGCAAGAGACTCATCGAGCAGGCCCACGGCCGCCGGCTGACAAATCTCGCCGTTCGCTTCGAGGATCAGCTCGAGACCATCGAGAAGCACGCGGGTTCTCTTCGGAAAGTTCTCCTGAACAACCCCAGAAAAGAGTCCCGGGGGGCCTGACCTCGGTGCCCGGGTTGGTTTTCCCGCGCCCCGGGTCGTATGATTCTTGCGGCCGGCTCACTCACGAGTACGAGGGGGTCTTGGTGGCATCGGTCGCGGGGATGACGCTTCGGGCGACACATTTTTTGTCTCCATGAAGAACACCGGACGGCGCGGTCAGAAAAGCGCGCGGCCGGTTTCTGCCCCGACGCGGCGGCAGAAGCTCAAGGCGGAGAACGCCACCGGATCCTTCCCGGCGGCTGCGGCCGATACCGGAAAAGACCGGTCAGGCGCTATCTCTCCGCCCGAGTCCGGAGGACACCTCGCCGTCGTGGGAATCGGCGCATCGGCCGGCGGCCTCGAAGCGTTCACGCAGCTCCTCGGGCACCTTCCTCAGGACACGGGGATGGCGTTCGTGCTCGTCCAGCACCTCGATCCCAGCCGGGAGAGCATGCTGCAGGAGATCCTGGCGCGCGCGACCGGCATGCCCGTCCGCGAGGCCTCGAGCGGAATGAAGATCGAGGCCGACACCGTCTACGTGATGCCGGCACGCGCCGGCATCGAGCTCACGGACGGGATGCTCCAGCTCGTGCCCCGCGCCGGGCACGAACGCGGCATGCCGATCGACCACTTCTTCTGTTCGCTCGCCGAGCGCTACAAGAGCCGGGCGATCGGGGTGGTGCTTTCCGGAAGCCTGTCCGACGGGGCGCTCGGGTTGCGGGCCATCAAGGCCGAAGGGGGCGTTACCTTTGCCCAGGACGAAACCGCGAAGTTTCGCGACATGCCGCGCGCTGCGATTGCCGCCGGGGCCGTGGATTTCGTGTGCCCCCCGGAGACGATCGCCGGGGAGCTCGCGCGGATGGGGAGACATCAATACCTCCGGCCCTCCGGCGAGCCGCCCCCGACCGAGGATGAAGCCACCCACCGGGAGATCCTCGCCCTGCTGCACAAGACGCTCCGGGTGGACTTCTCGAACTACCGCCAATCGACGATCCGCCGGCGGGTCGCGCGACGGCTCGTCCTCAAGAAAACCGAGACCCTCGGGCAGTACCTGGATTTGTTGCGCGAGCGGCCCGACGAGCTCAACGCCCTCTACGAGGACATCCTCATCACCGTCACCGAGTTCTTTCGGGATCCGGAGGTGTTTCAGACCCTGAAAACGCAGGTCTTTCCGTCTCTCCTGAGAGCGCGTCCATCGGACGCGCCGGTCCGGATCTGGGTCCCGGGGTGCTCCACCGGGGAGGAGGTCTACTCCCTCGCGATCACGCTCTTCGAGTCGATCTCGGAAGCCGCCCTCATGCCCGGCGTCCAGATCTTCGCGACCGACATCAGCGAGACGGCGATCGAGCGGGCCCGGGCGGGCGTGTACCTCGAGAACCACGTCGTCAAGCTCTCGCCCGAGCGGCGGCGCCGCTTCTTCACCAAGATCGACGCCGGCTACCAGATCGCCAAGGTCATCCGCGACAGCTGCGTCTTTGCGCGGCAGGACGTGACCGCGGATCCACCCTTCTCCAACATCGACCTGATCTCCTGCCGGAATCTCCTGATCTATCTCGATCAGCCGCTTCAGAATCGGGTTTTCCCCCTCTTTCATTACGCCCTGAACCCGAACGGCTTCCTGCTGCTGGGGAGCGCGGAGGCACTCGGCGGATTCAAGGACCTTTTCCTACCGGTCGACCGGGGCATGCGCATCTTCTCGAAGCAATCGGGCACTCTGCGGGCGCCGATGCATTTCACGCAGAGGCCGAGCGATCTCACGCCAGCGCCGGGTGATCCGGAACCTCCGAGGGAGGCCGCGCCGCTGCTTACGCCCTTCGACCTCCAGAAGGAAGCGGACCGGGTCGTGCTCGGAAGGTACGCACCGGCGGGCGTCGTCGTGACCGACCAGTTTGAGGTCGTGCAGTTCCGGGGACGCACCGGGCGCTATCTCGAGATCCCTCCGGGATCGGCCAGCTTCAATCTGCTGAAAATGGCGCGGGAGGGACTCCTGGCGGAGCTGCGGGCCGCGATCCTCAAGGCCAGGCGGTCGGGCACCCGCGTGCGGCGGGAGCGCGTGCGGGTCGTCCAGGACGGGGCGGTGCGCGGCGTGAGCCTGGAGGTCGTCCCTCTCAAGGCGCCCGGCGAGCGGACGGCGCGCCACTTCGTCGTCCTCTTCGAGGACGGCGACGGGAAGCCGTCCGGGAGAAAAGGCGTGCCAGTGGGAACCGTCGAATCGGGACGCCGCCGGAAGACCGACCGGGACGCGATTCTCAGCCTCGAAGGGGAGCTGACCGCCACCAAGGAGTACCTTCAGTCGATCATCGAAGAGCAGGAAGCGGCGACCGAAGAGCTCAAATCCGCCAACGAGGAGATCCTGTCTTCCAACGAGGAGCTCCAGTCCACCAACGAGGAGCTCGAGACCTCCAAGGAGGAGCTGGAGTCTACGAACGAAGAGCTCTCGACCGTCAACGAGGAGCTCGGGATCCGCAACGCCGAGCTGGCGACTGCCAACAACGACCTCTGGAACCTCTCCGCCGGGATCAACGTCCCCGTCGTGATGGTCGACCTGGAGGGTCGGATCCGCCGCTTCACGCCTCCGGCGGAAGCCGTCTTCAACCTGATCCCGACGGACGTGGGACGGAGCGTCGCCGACATCAAGACCCGGCTGAAGGGGATCGACCTCGCGGGCGTGATCCGGGAGGTCCTGACGACGATCACTCCCAAAGAGAAGGAAGTCCAGGACGAGAACGGGAACTGGTACCAGCTCCGCGTCCGCCCGTACCGGACGAGCGAGAACCGGATCGAAGGGACGACGATCTCGCTCCTCGACATCGACCCGTTGAAGCGGAGCCTCGAGCAGGTCAACCGCGCGCGGGATTACGCGGAGGCGCTCGTCGAGACGGTCCAGGAGTCGCTCATCGTCCTCGACGAGGACTTGCGGGTGCGGACGGCGAACCATGCCTTCTACCGCCTGTTCCAGAGCGCCCCGATGCAGACGGAAGGAAAGCTCCTCTTCACCATTCCCGACTGGGCGCCGCACGAAGACGCCCTCCGCGAGCGCGTGGAAGCCGTTCTCAACCAGCGCGAGGCGGGGATGGCCAACTTCGAGCTGGAGCTCGACTTCGAGTCCGTCGGCCGGAAGATCCTCTGCCTCAACGCGCGCCGCGTGCGGCTCCCGGGGGAGAGCACCCCCTTCGTCGTGCTCGCGATGGAGGACATCACCGAACGGCGTGAGGCCGAACGGCATCTGCGGCAATCCGAAGCCCGGTACCGCACGCTCTTTCAGACCGCGCGCGAGGGGATCTGGGTCCTCGACGGCCGCGGCGACATCCTGGAGGTCAACGACCATCTGACCCGGATGCTCGGCTACTCCCGCGAGGAGCTCGTGGGGCACAAGCCGTGGGAGCTGGACCTCTACGACGACAACGACGCCGCGCGCGAACGTTTCAAGGAGCTCCGGAAGCGGGGGGCGTCATTCGACCCGCAGCTGCGAATGAAGACGCGGAGCGGTACCTTCCTCTTCGTCGAGGCCGTCAGCAACGTGTATCAGGCGGACGAGCTGAGGGTGGTCCAGTGCAACATGCGCGACATCACGGATCGCATGCGCCTCCAGGAGGACCTGCGCCAGGTGCAGAAGCTGGAATCCATCGGGAGGCTCGCCGGAGGGGTGGCCCACGACTTCAACAACATCCTCAACATCATCTCGGCCCACGCCGCGCTCCTGGCTCGGAGGAAACATGACCCGGCGAAGCAGGGGGAGAGCCTGGAAGCGATCGAAAAGGCGGTGCGTCGCGGGTCGGCCGTCGTCCGGCAGCTCCTGACCTTCGCCCGACGGTCCGAGATCTCCTCCGAGCAGGTCGCCGTCAATGCCCTTCTCGAGGAGGTGGCGAAGATGCTCGAGGAGACCTTCCCCAAGAGCATCGACATCCAGCTCGACCTCGACCCGGACCTGCCCCCGATCCTCGCGGATCCCAACCAGATCCACCAGGCGGTCTTGAACCTCTGCGTCAACGCGCGCGACGCGATGCCCCAGGGGGGGACGCTCCGAATGCAGTCGACCGTCACGACGGGGAGCGAGCTACAGGCGCGGCTGCCCGAGGCGCTCGGCACGACCTATGTATCGGTCGCAATCTCCGATGACGGAATAGGAATGACGGAGGAAACCCGGGGAAGAGTCTTCGAGCCCTTCTTCACGACCAAAGCGCCGGGCGCCGGGGATGGTCTTGGGCTGGCGGTCGTTTATGGCGTCGTCAACAGCCACAGCGGCCTGATCGAGTTGGAGACCGCCGAGGGACAGGGCACTCGTTTCCGTCTCCATTTTCCGGTCGGTACCCCCCGCACCCGCGCGACCCAGGAGCCGCGCGAAGAGAGCGTTCGAGGGGGCAACGGCCACGAGATGCTCCTCCTCGTTGAAGATGAGGAGTCCCTCCTCCAGGCCGTGAGCGCGCTCCTGGAGTCCGAGGGATATGCCGTCCTGACCGCCCGGGACGGAGTGGAAGCCGTCGAAGTCCACCGGGAGAACTCAGGGCAGATCGCCGTCGTGATCGCCGACCTCGGTCTGCCCAGGCTGGGCGGTTGGGAGGCCTTCCTGAAGATGAAGGAGCTCGACCCCTCGCTCAAGTGCATCGTCGCCAGCGGAAACCTGGATACCCCCAAGCTCGCTCAGATGCATCGCGAGGGGGTTCACGCGTCGCTGCGAAAGCCCTACGGAGCCTCAGAAGTTCTGAGAACCATCCGCAAGGTCATCGACGCAGCGAGTGACCGGTCTCAGAAGTCGATCTGACTCCGCTCCCCTAAACCCCCGTCTCTCAAAGGAATCCACGGAGTGACAAAAAACCCCGTGGTACAGAACTTGCTTTTCCGGGGAGGGCGGCGACCCACACCTCGAAATTCTGCACGGGGTCCGCCTTCACTTCGTCGGTTTGTTTCAATCTCGAAAGAGAGTGAGGTGCATGAGTCAGGAACAGAATATACGCGCGCGCGGAGTCGGTGTCCCACCGCCCGCGTCCGCGTCTTACGCTTCGTCTCCCCGGCTGCGTCTCCAGGAATCGGAGTCCTTCCCGATCGTCGTCCACTCCCATCTGCGCTGGTCTTTCGTCTGGCAGCGGCCCCAGCAGACCCACTCCCGGCTTGCGCGCAGTCACCGGGTCCTCTTCATCGAAGAGCCCGTCGGGCTCGAGGCCGGGGAAAACCCCCATCTGAAGATCCGGGAAGTGGCGCCGAATCTCCTCGTCGCCCAGCCCGCGATCCCGGACGAGCCCGGTGAAACTTTCGAGAGCCGGGAAACCAGAGTCCTCTCCGTGCTGCGGGAGGCGCTCGCCGGCCCTCTCGGGCGGCGTTTCGCGCGCGCGGCGCACTGGGTCTATACCCCCCTGATGGAACCGCAGATCGCGCTCTTCCGCGAGCCCGCGGCGATCCTCTACGACTGCATGGACGAACTCGCCAACTTCGCCTTCGCGCCGCCCCAGCTCGAGCGGCGCGAGACGCGGCTGATCTCCCGCGCCGATCTCGTCTTCACGGGAGGGCACGAGCTGTACCTGGCGAAGCGGTCTCTCCATTCCCACGTCCACCCCTTCGGGTGCGGCGTGGACTTCGAGCACTTCCACCGCGTGGCCGCCGGCCTCCCCGAAGCGGCCGATCTGGCGAAGATCCCCGCCCCGCGGCTCGGCTACGTCGGCGTGATCGACGAGCGGCTGGACTACGACCTCATCGGCCGGCTCGCCGCCGAGAACCCCGAGTCCTCCGTCGTCCTGGTCGGCCCGATCGTCAAGGTCGACCCCGAAGCGCTGCCGAAGGCGGCCAACCTCCATTACCTCGGCGCCCGGGACTACCTGGCGCTGCCCTACTACCTCGCCGGGTTCGACGTCTGCCTGATGCCGTTCGCATTGAACGACGCCAGCCGATACATCAACCCGACCAAGACGCTGGAGTACCTGGCCTCGGGCAAGCCCGTCCTGAGCACGCCGGTCAAAGACGTGGTGCGGCAGTTCGCCGACGTCGTGACGGTGGCGCCGGCGGCCGTGTTCCCCGCGGCGGCGCGCGCGATCCTCTCCGGAACCCGCCTCGACCGTCGGAAGGGGCTCGAGACGGCGAGGAAGTCCTCGTGGGAGGCCACGGTCCGCCGCATGGAGCAGCTCCTCGAGCAGGCGATTGCGCGGCGCGAGAAGCGCTGGGTCCCCTCGAGCCTCCGGGAAGCGAGCGCGTGATGCGTCCGCCGGGGAAGATCGTCATCATCGGTGCCGGCCCGACGGGACTCGGCGCCGCGTACCGGTTGCAGGAGCTCGGGTACGACGACTTCGTCGTCCTCGAAGGCCGTTCCGGTCCGGGCGGCCTCGCTTCGAGCGAGAAGAGCCGCAACGGGTTCACCTACGACATCGGCGGCCATGTGCTCTTCTCACACTTCCGCTACTTCGACGAGCTGTTCGACCGGATGCTGGGCGATGAATACCAGGAGCTCATGCGGGAGGCCTGGGTCTGGATGATGGACCGGTTTCTCCCCTACCCGTTCCAGAACAACATCAAGGACCTTCCGCCCGAAGCCGTTCTGAAGTGCGTCCTCGGAGTATTGCGGGCCCAGAAGGGCAACAGCGGCCCGGCGCACTACGAGAACTTCGAGCAATTGATTCACGGGGTCTTCGGCGAGGGGATCGCCGAGTACTTCATGATGCCGTACAACTTCAAGGTGTGGGCACACCCGCCGAAGATGATGGGCACCCACTGGATCGGCGAGCGCGTGCCCGTCGTAGACCTGGAGCGGATGCTGACCAACGTGATCCTGGACCGCGCGGACGCCTCGTGGGGCCCCAACAACACCTTCAAGTACCCGCTGTACGGCGGCACGGGCGGCCTCTTCGAGCGGGTGGCCGCAACGCTGGAAGGCCGGATCCGCTACGGAGCGGAGGTCATCGGGCTCGACGCGCGGCGCAAGCGCCTGATGCTCAAGAACGGCGCCGACGAGGAGTACGACACGCTCATCAGCACGGTTCCGGTGGACTGGCTCATCCGCGGAATGGTCGACACGCCCTCCGAGATCCGCGGGGCGGCCACGCATTTGCTCCACTCGGGCAGCGCGATCGTCGGGGTCGGCGTGCGGCAGCCGACTCCCTCGACGAAGTGCTGGATGTACTTCCCCGAGGAGAACTGTCCGTACTATCGAGTGACGTACCTGTCCAACTACTCGCCCGAAGTCGTGCCCGACGCGCGGACGCACTACTCGCTCCTGGCGGAGGTCTCGCGCTCCGCCTACAAGCCGGTCAACCTCGGCACGGTCGTCGAGGAGGTCATCGAGGGTTTCGTGAAGACGAAGCTCCTTTCGCCCTCCGATTTGAGCGACGTCGTGGACACCCACCTCATCGTGCGTGAGTACACGTATCCGATTCCCTCGTTGCGGCGCGACGAAGCGCTCGCGACGATCCAGCCCTATCTGGAGAGCCGGGAGATCTACTCCCGCGGCCGGTTCGGAGCCTGGAAGTACGAGATCGGGAACATGGACCATTCGGTGCAGATGGGCGTGGAGTGCGTGGAGCGTCTGATCCACGGCCGGCCGGAAGACTGCTGGAACGACCGGATCCCGCCCAAGGAAAAACAGGACCTCCGCCTGTTGCCGGAAGAGTTTCGCGACTCTCCGCCATCGGCCGCGCGGGCCCTGGAGACAGCCGCCGCACCGGCATGAGCGCCGGGCCCGATCGGGCCGGATCTTCCCATCGCCCATGGCCCGCTCCCGCGGCGCCCTGGCTCATGTTCCAACGGTGGCACGACCTGCTCTTCGCACACTGGCGGGCGCCGATCGGGACGCTGCGACCCCTGGTTCCCCGCGCGCTGCCGCTCGATCTCTTCGAAGGGGAGGCCTGGGTCGCCGTGACCCCGTTCTGGATGAGCGGCGTGCGGTTGCGCGGCCTGCCGCCCTTCCCCGGCGCCTCCCGTTTTCCCGAGCTCAACGTGCGGACGTACGTCACGCTCGATGGGAAACCGGGCGTCTATTTCTTCAGCCTCGACGCGGCCAACCGGCTCGCCGTCGCCGCCGCCCGCCAGTTCTTCCGCCTGCCGTATCACCGCGCCCGAATGTCCGCGGAGCCGTTCGGAGAAGGGATTTCGTACCGCTCCGAGCGGGACGGACCGCCGCCCGCCGCGTTCGAAGGCTGGTATGCACCGGCGAGCTCATCCTTTCAGTCGATCCCGGGCACGCTCGAATACTTTCTGACCGAACGCTACTGCCTCTACACCGTCGCCGGAGACGGGGAAGTCCACAGAGTCGAGATCGACCACGACCCGTGGCCTCTGCAACCCGCCCGAGCGGATCTCCGGCGCAACACGATGACCGCCGCCGCGGGTGTCGCGATCGACGGGGATCCCCTGCTGCACTTCGCGAAGCGACTCGACGTGCGCGTGTGGGCGCCGCAGCCCGTCGCGTAACTCGCTGGCTCGCTTCTTGCTTTTTCGCTCACGCGGGGTCCCCAACCAGAATTTTCATCGGTGCGCGCAGGCCTCGCCATTTCGGAGGTCGCGGTGAGAATCGACGAGCCCAGACTGAATCCCAAGGTCGCGTCGCCGCCCGCCGCGCCGCGACCGCAGGAACAATGCGACCTCGGGCGCCCCGATACGAGTGGGTCGCCGGTGCCGACGCGGACGACACGGCCCTCCGTCCGGGCCGTGTCTTTCGATTACAGACGGTTTCTCGGGAGGTGGAGCGCTCCGTGAGGACCTTGCTCCGCCGCGATTCGAATACACGCTGAAAGGAGATTTCATGGCGAGAGGAACTCGAGGGGGCAACGGCCGCAAGGGCGGCAACGGCGAGTCGGAATCGGAGAAGGAAGAGCGGGGCGGACTCCTGTCGAAGATCGGATCGGTCTTCTCCTCCGGATCCGAGGAGCAGGAGTCGCGCGGCATGAAGGCGACGGAGATGCTTCGCGAAGACCACGACCGCGTGCGCGCTCTGTTCAAGGAGTACGAAGCGGCCGGCGAGGGGGCGTACGAGACGAAGAAGCGCATCCTCCAGCAGCTCTCGATGGAGCTGGACATCCACGCGAAGCTCGAAGAGGAGATCTTCTACCAGGCCTTCCGCACAGCGCAGGAAGAGCAGCCCAAGAAGGTCGTGCGCGAGTCTTTCGAAGAGCACAAGATCGTCAAGACGCTCCTCGGCGAGCTCGCCGAGATGCGCCCCCAGGATGACCAGTACGACGCAAAGGTGACCGTCCTTCAGGAGGGCGTCGAGCACCACGCCGACGAGGAAGAGCGCGAGCTGTTCCCCGCCACCGAGGACCTCTTCGGCGACGAAGGTCTGGAGCGGCTCGGCGCGGAGATGGAAGACCGCAAGGAAGAGTTGATGCGCGAGCTCGAAGGCGCGTCCCGGGGCGGATCGCGCGCGGGCTCGCGAAGCGGCCGGGCATCGGGTCGGTCGTCCGGGTCGCGCACTAGCTCCTCGTCGCGCCGCCGCCCGAGGGGGCGGACCGGCGCCGAGGTGTGAAGGGGTCGGCTTGACATGGGCGCCTAGGCGCTCGAAGGAGGAAGCATGGCTTCAACTCGAGGTGGTTCGAGTCGGGGTGGCGGCGGCGGGTCTTCGCGCGGCGGATCGTCGCGCGGTGGATCCTCCAGCGGCGCGGGCGGTGGCCGGGGCCGGTCTTCCGGCGGCGGCAGCCGGTCTTCCGGCGGCGGCAGCCGCAGCGGCCGGTCTTCCGGCGGCGGCAGCCGTGGTGGCAGCTCGCGCGGCGGCAGCAGCTCCCGCGGCGGCAGCTCGCGCGGCGGGTCGAAGAAAAAGTAACAACGGGTAGTCAGGAAGGCAGCAATGGCCGGCAAGAGAGAGCTCATCGAACCCAACAAGGGGGACAAACGCTTCGTCCGGCGGGATTCCGCCGGGCGTTTCAACGAGGTGGAAGACGTCGGCCGTTCGCTGACTCAGGACCGCCGACGCTCGGCGAAGACCGTGTCCAAGCCCGGACAGGGCGACAAGGGCGACCGGAAACCGTCGGGCCGTTCGAGCTCAACCAAGCGGAAGTAGAACTCGGGCCGCGCGACCGGTTTTCTCGCCATAAGAGCGGGCAACCCGGCGCGCGGCTGCCCCGGTTTCTCCTCGCGTCCCCATGAGGACGACGGATCCTCCGAACCCTCCGCCCGTCATCCGGGCGCCGTGGATCGCCGGGTCGGCGCGGGCGCCGTCCACGATCATGTCGAGCTCGGGAATGGAGACCTCGAAGTCGTCCCTCAGCGAGCGGTGGGATTCGAGAAACAGGGCGCCGAGAGCGGGCAGGTCTCCGGTTCCCAGAGCCTCCGTCGCACGCAGCACCCGCGCGTTCTCCGTGACGACGTGCCGCACGCGGCGGTTCAGGGGCTCCGGCAGACGCTCCCAGGGAGGCCGGGGCGCGTCCTGCACGTCGCGGAGCAGCCCCACCCGGAGCAGACGCGCCGCCTCCTCACACTCCCTTCGCCGCGTTCCGTACTCGCCGCCGGCGTGGCTGTGCCGCACTCCGGAATCGACGACGCCGATCTCTCCGTCCGGTGGAATGGGAATCTGCCGGCCTTCCAGGTTCCGCGCGTCGAGGAATAGCGCCGCGTTTTCCGAGCCGAGGCTGCAGACCATCTGGTCCATGATCCCCACCCGCGCGCCGACGAAGTCGTTTTCAGCCCTGCGGCCCAGCAGGGCCATCGCTCGGCCGTCGAGCTTCAAATCGAAAGCGTCCCGCAGCGCGCGCAGCAGGGCGATCTCCAGAGCGGCGCTCGAGGCCAGTCCAGCGCCGAGCGGGACTTCCGAGGCGATCCGCGCGTCGAACCCCGCGAGCCGCGAGCCCTCCTCGCGGAGGACCATCGTGATCCCCTGCACGTAGTCGATCCACCCGCGGCCGGCCGCCTCCTCCCCGAGAAGGTATTCTGCCGGGCGGTCTTCCCGGAGGTTCTCGCTCCAGACACGCACGATTCGGTCCACTCGCGCGGAAAGCTCGACACGGGTGCGCTGGGGAATCGGGGTCGGCAGGACGAAGCCGCCGTTGTAGTCCGTGTGCTCCCCGATCAGGTTGACCCGGCCGGGCGCCAGCGCCGTGACCTGAGGGTCGCGGCCGTAGAGCTCCGCGAATCGGGGAGCCGGCCGTCCGCCCGGGTCCGTTTCACTCAAGGCGGACCTCGACGGCTCGCAGCTCCGCCGCTTTTTCTTCGGGGAGGGTGTCGGCGGTGAACGCGCCGGCTCCGAGCTCGCTGCCCGCCAGGTACTTCAAGCGGTCCTTCTTCCGGTAAGCGGGATAGATCTCGATGTGGAGGTGCGCCTCCGGGTGCTCCCGTCCGTCCGTCGGCGCCTGGTGGAAAACGAGGACGTAGGGGAAGGGGCGGTTCCACAGCGCGTCGTACTTGAGCAGGACCGTCTTGAGCGCGCGGGCCATGTCCGCCCGATCCGCGGCGTCCAGCTCCGGCAGCGACGGCACCGGCCGTCGCGGCGCGACCCAGACTTCATAAGCCCAGCGCGCGCAGACGGGCAGGAACGCCGCCGCGCGCTCTCCGACGTAGATCGTCCTCGTCCCTTCGGCGAGCTCGCCGGCGATCAGGTCCTCGAGCAGGCCGCGGCCGTGCGCCTCGCGATGGGCCGCCTGCATCTCCAGCTCCCGCGCCGGTATCGGCGGGACGAACGGGTAGGCATAGATCTGGCCGTGCGGGTGCGTCAGGGTGACCCCGACTTCGACGCCCCGGTTCTCGAAGGGGAAGACGTACTGCACCTCCGCCCGGGCACCGAGCTCCGCATAGCGGTCCGCCCAGACCTCGAACAGGAGCTCGAGGTGCGCGAGCGGGAGGCTGCCGAGGGTCGCCCGCGGATCCTGCGTGAACACGACGACTTCGCAGACGCCTCGGCCCGGACGGGTCTCGACGAGCGCGCGGGGCGAGTCGGGGGCGGCGAGGCTCAGCGTCGGAAAGAGGTTCTCGAACACCGCCACGTCGTAGCGGCCCGCCGGGAGCTCGGTCGGCCGCGCGGGGTCCGTCGTGGGAGCGAGCGGGTTGAACTCCGAAGGGAGGAACGTCCGGTCCTGGCGGTGCGTGGCATAAGCGACCCACTCCCCGCGCAGCGGGTGCCACCGGAGGTGGTTACGTGTCGCGGGCCGCTCCGCGGCCGGGCTCGTCGCGACGAGGGGCGCGATCGGCTCGCGCGCGTAGAGGAGGAGCGGGCGCCCATCCGGTTTCCTCAGGACGAGCTTCTCCATGCGCCGGGCGCTCAGCGATTCCTGTGAGTCTCTTCCCCGGCCGGGACCGTCTCTTCCTGCAGCGCGGCGCCGGTGTTCTGGAGCGCCGCGTTCTCCGGCTCCGCCCCGGAGGGGCCCGTGTCTCCGTGGACCCCCGAGGTGACCGGGGTCGCGGTGATCAGCTCCGGCGGGCGGCGCACGGGCGGCGGAGGATGCCCCCGCGTCGCCTCGTAGATCTCTTCGAGCGGGATCTTCGGCCGCCGGTCGGCATAGAGCAGCCCGGTCGCTTCCTGGTACGTATCGGCGAATTGCGTGTAACAGAACCCCGCAAGCAGCGGCGAGGACCGGACGGCCTCGAGCAGGGCGCGATAGCGGTCGGCAAGATCGCGCGGGCTCTGGACGCGCGAGTAACCCCACGTCTCCCCGTCGGGAGCCAGCGCGATGCCTCCGAACTCGGTGAGCATGACCGGCTGATCCGTATGCCCCTCGAGTACGAGGACCCGGCCTCCCGGCCGCTCCCGCCGGATCAGCTTCGAAAGGGCCTCGTCGGCGTAGTACCGCTTTTCGATGCGCTCGGGATCGCCGTCGTAGTCATGGATGCCGATGATGTCCGTCGCGACGCTCTCCCAGCCGTCGTTGCCGACGACCGGGCGCGTCGGGTCGAGCGTCTTGGTCAGGTGGTAGAGGGCCTGGACGTAATGGCGCTCGGCGGCGTTCTGCGGGAGGTTGGGGACGCCCCAGGACTCGTTGAAGGGGACCCACGCCGTGATGCACGGGTGGCTGTAATCCCGTTCGATCGCCTGCTCCCACTCGCGCGTGAGCCTTTCGACGGAGCGCTTCGTGAAGCGGTAAGCGCTCGGCATCTCCTCCCAGACGAGCAGTCCGAGCTTGTCGGCCCAATACAGATAGCGAGGATCCTCGATCTTCTGGTGCTTGCGGACGCCGTTGAATCCCATCTGGCGCGCCAGCTCGACGTCGCGCCGCAGCGCGTCGTCGTCGGGAGGCGTCAACCCCGTCTCCGGCCAGTAGCCCTGATCCAGCACGAGCCGCAGGGCGTACGGCCGGCCGTTCAACAGGATGCGGTCTCCCTGCACGGCGACGGAGCGCAAGGCCGTGTAGCTGCGGGCCGAGTCGACGAGCTCACCGCGCCCCGCCCAGAGCTGCAAGTGCGCTTCGATGAGCAGCGGGGAGGCGGGGCTCCAGAGCAGCTCGTTGCGGAAGTCGTCGATTCCGGGATCGGAGAACGCGATGCGGCGATGCACCTCGCCGGCGATCACGCGGTAGCTGTCGTCGGCGAGCAGCATGTTTCCGGCGCGCAGCTTCACGGAGAGCCAGAAGCCGCCGCGCCGCTGCCCTCCGAGAGACGCTTCCAGCCCGATCTCCCAGCGCTCGAGGTTGGGCGTCCAGCGGATCTGGCGGATCCAGGTGCGCGGCACGCGCTCGAGCCAGACCGTCTGCCAGATCCCGGTCGTGCGGGGATACCAGATGGCGTGCGGTTGGAGCTTCCAGTCCTGTTTCCCCCGGGGCTTGCCGAGATCGCTCGGCTCGTCCTGCGCCCGGACGACGACTTCCTGACTTCCCTCCCGCAGGAACGGAGTCACGTCCACGGTGAAGGGCGTGTATCCCCCTTCGTGCCGCAGCGCCGGCGCTCCGTTGATCCAGACGCGCGCGGAGTAGTCCACCGCCCCGAAGTGGAGCAGCAGACGGTCCCCCTCCGCGAGCTTCGGCGCTTCGAACTCCCGGCGGTACCAGCAGGCGCGGTAGAAGCCCGGGTCGCCGATCCCGCTGGCGGGCGTTTCGGGGGAGAAGGGGACGCGGATCCCGGCGTTCCACCGGACCTGCTCGGGACGACCCCAGCGGGTCTGGCGGTCGAGCGCGAAGTCCCATTCCCCGTTGAGCGAGACCCAATCGGCGCGTTGGAGCTGTGGACGCGGATAGCCGTGCGAGGGCGCGCTCACCGTTTTCGATCTTAGCTCAGCGGCGAGAACGTCTCCCGGAGAGATCGCATCTGGGACGCGAGATCTTCGAGACGGCTCGCGGAGATGTGTTTCTCCGCCGCGGGCAGGAGCTGCGATTCCTCCTCCAGGACGTGATGCTCGACCGCTTCCCGCAGCTCGAAGAGCTTCGCCGCGAGGGACGGATCCGCCGGGTCCATCTCCTCGATCTCGGCGACGATCTGCCGGAGCGACTCCTGTTCTTCCTGCGCGTCCCCGGCCATCCTCGCCAGCTCCGGGGATGGCGACCCGCGGAGCGCCGGGTAGAAAACCCGCTCCTCCACCCGCGCGTGGAGCTCGAGCTCCCGCGCGATCTCCTCGACGACCCGCTGCTGCTCCGCGGAATCCCCCTCGTCTCGGAACCGGTCGAACAGAGCGATAACGCGCAGGTGATCTTCCCGAAGCAGCGCGGTTGCTCCGCCGCGCGCGCGCGAGGGTCGGGCGCGCGGCGCGAGGGACGGCTCGTCTTCGCCCCCCTCCTCGATCTCGATCGTGCGCGCCCGACGCTGCCCGCCGCGCGCTTCGGCGCCCTCGCGGCCGATCGCCGCCATGTGCTCCCGGTCGCGGCTCGTCGCGAGCCCTCCCTTGCGCCCGGCCTCGCGCGCTTCCTCGCTCGAGAACTCGTGCGCGCTCCCTTTTTCGTGTGCCGCCCGGCCGCCCATCCGCGCTATCTCTCGCTGTCTCGCGGGATCCATGCCGGCAAATCCACGGCCTCCTTTCCTCACCTGGGGCATGACCTCTCCTTTCCCCCGACGTGCGGCATCGCGCTCCGCGCGACCCCGACTTTCATTGTTTTGGTGTGAACCGGACGCGCGAACGTGACTGCGATCTGTGAACGAGCAATATGCATTCCACGCCCTGGCGCAACGCGTCGCGCCCGTTTCGGAAGCGAGCTCTGCCGTTGCGCGGGGGCGGAGAGCTTCCCCCTCCGTGCCGCGTTATCCCGGGGAATGGATGTTGCAGCCGCTTTCGATGGGGTAATGACGCCCCACTGATCGGGTCGGGTGACCCGAGGAGGATTCGATGGCGGAGGAAAGAGGACGCGGCGGCAGCAGCCGCGAAGACGAGGACAAAGACAAGAACAAGGAAGGCCGTCAGAGCTCCGGACGGGAAGGCGGCGGACAGAGCGGCAACCGGGAGAGCGGCGGCGGCGGAGGCCGGGGCGGTTCTTCCGGGGGCGGCGGACGTTCGGGCGGCGGTTCCAGCTCGGGCGGCGGGTCGAAGAAGAAGTAGACGGGACGACAGCGAATCACGAAAGCCCCCGGCGGCGATCCAGGCCGCCGGGGGCTTTTTCTTTCCTGTCGCCGGATCGGTGCGGTGCTCGACCGTTCCGCGTCCGCTTAGACTTCAGTCGTGGAGCGGCCGCCCCGCATTTTTCTCCTGTCCCCCGCGAGCGTCTCCGGCGAGCGGGCGAACCTCGTCTTCAGCGACCGGGCGAGGTCTTCGATCGCGCAGGGACTGCGATCGCGGAGCGGGGTGCCGCTGGGAGACGTCTTCGCATTCCTCTCCGGTCTATACTTCCGGGGAAAGCTCGTCTATGCGCACGCCTTCGCCCACCCCCCCGCCGGCGTGCCGGGAACCCTCGTGATCACGACCTCCCGCGGCTTGATGACGCCTGCGAAGCGGGTGACGCTCCGGGACCTCGCGGCATTCGCCGCCGTGCCGATCGACCTCGCCGAGCCCCGTTACCGGCGTCCTCTGACGCGCGACGCGCGCGTGCTGCGTGACGCCGCGGGGGACGCTTGCGAGGTCGTCCTGCTGGGCAGCGTGGCGACTGGCAAGTACGTGGACATCCTGCTGGAGGCTTTCGGGGACAAGCTGCGTTTTCCGGCGGAGTTCGTCGGCCGCGGCGACATGAGCCGTGGCGGACTGCTCCTCCGAGCGGTCGCGGACCGGCGGGAGCTCGACTACATCCCGATCGCCGGCGCGCAGCGCCACGGCCGGCGGCCGCCGAAGCTGGAAAAACGCCAGCCGGGCCTGCTCGCGGCCGTCCTGCGCAGCGCCTCGTCGTTCCCGCTTTCCTCCGAGACGGCGGAGCCGCCCGCGCCGCTCCGCCCCACGCGCCGGTCCCGCGGCGCTCCCTCCCGCCGCGGATGAGTCCGGAGAGCCGCGCGACCCGGGACCATCACCCCTCGCGAAGGAGCGCGCGCTCCTCCGCGATGCCCGGAGCCCGAACGCCCCTGGTCGCGATCCCCGAGGACGACGATGACGCGGTGCTCCGGATCGGCCGGCGGGAAGTCCGCTTGACGAATCTGCGCAAGCTCTTCTGGACCGATCCGAAGATCTCGAAGGGGGACCTCCTCCGCTACTACGCCGACCTCGCGCCCGTGCTCCTCCCGCATCTGGCCGACCGCGCGATGGTCATGAAGCGCTATCCCCACGGCGCGGGGGGCGAGTTCTTCTTCATGAAACGGGCACCGTCGCCGCGCCCCGAGTGGATCCAGCTCTGCTCGATCGAGCATTCCTCCGGCAACGTCATCGACTTTCCGATGATCCAGGATCTTCCTTCCCTCCTGTGGGTCATCAATCTGGGATGCATCGATTTGAACCAGTGGTATGCCCGGTGCGACGACGTGGATCGTCCCGATTACCTGCACTTCGATCTCGATCCGGTGCCCGGCGCGGATTTCGGCAAGGTGCGCGAGGCGGCCCTCCTGGTGCGCGACGCCCTCGATTCCCTCGGGATGCCGAGCTACGCCAAGACGACCGGATCGAAAGGCATCCACATCTACGTGCCGATCGTGCGGGGCCCCACCCAGAAGCAGGTCTGGAGCTTCGCCAAGAGGCTGGCCCAGGCGCTCGAGTCGCAGAAGCCGAGCCTCCTCACCGCGGAATACAAGGTCGCGAGGCGGCCCCGCGGGCGCGTGCTCGTGGACTACAACCAGAACGCCTGGGGACGGACGCTCGCCTCGGTCTACTCCGTGCGGCCCACGCCCTGGGCTGGGGTCTCCACGCCCGTCACCTGGAAAGAGATCGAGCGCGCCCTGGAGACCGCCGATTTCCGGATCGACAACGTGCCACGGCGGGTCGCGCGGCTCGGAGATCTCTGGAAGCCTCTGCTCGAGAAAAAAGGACGGTTCCGGCTCGAGAAGTTTCTCTGAATGCCCTCGCGCGGGCACCAAACTTGAAGCGGATGAAGCGAGATGACTCTGCCGGTCCGCCGCGATCGCCCGTGCGCCGGAGCCGCAGCCGCGTGAGCCTGCCGATCCCGATCAGCTATCCGCCGATGGAAGCGCTCTCCGTCGAGGAAATCCCGCGCGGCGAGGTCTGGCAGTACGAACCGAAGTGGGACGGCTTCCGCTGCCTCGCCTTCCGCGACGGGGGAGATGTTGAGCTCCAGTCCAAGGCCGGCCAGCCGCTGGCGCGGTATTTCCCGGAGGTCGTCGACTTCCTCCGGGGGCTGCCCGCGAAGCGTTTCGTGCTCGACTCGGAAATCGTCATACCCGTCGGCAAGGAGCCCTCCTTCGACGACCTGCTCCAGCGGATTCACCCGGCGGACAGCCGCGTGCGGAAGCTGGCCGCGGAGCAGCCCGCCCTCCTGATCGTCTTCGACCTGCTCGTGGATGCGTCCGGGAGCTCACTCGTCGACCTCCCGCTCGCCAGGCGGCGGCCGTTGCTCGAGGCGTTCGCCGGCGCGAATTTTCCGGCCGGGGGGCGCGTCCGGCTCTCCCCAGCCACGACGGAGCTCCGGGAGGCCCGGCGCTGGCTCTCCGGGGTCGGCGGAGCGCTCGACGGGATCGTGGCGAAGCGGCGCGACTTCACTTACGCAGAGGGATCCGGAGAGCGCACCGGCATGCAGAAGGTCAAGCTCCTGCGCACCGCCGATTGCGTCGTGGGAGGCTTCCGATACGCATCGAAGGGAAAGGTCGTCGGGTCTCTCCTCCTCGGCCTCTACGACGACGAGGGCCGGCTCGACCACGTCGGATTCTGCTCGGGCCTGACCGGCAAGGCGCGAGAAGAACTGACGCCGCAGCTCGAAGCCCTCGTCAAGCCCCCGGGATTCACCGGAAACGCCCCGGGTGGGCCCAGCCGCTGGAGCACCGAACGCAGCGGCGACTGGAAGCCGCTCGCGCCCAAACTCGTCGCCGAAGTCCAGTACGACCATTTCACCGGCGGCCGCTTCCGCCACGGCACGCGGCTGATGCGGTGGCGGCCGGACAAAGCCCCGCGGCAATGCACGATGGATCAGGTCGCCCGCCGGCGCCGCAAGTCCCCGCTCGAGCTGCTCGCATGAAGCGCTCCGCGGCCAGGCGCCGCGCTCCGCGCCGGGCCCGGGCGCGTCGGCCGGCGGCGTCGCCCCCCATTCCCGAGGTCCGCGTGCGCACGTGGGCGCAGCTCAACGAAGAGCTCTACGCGGGGTCCTGGCGAAACCCGATCGGACGGTACCGGTCCCGCTTCGCGTTTCGGGGGATGCAGGACGTCGAGAGCACGCTGGCGACGGCGCTCCAGAAGCTCGCGCCGGATCCGCGGGGGCTCGAGCAGCCGCTCCTGCGTAACTTCCGAAAGTTCGCGCAGCGCAGCGCGGTGCCCGAGGACTCCGTCTGGAACTGGCTGGCCCTGGGACAGCATCACGGCCTCCCGACGCGGCTTCTCGACTGGACTTTTTCTCCCTACGTCGCCCTGCATTTCGCGACGGCCGCTACGGAGCGCTTCGACCGGGACGCCGTCGTGTGGGTCGTGGACTACGGCCGCGCGCACGAGCTGCTTCCGGGGCGGCTCCGCACGGCGCTGCGCCGCGAGCGCGCGGACGTCCTGACGGCCGAAATGCTCTCCGCCGTGGCGCGCTCGCTGTCGGATCTCGACTCGCTCGCGCGGCGCCCCTTCGTGGCGTTCTTCGATCCCCCCTCGCTCGACGACCGGATCGTGAACCAGTACGCGCTCTTTTCGCTCCTGTCGAGTCCGACCGCGAGCCTCGACGAGTGGCTGCGCGCGCATCCCGGGCTCGCGCGCCGGATCGTCGTCCCCGCCGCGTTGAAGTGGGAAGTCCGGGACAAGCTCGACCAGGCCAACCTGACCGAAAGGGTCCTGTTTCCGGGGCTCGACGGCCTCTCACGCTGGCTGCGGCGCTACTACATGCCGCGCGACTAGGGCGCTCTGAGAGGCCGTCCTCTCGGAGACGGCGACCCGCAGGGGTCAAATAGCCGGTCAGCTCCCGGCTGTTTTCGATAGCCTTGGGTCACGTTGACGTCGCCGGGTCCGGGCAATCGGCCTCTGGGCCTCGGTCTTGCGCTCGCTGCGAGTCTTCTCCTGCCGGGTGACGGAAGCGGGGCCACGCTTCCGCCCGGGTTCCAGGAATCGGTCGTGATGAGTGGGTTGACCAACCCGACGGTCGTCCAGTTCGCATCGGACGGCCGCGTGTTCATCGCCGAAAAGAGCGGGGTGATCAAGGTCTTCGACAACCTCTCGGACACGACCCCGACGATCTTTGCCGACCTGCGCACCCAGGTCCACAACTACTGGGATCGCGGACTGCTCGGGATCGCCCTCCATCCCAACTTCCCCGCCACTCCCCACGTCTACGTTCTGTACACGCACGATGCCGCGATCGGGGCAACGGCGCCACGCTGGGGGACCGCCGGGGCCGCGACCGACGGCTGCCCCACCCCGCCGGGTCCCACGGCCGACGGCTGCGTGGTCAGCGGCAGGCTCTCGCGCCTCGTCGCCTCCGGCGACGTCATGACCGGGTCAGAGCAGGTGCTGATCGAGGACTGGTTCCAGCAGTACCAGACCCACTCGGTCGGGTCGCTCGCCTTCGGCCCGGACGGAGCCCTCTATGCCAGCGCCGGAGACGGCGCGAGCGCGACCTTCCTCGATTACGGACAGGATGGCGATCCAATCAATCCGGGGGGGGATCCACCCGTCCCGGTCGGAGGGGTCCAGACTCCCCCGAGCGCCGCGGGGGGCTCTCTGCGGAGCCAGGACCTGCGGACTTCCGGCGATCCCGCGACCCTGGACGGCACGATCGTGCGGATCGACCCCGCGACGGGCGCCGCGATGTCCGGCAATCCTCTCTTCGGCAGCCCGGATGCGAACGCGAGCCGGGTCATCGCCTACGGGCTGCGCAACCCGTTTCGACTGACGTTCCGGCCCGGCACCGACGAGATCTGGATCGGCGACGTGGGGGCCGGTTCCTGGGAGGAGATCAACCGCATTCCGGACGCCAACGACTCCGTCATCGACAACTTCGGCTGGCCTTGCCACTACGGACCGGCCGCCCATCCGGGCTTCGATTCGCTGGACTTGACGCTCTGCGAGAACCTCTACTCCGAACCGGAGTCGGTCACGGTTCCGTACCACGCCTACAGTCATTCTCAGAAGGTCGTCCCGGGCGAACCTTGCCCAACCGGAAGCTCCGCCATTTCGGGCATGGCCTTCTACGGCAGCGGGACCTATCCCGCTGCCTACAACGGCGCTCTCTTCTTCGCCGATTACGGCCGCGATTGCATCTGGGCCATGCTCCAGGGCGGAAACGGCCACCCCGACCCGAAGCAAGTCCAGACCTTCGTCTCCGGCGCCGCCAATCCGGTGGACCTGAAGATCGGGCCGTGCGGAGACCTCTTCTACCTCGACTTGACGGGCGGCAAGCTGCGCCGGATCCAGTTCTTCGCGAGCAACCAGCCGCCGGTGGCGGTCATCCAGGCGAGCCCGCAGAACGGTCCCATCCCCCTGACCGTGAACTTCGACGGCTCCGGTTCGAGCGATCCAAACCCCGGCGACACGTTGAGCTTCGCCTGGGATCTCGATGGCGACGGCGACTACGACGACTCGACGTCCGTCCAGCCGACAAAAAATTACGGCGCGCCGGGCAACGTCACCGTCCGGCTTCGCGTGACGGATCAGCTCGGAGCGAGCAGCACGACGTCGGTCCTCATCACTCCCGACAACACGCCTCCCGTGGTCAGCATCACCTCGCCGGCCTCCGGCACGTCGTGGAAGGTGGGCGACGTCATCGCCTTCTCGGGTGCGGGAAACGACGCGCAGGACGGCTCGCTCCCGGCCTCCGCTCTCACCTGGTCTCTGGTCCTGCAGCATTGCCCCGGGGGCGTTTGTCACGTCCATCTTCTGCAGGACTTTCCCGGCGTGGCCAGCGGGTCCTTCGCCGCCCCGGATCACGAATACCCGTCGCATCTCGAGCTGCAT
>JBHENW010000027.1:0-9364 GCA_046261875.1 Thermoanaerobaculia bacterium | reverse complement strand
CGGATCGTCGGGGTCTCCCGCGCCTGGAAGGAAGCGTTGCTCCAGGTCGGGCGGGTCGCCCCTTCCGATACGACGGTGCTCATCACCGGCGAGTCGGGAACGGGCAAGGAAGTCATTTCCCGCATGATCCACGAGGGCTCGCCGCGCTCCGGCAAGCCGTTCGTGGCGATCAACTGCGCGGCGTTGCCCGAACAGCTCCTCGAGTCGGAGCTCTTCGGATACGAGCGCGGCGCTTTCACGGGCGCCGTGGGCACGAAGGTCGGGCGGCTGGAGCAGGCGGCGGGCGGCACCCTCTTCCTGGACGAGATCACGGAGATGAGCGCGGTCGTCCAGGCGAAGTTCCTTCGCGTGCTCCAGGAGCGGGAGTTCCAGCGGCTGGGCGGCACGCGGACCCTGAAAGCCGACGTGCGCGTCATTGCCGCGACCAACCGGGACCTCGCGGCGGCGATCGCGAGCGAACGGTTCCGCGAGGACCTCTACTATCGATTGAACGTCTTCGAGATCCACGTGCCCCCGCTCCGCGAACGGCCGGAGGACGTCCTTCCGCTCGCGGAGATGTTCCTCGAGGAGCTCGGCCAGACGATGGGGCGTCCCGCGGCCGGGATCTCGCGCGACGCGGGGGAATGGCTCGTCGAGTATTCCTGGCCCGGAAACGTGCGCGAGCTGCGCAACGCCATCGAGCGGGCGATCCTCCTGTGCGACGGCGGCCTCATCACGCGCGAGCACCTCCCCACGGCGGCCGCGGCGCGGTCCGGGCCCGTCCTGAGCTCCGGCCTGAAGGGCTCGCTCGACCCGACGGCTCCGCTGCCCGCCGGCGGCGTGGACCTCGAAGCGGTCGAGAAGACCTTCGTGGCCAAGGCCCTGGGACAGACCCGGGGAAACAAGTCGCGCGCCGCGCGGCTGCTCGGGCTGACGCGCGCGCAGTTCTACTCGCGTCTCGAGAAGTACGGGCTCGGCTAGGACCTCTCGTTTCCGACCAACCCGGGGCGCATGAAGATCGCGATCTTCGGCACGGGCGGGGTCGGGGGCTACGCGGGCGCGCGCCTCGCCGCGGCGGGCCACGAAGTCCACTTCATCGCGCGGGGCCGGCACCTGGATGCCATTCGCCGCGACGGCCTCCGCGTCGAATCGATCAAAGGGGACATCCATGTCCGGCCCGCGCGGGCGACGGACCAACCGGCGGAAATCGAACCGGTGGACTGGGTGCTCTGCGCGGTCAAGACCTGGCAGCTCCCCGAGGCCGCCGCCGCGATGCCTCCGCTGCTCGGACCGGGGACGCCCGTCCTTTCGGTCCAGAACAGCGTCGAGGCCGCCGACCGGCTCGCCGAAGCCCTCGGCGCGGAGCACGTCCTTGGCGGCGCGGCGTGGATCCGAGCGGAGATCGTCGAGCCGGGTCTCATCCGTCACTCCGCCATCGAGCCCCGCATCGTGCTGGGCGAGCTCGGCGCAGGCCCGAGTCGCCGGGCCGAGGAGGTGCGGAGCGCGCTGGCGGGCGCCGGAGTGCAGGCGGAAGTCTCGACCGAGATCCGGTCCGTCATCTGGTCGAAGTTCCTCTTCATCGCGTCCTTCTCGGGGGTCGGCGCGGTCGCTCGGGCCGCCGCCGGGGAGTTTCGGAACGTCCCCCCGACCCGCGCCATGCTGCGCGACGCGATGGAGGAGATCGCCCTCCTCGCCCGCGCACGCGGGGTCCGGCTCGATGAAAGCGTGGTCCAGGAGACCCTCCGGTTCGTGGACGGGTTGCCCGCGTCCGCCACGAGCTCGATGCAGCGGGATATCTTCGCCGGCCGCCCTTCGGAGCTGGACGACCAGTCCGGGGCCGTCGTCCGGCTGGCCCGGCAGGTGGGCGTGCCCACGCCGGTCCACGACTTCCTCTATGCCGCGCTGCTCCCCCAGGAGAGCCGCGCTCGCGCCCCGCTCACAGCGGGCGCCGGGCCCTGACCGCTGCTTTCCCGCCGCTTTCGCGTTCCTTTACCAGGGCCTTCGGCGCTTTCTTCCGCCACGCCCGCTCCAGCCGGATCCGGCATTCCGCGGGATGGAGCTTGGAAAGCCGCGCGAGGACTGCCGGCCAGCCTCGGTAGTGGTCCGTGATGAAGAAGACGCGCGGTTTCGCGAGGAGGAGCAGCTCCTGCTCGTCCAAGTTCTCCAGGAGGAACACGACCGTCTGGCCGTCTTCCTTGAGGCGCACGAAAGACTTTGCCCGGACTTCGAGCGAAGGAGTGCGGAACCACGTTCCTTCCCGGACCTCGGGAAGGCGGCGGGCGAGACGGCAGACCTGCTTCCACGTCATCGCCATGCGGCGCTCACGTTATGCTGACCGGGACGATCCCGTGACCGTCGACCGACCGTCCGCATGAATCCCATGTCCCGCGCCTCGACGCGAACCCTCTCGGCCGGCGCGCGGGCCCGGATCAAGGAGGGGGGCGATCTCCTCTCGCCGCTCCAGGTCATCCAGAGCCCGGAGACGGGAACCCGCTATCGCATCGACCGCCCGATCGGCCGGGGAGGCTTCGGCGAGGCCTTCCTCGCGACCCGTCTGACTCGCTCGCGGCGGATCCCGGCGGTCATATGCATCAAGGCGAGCCGGCACATCGACGGCTGGCTGCGCGAGGCGTACTTCGGCCAGCTCCTCGACGGACACCCCCGGGCGATCGCCGTGTTCGATCGGTTTCCTCTTCTGCGCCCGGACGGCAGCGTGCTTTATTGCCTCGCGCTCGAGTACGCCAGCCAGGGAGACCTCCGGACGTTCCTGCAGCGCACGAATCGAGGTTGGCCCGAGAGGGCCGCCCGGCGCGAGATCGCGGGGATCCTCGAGGTGCTCGGGAAGCTGCACCGCGGACAGATGCTCCATCGCGACCTGACGCCGATGAACGTGTTCGTTTGCGACGGCCGGTGTTTGAAACTCGGGGACTTCGGGATCGTCCGGCATCAGAGCGACCGGGCGGGCATCGACGCGCGGACCCTGAACCCGCTGACGGCGCCGACCGACATTCTGGCCGGAGCGGCCCCGAAGTGGCAGGCGCGCGACGACGTGTACCAGGTCGGACAATTGCTGGGGATGCTCGTGAAGGGGGACGCGCGGATCCGGGTCGGCACCCAGGAGATCCGCCGCCTCCCTTGCAGCGACCACCTCAAGGAGATCGTGTACCGCTGCATCGGGGAGCGGCGGAAGCGGTACGAAAGCGCCCAGGAGCTCATCGACGCCCTGCGCAACCCTCCCGCGGCGCTGCGCCTCGGGCTGCCGAAGACTCTGA
The DNA here is from genome assembly GCA_046261875.1 of Thermoanaerobaculia bacterium. Taxonomy (GTDB): domain Bacteria; phylum Acidobacteriota; class Thermoanaerobaculia; order UBA5066; family Gp7-AA6; genus JBHENW01. The sequence continues at coordinate 6,113 of JBHENW010000027.1, read as the reverse complement.
AGGGCGTGCATCTCGCCTTTACCGGAATCCTGAGCCGCCGGCGGACCGAGGCCGCACGCGCCGCGCGTCGCGCGGGGGCGATCGTGCACGGAAGCCCGTCGAGCCGGACAACGGTCGTCGTGCGCGGGCGTCCGAACCCGCTGCAGGCGGCGGGGAAGGACGCGGGCGTCAAGCTCATGGAGATCAAGCGGCTCCAGGAGAAGGGGCACCGGATCGCCCTCCTCAACGAGGCGCGTTTCTGGCGGCTCGTCGGCCCCCCGCGCCGCCGGCCGGCATCGAATCGGAAGAAGCCTTCTCGCGGCGCGCGAGCAGGATGAAGGGGACCGCGAGGAGCTCGACGGCTGCGCCCACGACGTACGAGGTCGCGTAGCTCCAGGCATCGGCCACCTTCCCGAGCGCCGGCTGGATCGCGACGCCCCCGGCCGAGCCGAGCACGTTGTCCATCGAGAGCACGGTGGCGCGCTGCGCGGAGGGGATCAGCCCGTTGATGAACGCCTGCCGCACCGGGATCGTGGCGGCGAAGACGAGCGCCCACACCGTCAGGAACGCCAGAGCCACCCAGAAGCTCGAGGTCAGGCCGATGACGGCCAGCGCCGCCGTTCCCGTCAGGGAGCCGGCGAGCAGGAGCGAGGTCCGGCGCCGGAACACTTTGTCCGCGTGGGGGACGATGTAGCCCCCCACGATCTGGGCGCCGGCGACGATCGCGGCGGCCATCCCGGCGATCGCATAGGACTCGCTCCGACCGTACAATTCCAGGAGGTACGGCTGCATCGCGTAGAACGCGTAGATGCCGACGCCGCCGGCGAAGAAGCCGGCGAGCATCAGCCATCGGACTGGCGGGTTGCGGAACCCGTGGTCCAGAGAGGACTTCAGGATCTTCCCCACTTCCCGGACGATCGAGCCGCGCGTCCGCGGCGTGAAGCCGACGTCCCGCATCGAGAGGAACGCGACGAGGAACGTCAAAGCGAGCATCGCCGTGCGGAGGAGATACGGGACCCCGAGGCTCGTCGCCTGGGCGATCGCCCCTCCCGCGAGAGTCCCCGTCAGCATCGCGACGCCTCCTGCGATCTGACCTTTTGCGAACGCCGACTCGAGGGTCCCCTCGTACTTCGTGGCGTCCAGGCCGTCCACGAGCCAGGCTTCCGTCGCGCCCGAGAAGAACGTGAAGCCGAGGCCGAGCAGTATCGAGACGAGAGCCCAGGCCCAGAAGGGCCCGTGGACGCGCCAGAGCCAGAGGTACAGAAGCGTGGACACGAACAGCGTGGCGGATCCGAGCAGGTAGGAGATCCGCCTCCCGAAGGTGTCCGCCACGACGCCGGTCGGCACCTCGAAGAGCACCTGGCCGACCGTGAAGAAGGCGTTCGCCGCGAACGCCTGAGTGATCGTCAGCTCCGCGTCGAGCAAAAAGAGCGTGTTGATCCCCCAGATGAAGGACGAAGCGAACGTCGACAGCAGCGTGAGGACGACGTAGGTCCGGAGGATCTGCCGCGGAGCGACCGGCCGCTGCGCCCGGGTCACGCCGGGCGGAGCGTCCGGCTACCCACTGACGATGCTCAGAATGTTGCCGTCGGGGTCCTTGAACCAGGCCACCCGAACGTCTCCGGCGACGTGGACATCTCCCTTTCGCGTCGTTCCGGGCAGGTCGTAGTGCTCGAAGGTCACTCCTTTGGCCTTCAAGGCCTCGACGACATTCTCCAGGTCCTCGCCGACCGTCCACGTCGCCGCGGTGGCCTTGTTGGTCCCGGCGTACTGCGACGCGTAGACGAGGAACCTCGATTTCCCGCTCGCATAGGCGACCGCTTCGGAGCCCTCCGTGTCCGCCACCTCGAAATCGAGCTGGCCCTCGTAGAACTTTCTCGCTTTCGCCAGGTCCCGGACCGCGATGGTCGCCATGGCGTCTTTCGTTCCCAGCATCTCTCCTCCTTCGGACGCTCCGAGTCCGTCGGGCATCACGCCCCCGAGCTTACCCGTACGTCGCGGCTTCGAATCGCGCAAGACCATGACGAGAGATCATCGGCGCCAGATACTCGGACAAGGCAGGGAGAACGCATGATCGACCGATATCTCGATGTCCTGACGTTCGTGGCGGCCCTCGGATGCGCCCTGGTGGCCGGGATCTTCTATGCCTTCTCCTCTTTCGTCATGAAGGCCCTCTCGCGCCTTCCTCGCCCGCAGGGCATTGCGGCCATGCAGTCCATCAACGTCGCCGTGCTCAACCCATCGTTTCTGATCCCGTTTTTCGGCGCCGCCGCAGCCTGCGTTGCGCTGGCCGTCTTGATGATGGTGATCGAGTCGGGAGGAGCGGACCGAACTTATCGCCTCATCGGCAGCCTGGCCTATCTCGCGGGGACGATCTTCGTGACGATCGCGTTCAACGTGCCACGCAACGACAAGCTCGCGAGCGTCGATCCGGCGAGCGCTCCTGGATCCGCCATCTGGACCGACTACGTCCGGGGTTGGACGGCCTGGAACCACGTCCGAGCGGCGGCAGCCCTCGTCGCGGCGGCGTCTCTCACCATGGCCCTCCTGAATTCACGGTCTCCGGACATGTGAACGCGATTCGCGCTCATCGCGGCCTCCGATCCTCTCGCGCACCGCCCCGTGATACGCCCGGGAATCCGGCGGGGTTTCAGGCCGCGACCGGACATTCATCTCGCGACCGGCAACAGAACGCCGACCGACGGGACCGGAGCGCCTATTCGATGCGGAAGACCTCGCGGTGGCCACCCTTCACGAGATCCATGTATCCCTTCATCGCCTCTTCCGCTTCCGGGCTCTGCGATTCGGTGGCGGCATCGAAGTAGGCCTCGAGCTTGTCGACCTCGGTCTCGCACACCACGGTCCAGTAACCGGCGACGGTGTCGGTCATGACGCGCATGTTCCGGACTCCCGGCGTTCGCATGTGCGGCATCGCCTTCTTGACCTTGGCCACGAAGTCCTTCGCTTTTCCCGGCTTGGTATTGAAAACGTCCCGGATCAGAAACATCGGGTGTCCTTTCTGCGGCCGGAAACCGGCCGCGTTGCGGTGGAGTCGATCACGGCCGCGCGGGCTCGATGTCCACGGCGATGTGCCGCCATTTTTCCTGACGGAACCGGACGACGCTCAGGACGGCGCGCGTGAAGTGCCCGGCCACGATCGCGATCCAGATCTCCGATGGCTGGAGGCCCCCCATCGCCTGGAACATCACGCAGAGCCCGATCGGCACCGCGATCTGGGAAATGATCGAGATGTAGAGCGGGCTGCGCGTATCGCCGGTTCCCTGTAGCGCTCCCGTGTAGCTCAGGGCCACCGTGATGAAGAGGCCCGACACGCTGAGGAAACGCAGCAGCTCCTTCCCGATCGACGTGACGAGCGGCTCGGTCATCCCGAAGATCCCGAGGAGGACCTCCGGAATCGTCAGGAAGAGCAGGCCGACGACCGTCGCGACGCCGAGTCCGATGCGCGCGGCCACCGCCGCGCCGTGCCGGGCCCGGTCCGGGTTGCCGGCGCCGAGGTTCTGCCCCGCGATCGTCGCTGCGGCTCCCATCAGCCCGACCGACGTCCACGTGATGAGCGAAAAGAGCTCCGTGTAGCCGACGGCGAAGGCCGCCTGGGCCGCCGCGCTGTGCTCGAGGGATCCGATGAAGCGCAGGAGCAGGATCCCGGCGATGTTCATCGCGATGCCCTGAACGCCCGTCGGCAGCCCGAACCGGAAGAGGGATCGGATGATCTGGAAGTCCGGCTTCGTATCCATGCCGCGGTGGAAATGGATCACCGAGCCGGGAGCGAAGAGCTTCCACACGCCGTAGGCCGCGACGAGCGTGCTGCTGCCGATCGTGCCCAGCGCCGCGCCGAGCGTCCCGAAGCGGGGGATCAGGATGATGTTGAAGACGACCGTCAGGATCGTCATCGTCACGCCGAGCCGCAACGGGGTCCGCGGGTCGCCCGCGGCGCGGAACGCTCCGCTCAACATGAAGAAGAGCATCATCCCGAAGATGCCGAGGAACATGGCGCGCAGGAAGGGGAGCGCCTCCCTCTGCACCTCCGGCGCGGCGTTGACGATGTCGAGCAGGGCGGGCGCCGCGAAGTAGCCGACGACCCCCATGATCACGGCCAGGGCGACGGCGGTGAGGAACGCCTGATACACGACGCGGTTGACTTTTTCCGGCTGGTTCGCCCCGGCAAAGCGCGCCACGAGCACGCCCATCCCGGTGAAGAGCGAGCTGATGAAGACGATGACGACGATGATGACCTGCCAGCTCACGCCGATGGCGGCGTTGGCCGTGTAGCCGACGAAGTGACCGACCATCGCGTGATCGACGATGCCCTGGAGGCCGGCAATCACGTTCTGCAGCATGGTCGGCCAGGCCAGGCGCCATACGGCGGGCTCGATGGGCCCTTCGACGATCGAGCGGTCGAACCGCTGGATCGGTTTCGGTTTCAGCGCGGGGTCCGACATCTGCTGGTTGTCGAAGCGGCGGAGGGCCTTGCGGCCCGTCTCAGAGATCGACGAGGCTCTTTAAGCCGCCGTAGACCATGCGCTTCACGTCGAAAGGCATCGACTTGGGATCCATGTCGTTCACGATCCGGGGGTCCTTCATCACTTTTGCGTTGACGCGATCGCGATCCGCGCGCGACTTGAAGACGATCCAGGAGAAAAAGACCGTCTCGCCCGGCTTGCCTTCGCCTGCTTGCGGAAGGAACCCCCCATCTTCACGTTGAGGTCATCCCCTACGCATTCGTGAAACTCGAGGGCGCCATGCTCGCGCCAGACCTTGCCGGCCCTTTGAGCCATGCGGCGGTACGCTTCGAGGTTCTTCCTGGGGACAGGGAGCACGAAACCATCGACATAACGAGCCATCAGAACTCCTCCTTCCGTTGACACAACCTGACGTTCGACCTGGAGACGGGGCGCGACGACTCACATCGGATCATGCCGCAAGTCGCGGGGACCGCGACCGTGAATCCACACGAGGGCTCTACGCGCGGCGCCTATCGAAGGTTTCCGCGTGAAATCCGTCTTCTCACCTCTACGTCGATTGGCGGGAACCGAAATCGACCACTGCGCCACCGTGAGCCGGCTTTTCACCGGCTCCGTAGCATCGGAACTATGGGCGGCGAGGTCCCGAACGGAATCGTCCCGAGACGTTCGAACCGCTACCGTGCTCGAACGCCTTGCCGCCAAATGCTGGGACGAAGTCCGGAAAGTGTTGGAGGTACCGGTGAGGGTCAGGATAGGACCAACGCGCCGCGGGATCCGCCGAGAAGGCCAGCACGACGACATCTCTGGTGGACGCCTCGTCCCGCGAGCGTCGCGGTCCTGATCGTCGCCACCGCCATCATCCCTTCTTCTCGGAACGCCGTCCCGTGAATGCTGTACGCGATCCGTAGCGTCGACCTAGGATTCGGCCGTGGTTCTGCCTTTCGCTCCGCCGCTCGCCCCGATGCTGTCCGGCGTCGCGGACGCGCTTCCCGGCGGAGAGGGCTGGCAGTTCGAGCCGAAGTGGGACGGCTTCCGGACGATCGTGTTTCGCGACGGCGAGATCATGCTCCAGAGCCGCGATGAGAAGCCGATGAACCGGTATTTCCCGGAGCTCATCGCGCCGCTGGCCGCCGCGCTCCCGGAGCGCTGCGTCGTGGACGGCGAGATCGTCATCGCCGGAGAGAGCGGGCTCGATTTCGAGGCGCTGCTCCTCCGCATCCATCCGGCGGCGTCCCGCGTCAAGCTGCTCGCGGAGCAGACTCCCGCGTCCTTCGTTGCGTGGGACCTCCTGGCGCTCGGCGCCGAGGACCTGCGCGAAGAGCCCCTCGCCGCGCGGCGGGCACGGCTGGAGCAAACGCTCGCCGGCGCGGCTCCCCCCGTCCACCTCTCGCCGGCCACGCGCGACCGGGCACTCGCCGAGGATTGGTTCCGCCGGTTCGAGGGGGCGGGGCTCGACGGCGTGATGGCCAAGCGTCTCGATGCGCCCTACCGGGCCGGCGAGCGCACGATGATCAAGGTCAAGCACGCGCGTACGGCCGACTGCGTCGTGGCCGGCTTCCGCTGGCACAAGAACGGAGCGGGCACGATGGTCGGCTCGCTCCTGCTCGGCCTCTACGACGACGAGGGAGCCCTGCACCACGTCGGCGTGGC
>JBHENW010000026.1:0-39363 GCA_046261875.1 Thermoanaerobaculia bacterium | reverse complement strand
CATGGCTATATTATCATGACTTCTGTTACGAAACACTAGGGAGTGCTGGCGGCGGCCCCGCCGCCGGCCCGCTGGAGCATCGCCCGGGTGAGCACCTTCGAGACGCCCTGCATGTCGAAGATCGCCTCGTTCAAGGCTTCGCGAGATTCCCCGCCCGCGATCTCGCGCGAGCGCTTGAGCGTCTCCTCGATGCGCTCGCGCTCGTCCGGAGCGAGCGCTCCCCCGAACTCCGAGAAGACGCGCTCGTTGGAGGAGAGCATTCCCTCGAGGCGGTTCTTGATCTGCGCGACCTCGCGCCGGGCGTGATCGGCCTCGGCGAACACGGAGGCTTCCTTGATGATCTTGTCGATCTCCGCCTGCGAGAGGCCCCCCGCCGGGTTGATCTGGATGCCCTGGGCTTTGCCGGTGGCTAGGTCGGCCGCGGACACGCTCACGATGCCGTTGGAATCGATGGCGAAGGTCACCTCGATCTGAGGAATCCCTTTGGGCGCCGCGGGGATGCCGACGAGCTCGAAGCGGCCCAGGGACTTGTTCTCCCGCGCGACCTCCCGCTCCCCCTGCAGTACGTGGATCTCGACGACGGACTGTTGTCCGCGACGGTCGTGAAGACCTTCGTGTTCTTCGTCGGGATCGTCGAGTTACGCTCGATCAGCTTCTCGAAGACGCCCCCGTGCGTCTCGATCCCGAGGGAGAGCGGGGTCACGTCGAGAAGGACGACGTCTTTGATCTCCCCCTTGAGCATGCCCCCCTGGATCGCCGCGCCGATCGCCACGACCTCGTCCGGGTTGATCTCGCGGTTGGGCTCCCGGCCGAAGAGCTCGGCGACCATCCTCTGGACCCGCGGCGTGCGCGTCTGACCGCCGACGAGGATGACCTGGTCCACGTCGGAAGGCTTCAGGCCGGCGGACTGGAGAGCGTCGAGACAAGGCGCGGCGGTCCGGTCGATCAGGTCCGCCACGAGCGACTCGAAACGCTCCCGCGTCAGCGTGCGGTTGATGTGCTTGGGTCCGGACGCGTCGGCCGAGATGAACGGGAGGGTGATGGTGGACTCCGTGGCCGTGGAGAGCTCGCACTTGGCCTTCTCCGCCGCCTCCTTGAGCCGCTGGAGCGCCATGCGGTCCTGCTTGAGGTCGATGCCGGTGGACTTCTTGAAGTCGTCCAGCAGCCAGTCCATGATCTTCTTGTCGAAGTCCTCGCCGCCGAGGTACGTGTCGCCGGCGGTCGCCTTGACCTCGTAGATCCCTTCCCCGAGCTCCAGGATCGAGATGTCGAACGTGCCGCCGCCCAGGTCGTAGACCGCGACGACCTCGCTCCCCTTGCGGTCCATCCCGTACGCGAGCGAGGCCGCCGTCGGCTCGTTGATGATGCGCAGGACCTCGAGCCCGGCGATGCGGCCCGCGTCGCGCGTGGCCTGCCGCTGGGCGTCGTCGAAGTAAGCGGGAACGGTGATGATCGCTTCGGTGATCTCCTCCCCGATCGCCTCCTCGCAGAACTCCTTGATCTCCTTCAGGATGAAGGCGGAGATTTCCTCCGGGCTGTACTCCCGGCCGCGCGTGCGGATCTTGACGTCCCCGTTGACGGCCCGAACGATCTCGTAGGGCAGCACCTCGCGCGCGTGCTGGGTCTCTTCCGCCTCGAATTTGCGGCCGACGAGTCGCTTGACGGCGAAGACTGTGTTCATCGGGTTCGTGATCGCCTGACGCTTGGCGATCTGCCCGACGAGACGCTCGCCATCTTCCGTGAATCCGACGATCGAAGGGGTCGTCCGGCTCCCCTCCCGGTTGGAAAGGACCTGGGGCGTGGCCCCCTCGACCACCGCCACGCAGCAGTTGGTCGTCCCGAGGTCGATGCCCAGGATCTTGCTCACCGGTCCCTCCCCTCACTCTTCCGTCTCGGAACGGCCCCGGCCGGGGCCGGCGGCGACGCCCGATTCCGGCGTGCGGCGCCCCTTGATGGAGACTTTGACCCGCGCCGGGCGCACGAGCTTGTCCTCCAGCTGATAGCCCTTCTGCAGCACGTCGAGGATCGTCTGGGACGGGGCGTCCTCCGCATGCTCGGTCGCCACCGCCTCATGCACGTTTGGATCGAAGGGGCCGGAGGTGTCGATCTCGGAGAGGCCGTAGTTCTTCCAGACGTCCATGAGCTGCCTGCGGATCATGCCCACGCCCTGGCCGAACTGGCTCTTGCGCTCGGTCGGCGTCGCGTGCTGCATCGCGAGCTCGAGATGGTCCAGCACCGGCAAGAAGTCGCGGGCAAACTGGAGCAGCGAGTGCCGGAAGTAGTCCTGCTTCTCCCGCTCGCTTCTCTTGCGCATGTTCTCGAACTCGGCCAGCTTGCGCAGGTGGCGGTCGCGCAGGTCTTCGAGATCTTTCTGGACCGACCGCAGCTTGGTCTCCGTCGCCGCGGCCGCGGAGCGTTCCTCCTCCTCGAGCACCTCCTGGAGGGTGTCGCCCGGGTCCTGGACCTCGAGGGGCTCGTCGCCGGCGTCCCGGATGCCGCCCTCTTCGGGGACGCGACGGTCGCTCATTCCAGGTCCTCCTCCGCGTCGCGCAAGCCGCGCGTCTCGAGGCGATCGGACACCGCGCGTCCCAGCAGTTCCACCACCGGGATGACGCGGGGATACTCCCGGCGAGCGGGACCGAGAACTCCGAGCATTCCGGTCAGTGTCTCTCCCGGCCCGAAAGAGGTCAAGACGGCCGAGAGGCGAGGATCGGTCGCCAGGGCGCTCTCCGAGCCCAGCACGACGCATGTTCCCCGGGATTCCAGGTAACGCGTCACGAGGTCGAGGAGGCGCGCTTTCTCGTCGAACGTGCGAAAAATCTTCTTGACGGAGTCCAGGTCGGCAAACTCCGGCTTCTCCAGCAGCTTGGCGGCGCCGTGAAAATAGAGCCGCTCCTCTCCTTCCCCGGGCTCGAGCCCGAGCTCGGCCAGGGCCAGCGCGCGGCCGAGCATCCGGTCGCAGGCGGCCTTTTCTTCGGCCATCTCGGAGAGGAGCTGGCGCCGCGCGTGCTGCAGCGTCCGTCCGCCGTACTCCCGCGTGAGCCGCTCGCTGATCGCATCGAGCTCCGAAGCGGTGTAGGCGACGTCGGTCTCGATGACACGTGAGACGACGACGTCGGGCTCGTTGATCTGGACGAGCAGGATCTTGCCGGGCGCCACCGACAGGAAGCGGAGGCTCTTGACGACCGTGTGCAGCTCGTCCGGGGCAACGACGAAGCCGACCTCGCCGGACAGCCGGGACAGCACGCGAGAAGCCGCCTCGAAGAGCCTCGCGACGTCGGCCCCGGCCGAGGCCAGGTCCGAGTCGACCTGCTCGCGCACGTCGTCGGCGACCTTGCGGTTGCGCATGAGCTCGTCGATGTAGAGGCGGTACGCGCGGTCCGTGGGGATCCGGCCGGCGGATGTGTGCGGCTGCGCCAGGAAGCCGGAGTCGGTCAGGTCCGCCATGATGTTGCGGATCGAGGCGGGCGAAAGATCGAAGCGGTGCGACCGGAAGAGCGTCCGGGAAGAGACCGGCTTTCCGGTGTCCACGTGGACCCGGATGATGGCTTTCAGTATCGCCCGGCTGCGGGTGTCCAGAGTTTGCATGCGGCTTTCGGATTGAGCGCTCGCGTTTGGCAGTCCGGCAGCGCGAGTGCCAGAGAAAGGATAGCCGGCTAACGTCGGACAGTCAACGCGTACACTTCCCCCGTTGCTCCTGTCCGGCTCCCGTCTCCTGCTCGTCGGCCCCGGCCGGGCCGGCTCGGCCCTGGCGCGCTCCTGGATCGCCGCGGATGGAGTTCTCGCCGGGGTCGTCGGACGGACTCGCGCTCGCGCCGAAGAGGCGAAACGGCGCCTCGGCGCGCGGGAGGCTTTCGCGATCGCCGAGCTTCCCGTCGCCGAGGGGGACGTTCTGGCGCTCGCGGTGCCGGACGACGACATCGCGGAGACCGCGGCATCCCTCACGAGCCGCCTTTTGGCGCCGTTCGCGTATCACCTCTCCGGCGCCCTCTCCGCCTCCGAGATGACGCCCCTTCGGAGCGCCGCCACAGCGATCGGGTCGCTCCATCCGCTCCAGGTCTTTACGGGCGCTCCGACCGAAAGCTGGCAGGGCGTCCTCGTCGCCGTGGAAGGCGACGGCGAGGCCGTGGTCCGGGGGGAGATGATCGTTCAGGAGCTCGGCGCGCGATCCCACGTCGTGCAGGGCGCAGGCAAGCCGCTGTATCACGCCGGCGCAGCGATGGCCGCCGGGGGGACCGCGGCCCTGCTCTCCTTCGCGGTCCGGCTCTGGGAAAAGGCCGGCGTCCCGGAGGAGCGGGCCCGGGCGGCTCTCTCCGAGCTCGCCGCCGGCGCGGCCCGGGGGGTCGGGCAGCTTCCCTTCGCGGAGGCGTTTACGGGGCCGGTGGCCCGCCGCGATCTGCGGACGATCCGCGCGCACGCCACGGCGCTGGAGGGGACCGACGCCGCCGGCGTCTACGCCGCTCTCGCGGAAGAAGCGCTTCGCCGCACGCCGGGACTCGGCGGCGAGGAGGAGGTCCGCTCGCGGCTGCCGCGCGGAGCGCGGGAATCACGGAGATGACCCGCCCGTCCTTCCACGAGGGGTTAGAATCGCGGCGGGACGCGCCCTCCTTGCGCGCATAATCAACGGTTTATGGTCTTCTTCAACTACGCCACGATGCAGATGGCGGCCAAGATCGTCTATTACGGTCCTGGGCTCTGCGGGAAGACCACCAACCTCCACTACATCTATGGGCGGACCTCTCCCGGTTCCCGGGGAGAGATGGTTTCGTTGGAAACCGAGACAGACCGGACTCTCTTCTTCGACCTGCTCCCTCTCGACGTCGGCGTGATCGGCGGGTTCAAGACCCGGGTCCAGCTCTATACGGTGCCGGGTCAGGTCTTCTACAACACGACCCGCAAGCTGGTCCTCAAGGGGGTCGACGGCATCGTCTTCGTTGCGGACTCGCAGCGTGCGATGAAGGACGCCAACCTGGAGAGCTTCACGAACCTGCGCTCGAACCTCGCGGAGATCGGGGTGAAGCTCGAAGAGCTCCCCGTCGTTCTCCAGTACAACAAACGCGACCTCTCCAACGTCCTCTCTCTCGAGGAGCTCGAGGAGACCTTGAACCCGGCGCGCCAGTACGAGTCCTACGAAGCCTGCGCCGTCCTCGGTCAGGGGGTCTTCGAGACGCTGAAGGCCATCTCGAAGATCACGCTGCGCTCGCTGAAGAAACGCATGCTGGGAGAGGAGCGCCCCGCGCGCGCGGCTCCGGCCTTCGCCGGCTCGGGGGCTCCCTCGGCGGCCGCGCCGCCGCCGCCGACCGCGCCACCGCAGGCTGCCGAGATGGAAGCGGCGCCGGTCGGCCTGGAAGACCTGACCCGCGAGCCCCCGGCCGCGGAAGAGCCGCTGGAAATGCTTTCGCTTCCGGACAAAGTCTCCGAACAAGCGCCACCCGAGCCCCCTCCGCCGCCGGCGCTGCTGGCCCCGGAGGAGTTCGACGCGTCCGACGTGGAGACGGTCCAGGAGTTCGAGGAAGCGCTCAATTCGCTCGACTCGCCCCTGCCGGAGGCGGAGAGCGTCGCCGCGGCGGAGGAGACCGAGATCGGCGAGGTCGTCTTCGCCGAGGCGCCGCAGGTCGAAGAGCTCAAGCCGGAGGCCGTCAAGCACGTCCGCGTGCGGTCCAACATCGACATCCTCGCGGAGCTGGAGAAACTGCGGAAGAACGCGACCTCGGCCCCGGTCGCGGAGCGTGCGACGCGCCGGCCCGCTCCCGGCATCTCCATCGACGATCTCCTCGCCTCGAGTTTGAACCACCGCAAGGAGATCAACCGCATCTTCGAAGTGCAGGTCCCGCAGCGCGAGCTCTCGCGCGGCCACCAGGTCACGGTCGGACTGCGTATCGAAGACCGGCAGAAGAACCTCATCGGCGAAGAGAAGACTTTCTCGATCGAGCTCCAGACCAAGCGGGACATCGAAAAACTTCTCCTGTCCCTCAAGTTCCACATCTTCGGTAAGTAACTCTCCCGCCGTAGCGAGCGGCGGCTTCCGTCCTCGCGGAGGGACATTTCCCGGACGAAAAAACGTTTGAGATTCCCGCGAGGCGGGGGTTACCCTTCCTTCAGTGAACCAATCTCAACGGTTGCCCCGGAAAGCAGCAGCTTTCCTTCTCGCGGCTGTGGCCGCCACCGGCTGCTCCGCGCTGCGCGGCCGGGATCGCGCGCCGGCGCCGAAGACACCCAACCCCGCCGAGGCCGCCATGGCGCGTGCGCTGGATCACTTCGCGCGGGGCCGCGAAGCCGCGCTCTCGGGGGACTTCACCTGCGCGCGCGACCACTTTGCACAGGCGATCGAGTCGGCGCCCTCCGCCAGGTCGGGCGCCGCCGCCGATCCCGCCCTCGTCGCGTTCTCCATCGACCTCTACGACGGAATCCTCCGTTATGAAGCGCTCGCCGGGCCCACGGAAGAGGCCGGCAACGTCGACGGCAAGGTGTCTCCGGAGCTGGAAGGCATCGAATCGCCGAGGGCGACCCAGGAGGCGATCACGCACGCGCGGGAGAGCATCACTTCGGACAAACATCACCCGGAGTACGACATCCCGATCGTCATCAACGAGCCGGTCCTGCGGCTGCTGGCGGCCTTCCAGGGAAAGTTCGCCGGCGTGATCTCGCGCGGCCTGTCCCGGTCGGGCCGTTACATGCCCATGATCCACCGCATCTTCGAAGAGGAAGGGCTTCCGAAGGATCTCGCGCAGGTCGCCCTGATCGAATCGTCCTTCCTCACGAACGCCCACTCGCCGATGCAGGCCCACGGGATCTGGCAGTTCATGCCCCGGACCGGGCGCCAATACGGCCTCTCCTCCAACGCCATCGTGGACGAGCGCAGCGATCCGGAGAAGTCCACCCGGGCCGCAGCGCGGCATCTCTCCTATCTGCATGAGCTCTTCGGCGACTGGTACCTCGCCATGGCGGCCTACAACGCCGGAGAGGGGAAGATCATCCGGGCGATGCAGCGCACGGGCGCGAAGGACTTCTGGCAGCTCGCCGCGACCGGCGCCATCCGGCCGCAGACCGTGAACTACGTCCCGGCCGTCATCGCCGCCACCCTGATCGCGCACAACCCGCTCCATTACGGGATCGACGTCGCGTACGAGTCGCCGCTCGAGTACGAGACCGTATACCTGGACCGTCCCGTGCAGCTGCGCCACCTCGCCGACGGCGACGAGGCGAGCCTCGACGAGCTCAAGCGTCTCAACCCGGAGCTGCGGGCCGCCGTCGTCCCGCGGCAGCCGGAGGGTTACGCGCTGAAGATCCCGGTCGGGACCCGCCCGTCGATCCTCATGGCGTACGCGGCCGCGCCGACCGCGGTCTTCACAGCCCCCAAGCGTCACGTCGTGCGTCGTGGCGAGACGCTCGCCCGGATCGCCAAGCGCCACCGCGTCTCCGTCACCGCCCTCGCCTCCGCCAACTCCATCTCCCGCAAAGCGACGCTCAAGCGCGGTCGCGTGCTCGTCGTGCCCGGACGCTCCGTCGTTCAGACCGCGTCGGTGAAGAAGACGAAGAGCTCGCCAAGGAAGGAAACACGGGTCGCCGCCGCGCCGAAGCGCAAGGCCCCCGCGTCGCGCAGCACGAAGAGCTATCGGGTCAGCCGCGGCGATACCCTCTATCGCATCGCGCTGCGTCACGGAACGACGGTCGCGCGCATCCTGGCCGTCAACAGCCTGCCGCCCCGGGCCACGATCCGGCCGGGGGACAGGATCAAGATTCCGAGCCGAACTCGGTAGTCACTGCTACAATCTCCCGGTCCTCATCGCCCCGCCAGGCGTCTCCTCGGCCGAGGAGGCTCTTCTGCTCGCGCGAGTCCTTTCCGCCGCCACCCTGGGGATCGAAGGCCGTGTGCTCGACGTCGAGGTCGACGTCTCTCCGGGACTCCCCTGCTTCACGATCGTCGGCCTTCCCGACACGACGGTCCGTGAGGCGCGCGAGCGGGTCAGGTCCGCTCTGCGCAACGGCGGTTTTCCCGTACCTTCCGGGGCCGTCACCGTCAACCTGGCGCCGGCGGACTTCCGCAAGGTGGGAGCAGCGCTCGACCTTCCCCTCGCCATCGCGCTGCTCCAGATCGGCGGGTTGCGTCCCGCCTCGGAGAGCCGGCGCGTCTACGTCGGCGAGCTCGGCCTTTCCGGCGAGGTGCGCCCCGTTCGCGGCGCCCTCTGCCTGACTCTGGCGGCTCGCGAGGCGGGGGCGGAAGAGATCCTCCTGCCTTCGGGCAACGCGGCGGAAGCCGCGGTGGTCGATCGGATTCGGGTCACCGCCGTCTCATCGCTGACCGAGGCGGTCGGGCACCTCACCGGTTCGGCCATCCTGCCGCAGGCGTCGGCCTCCCCCGGGGAAGCCCGTCCCGGCTGGGCCGTGGACTTGAGCGAGATCCGCGGCCAGGCCGTTGCCCGCCGCGCTCTCGAGATCGCGGCGGCCGGAGGGCACCATCTGGTTTTCGTCGGACCGCCCGGGGCCGGCAAGACGATGCTGGCCCGCCGTCTCCCGACGATCCTGCCCCGGCTCTCGCGCGAAGAAGCGATCGAGGTGACCAAGATCCACTCGGTCGCGGGCCTCATGGGCGCCGGAGGCGGCCTCCTCGCCGAGCCGCCGTTCCGAGCGCCCCACCACGGGATCTCCGCACCCGGCCTCGTCGGCGGGGGAAGCCGCCTGCGTCCCGGCGAGATCTCCCTCGCGCACCGCGGCGTGCTCTTCCTCGACGAGCTCCCGGAGTTTCGTCGCGACGTGCTCGAAGGCATCCGCCAGCCGATCGAGGAGAAGAAGGTGACCGTGGCGCGCGTGGCCGGCTCTTCCGTGTACCCCTGTGATTTCCTCCTCGCGGCGGCGATGAACCCGTGCCCCTGCGGGTTCGTCGGCGATCCCCGCCGCTCCTGCACGTGCGACGAGAGGGAAAGGCTGCGTTACGCGCGGAGGATCTCCGGTCCGCTGCTCGATCGGATCGATCTGCACATCGCGGTGCCGGCGGTGCCGTGGAAAGACCTCGATCGCACCTGGAGAGCCGAGGATTCCGCGGCGGTCCGGCGACGCGTCGAGACGGCGCGGTCCCGCGCGGCCGCGCGCTCGGGAATCCCCGGCTTTCGCAACGCCGACACCCCGCCGGCCCTCTTCGAACGCTGTCTGCTCCTCGACCCGGCGGCCAGAAAGATGGTGCCCGCGCTTCTCGAGCGCCTCGGCCTCTCTTTGCGAGGTCTGCACCGCGCCCTGCGGGTCGCTCGAACGATCGCGGACCTCGGCCAGAGCGATTGCATCCTGTCCGCGCACCTGGCCGAGGCCGTCAGTTACCGCCCGCGCACCGTCTTTTCGGACAGGATTGACACGGCGGTTGCCGGGCCATAGGATCGACTCAAAACTCGGCTTCGGCCCCAGTCTGTTCTCTGCAAAGGTCGGTGTACGGCGCGAAGCGCGTCTATTGCGACGAAGAACCGAGGAGTAGACGTTGAGGAATTACAACACGATCATCTTCGTCCCCCACGCCCGTGCCCCTTTTCGCAAGCTCTCCATCTCGACCCGGTTGCTCGGCTTCGGCGCTTCAGCCGCCGCCGGAGTTTTCCTCGCCGCGATCGCCTTTGGATGGGCCTACTTCGCCTCCGAGCGGCGCGACGGGCAGTACCGCGATGCGCTCGTCGAGAATGCGCGGCTGCGGGCCTCGACCGAGCAGATGAACCGGCGGCTGGCGGGTCTGTCCCGGCAGCTCGAGGACTTCGAGACCCGGACCCGCAGCCTCGCCATCGTCGCCGGGCTTCCCCTCGCCGCAGGCGGGGGGGCCGGCGGGCCCCTCACGCCGTCCCAGGGCGCGCTTTCGGCGCGCACGGCGAGCCTGAACTCGCGCCTCGCCGAGATTGCCGACCAGTTCGCGCGCCGCGAACAGCGGATTTCCTCCACGCCGACCGTCGCGCCCGTTCGCGGGGTCCTGAACTCGGGCTTCGGCAGCCGCCGAGATCCGTTCGACGGCTCCGCCGCGTTCCACAGCGGCCTCGACATCTCCACCCGGAGGGCGGAGCCCGTCCTCGCCACGGCCGACGGAGTGGTCACGCGCAGCGGATGGTCCGGCGACTACGGCCAGATGGTCGAGATCGCGCACCGAACGGGTTACCGCACCGTCTATGGCCACCTCTCCTCGGTCCTCGTCCCCGAGGGCGCGCGGGTGCGGCGCGGCGATCGGGTCGGCCTGGCCGGCTCGACCGGCCGCTCGACGGGAACCCACCTCCATTACGAGGTTCGCCGGGGAGACCGCCCGGTCAACCCCCTCGAGTTCATCCTCGACGGCAGCCGGTAACCCGGCAGTCGGTCTTCGGGGATCCGCCGTCGGGAGCCGCCGGGCAGAGGCCGGCTCGCGGCTTACGTCATTCCCGTGAATAATTAGCGGCCGCGTGACGTTCTCCGTCCAAATATGATCGACCGGATCCTCGCTCGCGTCTTCGGGACGCAGCACGAGCGAGACATCAAGAAGCTCCTGCCGCG
Organism: Thermoanaerobaculia bacterium; assembly: GCA_046261875.1. Taxonomy (GTDB): domain Bacteria; phylum Acidobacteriota; class Thermoanaerobaculia; order UBA5066; family Gp7-AA6; genus JBHENW01. Next base: position 28,872 of record JBHENW010000026.1, on the reverse strand, counting down.
CGTGGCGGCGATCAACGCGCTCGAGCCCCGCATGCAGTCGCTCTCCGACGAGGCGCTGAGGGCCAAGACGGAGGAGTTCCGCGGCCGGTTGCGGGAGGCGCTCGAGGGGGTCCCCGAAGAGGAGGCGGCCGCCGCCCGGGCGCGCGCGCTCGAGGAGCTGCTCGAAGAAGCCTTCGCCGTCGTACGGGAAGCCTCCGTCCGCTCCCTCGGCATGCGCCCCTTCGACGTCCAGCTCATCGGCGGAATGGTCCTCCACCAGGGAAAGATCGCCGAGATGAAGACGGGCGAGGGCAAGACGCTCGTCGCCACGATGCCGGTCTACTTGAATGCGCTGACGGGCCGGGGGGTGCACGTCATCACGGTCAACGATTACCTCGCGCGCCGCGACGCCGAGTGGATGGGCCGCATTTACCGCTTCCTCGGCCTGACCGTCGGGTGCATCCAGAACCAGCTCCTCGACGACGAGCGGCAGCAGGCGTACGCCTGCGACGTGACGTACGGGACGAACAACGAGTTCGGGTTCGACTACCTGCGCGACAACATGAAGTTCGAGCTCGAAGCGATGGTCCAGCGCGGCCACGTCTACGCGATCGTGGACGAGGTGGACTCGATCCTGATCGACGAGGCCCGGACCCCGCTCATCATCTCCGGGCCTTCGGAGGAGAGCACCGAGAACTATTACCGGTGCAACCGGGTCATCCCGAGCCTCCGGCAGGGCAAGGAGGAGAAGGACCGCCACGGCAACAAGACGACGACGGGCGACTACCTCGTGGACGAGAAGTCGCGGACGGCGGTGCTCACCGAAGACGGGGTCGCGAAGGCGGAGAAGCTGCTCCGGGTCGAGAACCTCTACGACCTGACCAACATCGACCTGCTCCACGGCGTCGAACAGGCCCTCCGCGCCCACACCCTCTACAAGAAGGACGTGGACTACATGATCCGCGAAGGGCAGGTGCTCATCGTGGACGAGTTCACGGGGCGCGTCCTGCCGGGCCGGCGCTGGTCCGACGGTCTCCATCAGGCCGTGGAGGCCAAGGAGAACGTCAAGATCGAGCGCGAGAACCAGACCCTCGCCACGATCACGCTGCAGAACTACTTCCGGCTCTACGGGAAGCTCGCCGGCATGACCGGCACCGCGGACACGGAGGCTTCGGAGTTTCACCAGATCTACAAGCTCGACGTCGTCGTGATCCCCACGAACATGCCGATGATCCGCGAGGACCACCACGACGTCGTGTTCGCCTCGGAACGCGAGAAATACGAAGCCGTCGCCGAGGAGATCGTGACGCTGCGGGAAAAGGGTCAGCCGGTGCTCGTTGGGACGGTCTCCATCGAGAAATCCGAGCGCCTTTCCGCGCTGCTCAAGAGCCGCAAGGTCCCGCACGTCGTGCTGAACGCCAAGTTCCACGAAAAGGAGGCGGAGATCGTCGCGCAGGCCGGCAAGTCGGGATCGGTCACGATCGCGACGAACATGGCCGGCCGGGGAACGGACATCGTGCTGGGAGGCAACCCGGAGGCCTTCGCGGACCACCGCCGCAAGGAGACGAACAATCCGGAGGAGTTCGCGGCGCTGCTCGCGGAGCTCAAGGCGGCGGCGGGGACGGACCGCGAGAGGGTGTTGACGGCCGGCGGCCTGCACATCGTCGGCACCGAGCGCCACGAGTCGCGGCGGGTGGACAACCAGCTCCGGGGACGCAGCGGGCGCCAGGGGGATCCCGGCTCCTCGCGCTTTTACCTGTCGCTCGAAGACGACCTGATGCGCATCTTCGGCTCCGACCGACTGCAGAGCATCATGCGCAAGCTCGGGATGGAGGAAGGCGTTCCGATCGAGCACCGCATGGTCACCCGGGCGATCGAGCGGGCGCAGAAGCAGGTCGAAGGCCGCAACTTCGAGACCCGGAAGCACCTGCTCGAGTACGACGACGTCATGAACCGGCAGCGCGAGGAGATCTATGGCCTCCGCCGGGAGATCCTGAAAGGTCAGCAGGGCAGGGAGGAAGTCCTCGCACTGGCCGACACGATCCTCGACTACGCCATGGGCCGCCACCTCCCGGAAGAGAAGAACCCCGACGAATGGGACCGCGATGCTTTCGACCTGGACCTGAAGGAGTACTTCGGTCTCGACCCGGGCTTCTTCGACATCTCCGGGAAGACGCGGGAGCAGATCCGGGAGGAGCTCGCCGCGGAGCTGCGCCGGCGCTACGAAGCCAAGGAGCAGCTCCTGGGCGAAGCCACGATGAGGCTTCATGAGCGCTTCGTGATGCTCCAGGTCGTGGACCAGCAGTGGAAGGACCACCTGCTCGCCATCGACCACCTCAAGGAGGGCATCGGGTTGCGCGGGTACGGCCAGCGTGATCCGCTGGTGGAGTACAAGAAGGAGTCCTTCGAGCTCTTTACGCTGATGAAAGAGCGGATCGAGGACCAGATGGTCCAGTACCTCTTCCGGCTCCAGCCGGTCCTCCGTGAGGCGGAAGGCGAGGTCGCCGAAGCGCGTCGCGCTCCGGTCTCCCTGCCCTCCCGTCGCGCCGCGAACGTGAACTACTCCTACGGGGCCGCGGCCTCCGGAGGACAGGACGCGAAGGTGGAGACCGTGCAGCGCAACGCGCCCAAAGTCGGCCGCAACGACCCGTGCCCGTGCGGCTCCGGCAAGAAATACAAGAAATGCCACGGGACAGAAGGCGGGCCACCGCCGGCAACCGGCGGTGGCAAGGGCAACCACCGGGCGGCCGGAGCCTGATGCCCGCGAAAAGAACCGGAGCCCGGTCTTCCGAGCGCGAGCTCCCGCTCGCACTGACCTTCGACGACGTCCTCCTCCTGCCGGCGCGCTCCCGCGTCCATCCGCGGGACGTGGACTTGAAGACGCGGCTCGCGGACGGGATCCCGCTCAACATCCCGATCATCTCGGCCGCCATGGACACCGTCACCGAATCGCGGCTGGCGATCGCAATGGCCCAGCAGGGCGGCCTCGGCGTCATCCACAAGAACCTGTCCATTGCCGCGCAGGCCGAGGAAGTCGACCGGGTCAAGCGGTCGGAGTCGGGCATGATCGTGGACCCGGTCACGGTGCGCCCCGAGCAGCCGATCTCGGAAGCGCTCGAGCTGATGTCCCGCTACAAGATCTCCGGCGTCCCGGTCATCGACGAGAAGGGGAAGCTCGTCGGGATTCTGACCACCCGCGACCTGCGATTCGAAACCCGCCTGGACCGGCCGATCTCGTCCCGGATGACCCGGAAGAACCTCATCACGACGCCGGTCGGTACGACCCTGGAGCAGGCCAAGGAGCTCCTCCACGAGCACCGGATCGAAAAGCTCCTCGTCGTGGACCGCGCGGGGAACCTGAAAGGCCTCATCACGGTCAAGGACATCCAGAAGGCGATCAAGTACCCGACGGCGGCCAAGGACCGCCTCGGCCGGCTGCGCGTGGCCGGAGCCGTGGGCGTGACGCGCGACATGCTCGACCGCGCCCGGAAGCTCGTCCGCGCCCAGGTCGACCTGCTCGTGCTCGACTCTTCCCACGGCCACAGCGAGGGGGTGCTCGAGGCGCTCACGACCCTGAAGAAACGTTTCGCCTCGACCCCGATCATGGCGGGAAACGTGGCGACCGAGGAGGGAACCCGCGACCTGCTCCAGCGCGGAGCGGACGCCATCAAGGTCGGCATCGGGCCGGGCTCGATCTGCACGACGCGGGTCGTGACCGGGGCCGGCGTCCCCCAGATCCACGCGATCCGCGAGTGCGCGCGGGCCCTCCGAGGCCGCAACGTCCCCCTCGTCGCGGACGGCGGCATCAAGTTTTCGGGCGACGTCACCAAGGCGATCGCCTCCGGGGCGCATCTCGTGATGATCGGCTCGCTTCTGGCCGGGACGGAGGAGTCGCCGGGCGAGACGATCCTGTACCAGGGCCGGACCTTCAAGGCGTACCGCGGGATGGGCTCGCTCGGGGCGATGAAGACCGGCTCATCCGACCGCTACTTCCAGGAGTCAATGGGGGTCGAGGCATCCACGAACGGCGGGCTGTCCAAGCTCGTGCCGGAGGGGATCGAGGGGATGGTGCCTTACAAAGGGAGCGTCGAGGTCCTGATCCAGCAGCTCACGGGCGGTGTGCGCAGCGGCATGGGTCTGACGGGCTGCCGAACGATCGAGGAGCTCCGCACGCGCTCGCAGCTCATCCGCGTGACCTCGGCGGGCCTGAAGGAGTCCCACCCGCACGACGTCATCATCACCAAGGAAGCGCCGAACTACCGGCGCGGGGAGAGCTGATCTAGAAGTCTTCCTCGGACTTCGCGGGCTCGGCGGGGCGCGGCGCGCGCGACTCCTTCGACGCCTTCGCGCGGGCGCGCCGCTCTTCCGTGGTCTTGTCTTCGCGCGCCCACTTCTCCTGGCGTTTCTTCAGGATGACTTCCAGTCTCTGGGCGAGCTCCGCTTCTTCGCCGGACCCGCGCGGCCGGTAGTACCGCCGGCCGCGCAGGCGCTCGGGAAGGCATTCGATGCCGCCGACCCCTTCCGGCTCGGCGTGCGCGTAACGGTAGCCCGCCCCGTAGCCGACCTCGCGCATCAGCCGCGTCACGGCGTTGCGGATCACGGCCGGAACCGGCTCTGCCGGCTTCTCGGCCACGTCGGTCTTGGCTTCGGTCTCGGCGACGTAGAGCGCATTGGATTTCGGAGCGAGCGCGCAGTAGACCGCCGCCTGGGCCAGCGCCAGAGAGCCTTCGGGCAGGCCGAGAAGCTCGAAGGCCTCCTTGGCGTCGAGCGCGATCCGTAACGCGCGGGGGTCGGCGAGGCCGATGTCCTCGGAAGCGAAACGCACGATGCGCCGGGCGAGATAGAGCGGCTCTTCACCCGCCTCGAGCATCCGCACCAGCCAGTACACCGTGGCGTCGGGGTCGGATTCCCGCATGGACTTGTGCAGCGCCGAGATCAGGTTGTAGTGCTCTTCGCCGGCCTTGTCGTAGAGCAGGACCTTGCGCTGCAGCAGCTCGCGCAGCCGCGAGACTTCGATGCGCTTGGTCTTGCCGGCTTCCGCGTCCGCCGCGGCGGCTTCCAGGAGGTTCAGGGCCCGGCGCGCGTCGCCGCCGGAGGTCTGCGCGATGAAGGAGAGCGCCTCGTCGTCCAAACGGAAATCCCGGGCCCCGAGCCCTCGGGTCATGTCCCGGAGCGCGCGCCGGACGATCCGGGCGATCGCCTCCGGCGCCAGAGGGTCGAGCACGACGACCTTGCAGCGCGAGAGGAGCGCGCCGTTGAGCTCGAAGGACGGGTTCTCGGTCGTCGCTCCGATCAGGACGATCTCGCCCGTCTCGATGTACGGAAGGAAGACGTCCTGCTGCGCGCGGTTGAACCGATGGATCTCGTCGAGGAAGAGGATGGTGCGTTTTCCGCCGTGCGAACGGAGCCGGCGCGCTCCCTCGAGGACTTCCCGCATCTCCTTCACGCCCGTGGCGACCGCGGAGTAGGAGAGGAAATGCGACGAGGTCTGGGCCGCGATGAGGCGCGCGAGCGTCGTCTTCCCGACACCCGGTGGGCCCCACAGCACGAGCGAGGGGACGCGGTCTTCCGCGATCGCGCGGCGGAGGAACCCGTTGCCCCCCACGACCTCCTCCGGACCCTCGACCTCGTCGAGGGACCGCGGCCGCATCCGGTCGGCGAGCGGCGAGTCGGCGGCGACCTCCGTCGAGTCGGATCCCCGCGAGCCCTCGCGGTCGAACAGCGTGTCGGTCATCGGGCCTCCAGGGCCAGGCGGCATTTGTCGGAGCAGACGGCGACGAGCTCCCCGCCCCGCGAGCCCGTCACCGCGAGCCGGCGGTCGATCCAGGTTCCGCAGACGGGATCGCGGACCATCTCCTGCCCGTCCACCTGCCGCGGCGGCGGGGGGACCGAGCCGAGAACGGACGAGAGCAGCCCCCGTATGACGCGCACGAGTCCGAGCGCGACGAAGAACAGGACGAGGATGAGGGCGAAGCGGAGCATCAGGCGGCCGCCCGGAGTTCAGAGATCTTCTCCTGGAGCCGGTCGAGCTGCGGCACCTCGGGGTAGCGCCGCTTGAGCTCGTCGAGGTGCCGCTGCGCCTTTTCCGCGTCGCCGAGGTCGTAGGCATAGACCAGAGTCAGGTTCAAGAGGGACTGCCAGTGGTCCGGCCCGTTCTCGCGAGCCTTTTCGAAGAAGTGGACGGCGCGGCCGAATTCTCCGGCGTTGCGGTAGGCCGCACCCAGGTCGGAGAGCAGGTTCGGGTCCTTCGGTTCCCGCCGCCGGGCGTTCTCGTACGCGTCGATCGCTTCCGGCCAGTTGCCGCGGTCGTACTGCGCGTTCCCCAGGGCCGTCCACAACGCGGGGTTGTCCCGATCGCGTTCGAGCGCCTTCGCGAGCGAGGCGACTCGATCGCTCTCCTCGCCCGGCACCGCCGGAGACGACGCGGCGATCTCGGGTCGACCTCCGCCCGCCGCGAAATAACCGGCGATGAACCCCAGCAGCCCGCCGACGAGGAGCGGAACGGCCGAGCGGCGCCAGCGCGGACCCTCCGGAGAGCTCATGGCGTGGCTTCTTCCTCGCGCTCTTTCTCGCGGACCGCCCGCCAGCGCCCGGCCCCGGGAGATCCCGTGCCGAAAGTGGTCGCCTCCCATGTGCCGGCGATCGTCCCGCCGTCCCGGTTGAGCCTGCCGAAATAGACCGCGGAGAAGCCGAGCCGCGAGTCCACTCGCTCCAGCCGCAGGCGGTCGTTGACGAGCGTCCCCCGCAGCGAGCCGTGGTATCCGCCCTCGAGCGTGTACTCGCCCGAGACGAGCGTGCCATCGAGGTTCATCCGAAAGACGCCCTTCTGTTCCCCCGGTTCGACGAGGACCGTCCAGCGACCGCTGACGACGTCGCGAACTTTCGACTTGCCGCCGATCTCTGCCTCGAGCAGGGCGATCGTCCGACGCCGCTCGACGAGACGGTCGGCCATGAGCCGCCGCCGCTCGAGGAGCGTCTTGACCTCCTGCTCGATCGCGGCCACGGCGTCTTCCCGGCGGACGAGCTCGTCGGTTCCGACGTCAGCCCGCGAGCCGCCGTCTGCCACCGCGCGGCTCGCTTCCGCCAGATCCTGGAGAGCCGCCTCCAGGCGCCGGGAGACCTCGGAGAGGCGAGACGCCTCCGAGGAGAGGCGGCGCCGCTCCCGGGACAGCTCCGCGCGGGCCGCGTCGGTCGCGGCGTCCGCTCCGAGGGGACTCGCCGCCGAGAGGAGGAGCAGGGAGGCGGCGAGCGTTCTTTTCACGGGTGGATTTTATGCCCACCCTCCGCTGCGACCCGAGGGCCCGATCTGCAGTCGGGGAAAAGAAAAGGGAGGCCGAAGCCTCCCTTTTTCACGTCGTGCGTCGAAACGAGGTCAGTGGGAGGCGGCACGCCCCTGCGCGGACTTCGCGAGCGCCCGGTCCACCTGACGCTCCACTTCCTTCTCGTCCAGATTGTTGATGACGGCGATCTCCGAGACGATGAGGTACTTCGCCCGCTCGTACATCTTCTTCTCGCGGAAGGAGAGGGTCTTGCGGGTCATGATGTAGTTGAGCGTCTTGAGGACATCGGCAATGTCGTTGAGCTTGCCGCTCTTCATCTTGTCGAGGTTCTGCTTGTAGCGGCCTTTCCAGTCTCCGGTGGTCGAAAACCGGCTGTCCGCCAAATTCTTCATCAGACCCGTGATGTCCTTGCGCTGGGTCAGCCGCCTGAGCCCGATCAGGTCGGTGTTCCCTATCGGCACCATGACCTTGGAGTTGTTGGAAATCAGGCGGAGGTGATAGAAACTGCGGGGAACCGTCGGCTCGATCGCGAAGCCCTCGCCGATCTTCTCCACCACGGAGACTCCGTGGTTGGGGTACACCACCTTTTCTCCGACTCTGAAACCCACGTGTTCCTCCTAAAGATTAAAAAAACGGTTAAACGGAACCTCGAATTATAGGGAAAAACCGCAAAAAACGCAATGTTACGGGGGGTTTCGCGCCCTCCGGGTCCTGACGGCTCTCGAGGAGTTGTCCGCCGCAACGCGGCCTGTGAGCCTGTGGAAAACTCTCGGACACCGTGTCGAACGACCACTTTAGAGGGCAGTGGAGGTCGTTCTAGGGTTGTTCAACTCGGCCAGACCTCGATCTCGGTTCCTGGGCCCGGAGTAGGGAGTCGTCGTCGGCCGCCGGCTAACTCGAGGCATGTCCGGACGACCGTCTCCGATCGCGGCGCGAGGAGTCTCCGTCCTCGGAGGAGCCTTGCGCCGCGGGAGCGGGAGCGAGGGAGGGGCCAGGCGAGCGGTCGAGCGTGATCCGCGAGCCGCTCGCCGGTGCCAGAGGCAGGCCCGAGCGAGCGGACGCGACGCTTCTGGTGCCGGAGGAGGGAGTCGAACCCTCACACCCGTAAAGGGCGGGGGATTTTGAGTCCCCTGCGTCTGCCATTCCGCCACTCCGGCGAGGTACGGAGATCGTACCGGCTCGGAGGGACGCTTTCAATCGGCCCCATGGCGGCGCCAGAGGCGCGCCCTACTCCGTGCTGAGCCCGTACTCTTTGATCTTGTTGTAGATCGTCTTCAACGAGAGCTTGAGCAGCTCGGCAGTCTTCTTCTTGTTGCCCCGGGCGAACTCGAGCGTCTTCTGGATGAGCCGGCGCTCGACGTCGGCGAGCGAATCTCCGACGGCGATCCGAACGACGGGCGCCTTCTTGCGCCGCGAGCGGCGCGAGGCGAGCGGGCGCCCCAGAACGGACGTGACGACCGTGGGCCCGATTGCCGGGCCGTCTGCGAGCTGCGAGGCGCGGCGCACGACCTCTTTGAGCTCGCGGACGTTGCCGGGCCAGTCGTGCGCCCGCAGCGCCTCGACGGCCTCCGAATCGAAATAGAGCGCGCCGTCGATCTCGTGCAGGAACTGCCGGGCGAGGAGCTTGACGTCCTCTCCGCGCTCCCGCAACGGGGGCAGATGCACGGAATGGTCGCGGAACGTCTCGAAGAGCATGGGAAGCAGGCGGCCGGCCGCGACCGCTTCGCGGGGCTCCTCGTCCGTGGCGAGAATGATCCGCGCCCGCCGGCCCTCTTCGATCCTCTCGAGAAGCGCCCGCTGCTGCGCGAAGCTCGCGCGTTCGATGTCCGCGATGAAGAGCGTCCCTTCCGCGTTGCCGTCCTCGGACGCGCCCGCTCCAGCGACCAGAAACGGCGCCGATCCGCGAGGAGAGAGGCGGTGGACCGCCCGGGCGGCCGACTCCTTTTCCGTTCCCGCTTCCCCGGTGAGGAGGACGTCGGTGTTCGCGGCGGCTTCCCTCTGGATGGCGGCGAGCGTCTCCTGCCAGCGCGGCGAGAGGCCCGCGAGCGACGTCGCGATCTCGGCGCGCGCCAGGCGCAGACGCATCTCCTCGATCCAGCCTTCGCGCTCGCGACGCGCCGCGAAGCGCGCCCGCACGAGAGCGACCCGGCCTTCCGAGAGGGGCTTCCACAAAAAATCGTGAACCCCCCGCTGCATCGCCGAGACGCCGTCTTCGAGCCGGGCGCCGTCCACGAGCGCATAGATGCCCCGCCTCGGCTCGGCGTTGCGCGCGGACTCGAGAAACGCGAGCGCCCCTCCCGAATCCCCCGAGGAGACGGCCGCGATCACGACGTTGGGCTGGAAATCGAGTAGCTGCCGTTCCCCGTCCGGCAGCGTGGCGACGACGCGGACCTGGTCGCCGGCAGCCGCGAAGGCCCGACGGAGGGCGTCCCTCGACTCCGAGTCGGCATCCACGATCAGGACGCGCATGAGGGCCGGAGATTGTAGCACCCGCCGGCGCGGGGTCGCGCTTCAACGCTTCGGATTCAGTGGGATGCCGAGCGACGGCCAGAGCTCGTCCACGCGCCGGCGAACCTCCTCCGACATGCGGATCGCTCCGGGCCACTCCCGGTCGAACCCCTCCTGTTTCCATTTTCGCGTCGCATCGATCCCCATCTTGCTGCCGTAGCAGGGCAAGCGCGCGGCAAAGTCCAGCTCGTCCACCGGGCCGCGGACGATCTCGACGTCGCGCTCCGGATCGATGGCGGTCAGAGCCCGCCAGACCACCTCCCCCGGATTGCGAAGATCCACGTCCGCGTCCACCACGACGATCGCCTTCGTGAACATCATCTGTCCCGTCCCCCAGATCGCGTGCATCGTCTTGCGGGCGTGGCCCGCGAAGCGTTTCTGGATCGAAACGAGCATCAGGTTGTGGAAGATCCCCTCCACGGGCAGGTGCATGTCCACGATCTCCGGAATCGTCTTCTTGACCAGGGGGAGGAAGAGCCGCTCGACCGCTTCTCCCATGAATCCGTCTTCCATCGGAGGCCGCCCTACGATCGTCGTCAGATAGACGGGGGCGCGCCGGCGGGTAATCGCGGTCACGTGGAAGACGGGAAAATCGTCGGCCAGCGAATAGAAGCCCGTGTGATCGCCGAAAGGCCCTTCTCGCCGCCGCTCCCCGGGATCGACGTATCCCTCCAGAACGATCTCGGCCTCGGCGGGAACGAGGACGTCCACGGTCTTGGCCCGGACGAGCGGAACGGCCTCGCCGCGCAGGAATCCGGCGAAGAGGAACTCCGAGATCCCCGGTGGGAGCGGGGCGATCCCGGAGAACACGGTCGCCGGGTCCGCGCCGATCGCGACGGCGACCTCCATCCTCCGCCCCTCCCGCTCGTAGCCGCTGGCCTGCCCGGCCCCGTCCTTGTGCTTCTGCCAGTGCATGCCCGTCGTGTTCCGATCGAAGATCTGCATGCGGTAGACCCCGACGTTGGTCTTCGAGGTCACCGGGTCCTTCGTGATGACGAGAGGCAGCGTGATGAACCGGCCGGCGTCTTCCGGCCAGCACTGGAGGACCGGCAGGCGTCCGAGGTCCACGCCGTCCCCCGTCTCGACCACCTCCTGGCTGGGGGCGGAGCGCACCGTCTTGGGAAAGACGTTGGCGAGCTCCCCGAATTTGGGGAGCGCCCGGAGCTTGTCGAGCATCCCCTCGGGCGGGCGGAAGTCGAGGAAGAAGTCGAGGCGCTCGGCCCACTCTTCGTAAGAGCCGATTTCCAGCGCCCGGAGCATCCGGCGCCGCGACGCGAACAAGTTGATCGCGACGGGAACAGACGATCCCGTCACGCGCTCGAAGAGGAGCGCCGGTCCCCCGGCCTTGACGGCGCGGTCGGCGATCTCCGCGATCTCGAGGAGCGGAGAGACCTCGCTCCGGATCCGGACGAGCTCCCCCTGCGCCTCGAGGTCGGACAGGAAGGCGGACAGATCGCGGAAGGGCAACTACTCGCTCCCCGCGGACGGAGCGCGGAGGAAGCCGCGACGGCTCCAGGCCTCCACACCTCCCGATACGTGGGAAACGTAGAGGAACCCCTGTCGGGCGAGAAACTCGCAGGCGGATGCGGCGTCGGCGCCGTCGCGGCTGAAGATGACGATCGTCTGTTTCTGCCAGGGCCGGAGCTCTCGGAAACGGCGGGGCAGCTCGGAGAGCGGAACGTTGCGGCTTCGCGGGATGCGCGGGCGCGCCTCGGTGATCTCCCCCGCGTGGCGGACGTCGAGTGAGAGGATGTTCGGGTTGTCTCGCATCATTTCGAAGGCGACGCCCGGCTGCACTTCCTTGCAGTTGGCCGTCAGCGATGCCACGACGCGTCGGCTCGTCGCGCATCCAAGGCAGAGGACGGCCGCGGCCGCCACGGCCACGGCGACCGCAAGGAGCCTTGGTTTCACGCGCGCGGATTATCCCGCATTCGGAGGGGGGGCAGGGCCGCCTCGATTCTCCCGACGACCCGACCCGTTGCGTTACAGACCGGGATGAACTCGTGCGCCGCGAGCCGGCGGCGCGCGATGTCGTCGAGGTGACCGAGCTGATCGAGCAGCGCGAGGCTGACCGCGTCGCGACCCCGCGACGAGCCGTCCTCGATCTTGAACGCGATTCCCACCGGCCGGGCTCCGGGGCGGCGCGGCCGCAGTCCGATGGCATAAACGCCTTCGGCGCCTTCCTTGCCGACCCATCGGCGCTTGCCGACTTCGAGCAGCTCGGTCGTGAAGCGACCCTGGCCGGCGACCATCGCGGGGCTCTCCCACATGGCGCGCACGACGAGGGCCCTCGCGCGTAGATCCTCGACGCTCTCCCCCGGTTGCCGACGCGCCATCAACCGCGCGTAGGCGCGTGCGAGCGAGGAAAGCGGCGCGTAGAAGACGGGGATCCCGCAGCCGTCCACGGCGACTTCCAGCGAGTCCTGCGAAACGCCGGCATAGGCCGCGAAGGTCTGCCGGATGCGCTGCTGCAGGGGATGGTCCGGCGTCTCGTAGCCTCGCTTGGGATACCCGAAGAGGCGGCAGGACAGCAGCAGGGCCGCATGCTGGCCAGAACAGTTGTTGTGGAGAGGAGACACGGGGTCGCCGCTGCGCACGAGCGCGCGGGCGGACGGCTCGTGCAGCGGCAGGTGCGCGCCACACACGAGGTCATTCTCCGAGAAGCCGCCTTTGCGGAGCATGCGGCCCGCCAGCCGGACGTGGCGCGGCTCGCCGCCGTGCGATGCGCACATGAGCGCGATCTCATCGTCGCCGAGTCGGAACTTCCGGGCGCCGCCCGCCGCCAGAAAGGGCAGGGCCTGAAAGGGCTTGGCGGCGGACCGCACGAAAACGCCCCGATCCGGGTCTCCGCAGGAGGCGAGCAACGCGCCGCCCGAATCGGCTACGGCGACGTCGCCGCGGTGCTCCGACTCGACACGCCCCCCCCGGTGGACACGGACCAGGGTCTCCGGTGGGAGCACGGAGACGACTTCTATCAGAGTGGCTCGATCCGCCGGGGAAAAGGCCGTCTCCGGGCAACGGCGCTTGGTCCGCGGAGGCGGGAAGGGTATGATTTTCCGGGCCTTCCAAAGCGTTGAAATTTCAGAGACACGTCCGCCGTTCGTCTGGACGATGCGATCCCTCTCGACCGCCTTCGTCTGCCTGACGGCGCTCGCGCTGCTCGCTGCGCCGGCGGCCGCCCAGGAACCGGACGCGCGCTTCCCGGACCTGGAGTTCGCCGGCGCCGACGGGGGGGCCGTCCGCCTCTCCCAGTTGAAGGGGAACGTCGTCCTTCTCAACGTCTGGGCGACTTGGTGCGGGCCCTGCCGGCTGGAGCTACCGGTCGTCCAGCGGATGTACGACAAGTACAGCGACCGGAACTTCGTCGTCCTCGCGGTCAACGTCGACGCCGACCGGCGCCGCGTCGAGCCCTTCATGAAGCGCTACAACATCTCCCTCCCGGTCTACTACGCGGGACCGGAGGATGCCGGACAGATGACGGCTCTCGGTATCCCGTCCACGTTCATCCTCGGCCCCGACCGGAATCTGATCGACCGCGTCGTCGGTTACTCCGCGGACGTCGAGGAGCGTTGGAAGAAGCTCCTCGAGCGTACCCTCAAACCGCGCCGCTGATTCTCCGTTTCCTCCCGCCGTTCCCGCCGCCCCGGCACGCAAATTGAACAAGGACTGAACGCCCGGGTGGATCGGCTGCCCGGAACGACCCGGCGGGAATGCCGGAGGAGAAACCATGAAGACCCGTGCACTCACCCTGGCGCTCGCCGCGCTGTTCTGCGCCGCCGCGGCGTTCGCCCAGGTTCGCGATCGGACGTTCGAGATCTCACCGTACGGCGGCTACCAGTTTGGCGGGGAGTTCGAGAGCGGCACGACCGACCTTTTCGATTTCGACGTCGAGACCGACGACGACTTCTCTTACGGCGTACGGCTCGGCTACAACCTGAACAGCACCTTCCAGCTCGAGCTGCAGCTCTCCCATGTCTCCACCGAGTTCGTCGAGGAGGGCAACGGCGGCCTGTTCGACCCCGACCAGGAACTGGAGCTGGGGGATCTCGACATCGATTACCTGCTCGGCTCCATGGTCTTCAACTTCGGCCGGCGGCGGGTCGTTCCGTACGTCAGCCTCGGCGGGGGCGTCGCGCGGCTCGACCCGGACGACTTCCTCGGCTCCGATGAAGAGACGCGATTCACGGCGACTTTCGGCGGCGGCATCAAGACGTTCTTCACGCCCAACTTCGGTCTCCGATTCGATGGACGCGGATACGCGACCTCGCTCGGCGACGACCGCGACGACGACGATTTCTTTTGTGACGACGATGACTTCTTCGACGACTGCGACAGCGACCGCAACGAGTGGCTGACCACGGGTGAAGTTTCTCTGGGTCTGCTCTTCGCGTTCTAACCGTCGGCTTCAGCGTCCGGAGCGCGTCCAGGAGATGTGCCGCTCCTCCCCCGCTCCGGCCTCGATCGTCACCTCGATCGTCGGCGGAAGCAGACCGGAGATCGTCCGGTTCGGCCACTCGACGAGGACCGGCGCGCCCTCGACCGATCCGGGCAGTCCGAGCACTTCGAGATCGCGTCCGGAGTCTTCCAGCCGGTAGAGGTCGAGGTGCCTCAGGACGATCCTGCCGTCCGGATCGGCGTACTCGTGGAGGAGGGCAAACGTGGGCGAAGCGACCTGCCGTGCCTGCGCCCCCCGACCCACCGCGACGCCGCGGGCCAGCGCCGTCTTGCCCGCCCCGAGGCGGCCCCGCAGGTACACGACGTCCTCGGCTCGCAGGACGCGTCCCAGCCGGCGGCCGAACGCTTCCGTCGCCGCTTCACCGGACGAGGCGATCTCCTTCGGGGGGATGCCCTCACCGGGGGCGGCCTCCGGGGTCGTCACCGCGGCTCGCGCAGGCCGTCGCGGGCGAGCGGCATGGCGTCCGCCAACTCGTGAGCGAGAAGCCCCGCGTCTCCGAGCGATGCGGCGAGAAGCTCCCCGGCGGCGCCGTGGAGGTACGCGGCGCAATAAGCCGCTTCGAGCGCGCGGAGACCCCCCGCCAAGAGAGCGGCGACGGCGCCGGTCAGCACGTCGCCCGCCCCCGCCGATGCCATCAAAGGCGAGCCGGTGGGATTGACGCGGACGGTGCCGGCCGGATCGGCGATCAGCGTGGCCGCGCCTTTCAAGATCACGACCGCTCCGGACCTCCGAGCCAGCCGCCTGGCGGCGGCGACCCGGTCGCGCTGGACTTCTTTCGTCGATACGCCGAGAAGCCGCCCCGCCTCTCCCGGGTGGGGCGTCAGGACGGTCGCGGCCCGGCGACGCGCCCAGACGGCCGGCAGCCCGGGCATCGCGTTGAGCGCGTCCGCGTCGCAAACGAGCGGTAGCGGAAGCTTCAGCACCTGCCGGAGGAAGGGCGCGATCGCTTCCCCCGAACCGAGCCCCGGCCCCGCAGCAACCGCGTCGAACCCTTCGAGGGCTCCGGCCAGCTCGGCTGCGCCGTCGGCCACGACCTCTCCGGCCCGCTCCGGCAGGCCGCGCGTCATCGCCTCGGGCAGGGCGCTGACGATCGTCGCCTCGAGAGAAGCGGGGCAGAAAATCGTCACGAGCCCGGCGCCCGCCCGCAGCGCCCCGCGGCCGGCGAGAACCGCAGCCCCGGCTTTCCCACGCGACCCGGCAATCACCGCGACGCGGCCGAAGTCTCCTTTGTGCGAGTCCTCCGCGCGCGCGGGCAGGAGGCGGCGCACGTCCGCCTCCTCGACGAGCCACAGGGGATGACCCCGCGCGGCGAGCAGACGCGCGGGAATTCCGATGGGGGCGACGCGCAGGTCGCCGCAGAAGGACCGCGCCGGATGGAAGACGTGGCAATGCTTCGCCGCGGCGAACGCCGCCGTGAGGTCCGCCCGCACGCATGGGCCGAGGAGCTCGCCCGTGTCGGAAGAGAGGCCCGACGGGACGTCCGCCGACGCCACCCCGCGTTCGCTGCGGTTGATGGCGGCGACGGCGGTCTCCGCGATCCCGGATAGCGGCCGCGAGAGACCCGTGCCGAAGAGGGCATCGACGACTCCGTCCGCGTCGTCGAGCGCCCGGCGGAAAGCGCCGATCCCTCGCGGCCCCGGGACCCGGGCGAATTCCAGCCCCGCCGCGCGCGCGCGCCGCGCGTTGACCGCCGCGGCGCCGGCGTAGGACTCGGGATCTCTCAGGGTGAAGACCGAGACGGACAGGCCGTCACGGGCCAGCATGCGAGCCGCCGCGAGCCCGTCGCCTCCGTTGTTTCCCGGCCCGCACGCCACGACCACGCGCCGCCAGCCCGGACGGGTCTCGAGGAGCGCCTGGACCAGACCCGCGGCCGCGTTCTCCATGAGACGCTCCGCCGGCACGCCCGCGCGGATCGCGCGGCGATCCGCGGCCTTCATCTGTCGGGCATCGAGGACGGGTATCAGAGCGCGGCCTCCGCGGCGAGCTCCCGAAGCGCCTTCGCCGTCGCCGCGGGAAAGTCTTCGCCGCCCGGGTCCCGAGAGGCCAGATCCCTCGCGAGCCTCGCCACGTCCTCCGGCCGGTCCACGTCGTAGAAGGTCGACAGGAGCGATACGGAGGCGCCCAATCGAGCGAGGCGTTCGAGCGTCGCTTCGAGCACCGCCGGTGAAGACCAGGGGATCTCCTCGAAAACGCCCTCGGGCGCGACCTCCCGGGAGAGGGCGACGGCGCAATAGCCGCCGTCTTCCGCGGGAATGAGCGCCGCGTGCCGGCCATCCTCGACCGTGCGGAAGGCTTCGAGGAGAAGACGGTGGGGCAGGGCGGGATGGTCGGATCCGACCGCGAGGATCGCGCGGGCGCCCCGCGCCGCTTCACTCCGGAAGGCCGCCGTCAGCCGCGCCCCGAGATCGCCGGAAACCTGGTCCTCCCGTCTCCAGGGCGAGGCGAACAGAGCCTGGAGGAGGGGATGGTCTGCCGCCGGATCGGCCGCGAGGACCGGCGCCCAGTCCGCAGCTCGCCCGTAGGCGCGAGCGGCGTCTTCCAGAAACGCACGATAGAGACGGGCCGCGCCGTCGGCTCCGAGAAGCGGCGCCAGACGGGTCTTGACCTGGCCGGGCTCGGGGGCGCGAGCGAAGAGAACGAGTGTCCGCGGAACCGGCACGCCGCGATTATCCCGCGGCGCGCCGGATCGCAAGCGGCGTTACTCGCCCCGGCCCGCCTCCTTGGGAAGCACCGAGACGAAGACGTTCTTCTGGACGAACGAGGTCACGTTGGAGACGCCGTCCCGGACGCCCACCGCGATCTTCTGGCCTCCCGGCACGACGATGAGCTGCATCGGGTGGCCCCAGTTCTTTTTCTGGGCGTTGTCCAGCTCCTTCTGCGGCACCGAGACCGTCCCGCGCTGGATCTGCATGTCGGAGGTCTTTCCCGAGACGTCCAGGATCTTCAGATACAGAAAGTAGTTTCCCTGGTACACGTCACCCGACGGCACGAGCGCCATCTTCGAGAGCGGAATCGACACGTGGATCGGGAGCAGGTAGTTCTCCCGGTCATAGGGACGGGACTCGCCGACCGTGAGGCTGATGCCGAGCGGATTCTCCTCGCGCGGGTAGTAGAGACTCGCCTCGACGGCTTCGGCCGTGCGGGTCTCGACGGTTTTCTCGAGGTACCCCTTGCGCGCGCGCACCTTGAGCCGCTTGCGCTTCACGGTGACCTCGACGCGGTGCGGACGGTCCACCGCCGCCCGGCCGCTGCGGTAGCCGATCGAGTAGAAGTTCGAGAAGTCCTGGGCGAGCTCGTCGAGGTTGCCCTTCCAGTCGTTCGTGTTGACCGCCGCGATTCCGCCCGTCTGCTCCGCCATCATCAGGAGCGGCGCCTGCGTGTTCTGGCGCATCATGAACGTGTTGGGCCGCGACTCGATCGTGCGGTTCTCGGCGGAGACGAGGTCGTCGACGGCGAGACCGGTGGCGTCGAGAGGCCAGATGGTGACGCCGTTGGCGTTGGCGGCCTGCACGATCGAGGCGTAGCGCGTGTTCATGTCGAACTCGAACTGCTCGAGTGTGGAAGCGCTGCCTTCCCGGAACTTCTGACCGACGGCATCGAACATCTCGGCACCCGCCGTCGCCGGAAGGCCTTCCGACACGTAGACGAAGACCTTGCGGCCGTCCACTCCGGCGAGACCGTTGAGCGTGTTCTTGATCGCGTCCACCGCGAACTCCAGATCGTTGCGGAGGGACCGCGCGTGCATGCGGGCGATCTGAACGGCCTCCGCCGGCGAGCTGGACTCGTTGATCCGCCGCAGGTTGTCGCGGCGCTCGGACCAGAGCGTCGTTCCGCCTCCCGTCTCGAGCTCCGTCTGCTCGATCGCCCCGAGGACGTCGTCCACGTCGGAGGTGAATCGCTGCTTGACCTTGAGCGAACGGTTGTAGGTCACCACCATCGCTTCGGAGTGCGGCCCGACCGACTCGCGGACGAATTCCTTCAAGCGTTTGAACATCCGGTTGCGGTTCTGCGGCTGGATGTTCAGGTTGTCGATGTAGAACACGTAACGCGTCTTCAGCTGGGCGGGAAGCTCCTCTTCCGCGGCCGGCTCCTCGAGCGAGACGGTTTTGCCGTCCTCGAGCACGACCTTGCCTCCGGTGACCGCGTAGAAGTTCGTGATCTGCTGCGGGACGCCGTCTTGCTTGACCTCGAAGTCCTCCCGTGTGAGCCCCGTGACGCGATTCCCCTTCGAGTCGGTGACCACGACCTCGATGTTCGTCACCGAGACCTCCACCGTCTCGGAGACCGGGGGGAGGGGCTGTTGCTGAGCCGGAGGGGCGGGAGGCGCGGGCTTGGCGGGCTGTTGCGCCCCGGCGAAGGCGGACGCCAGAAGCACGACGGCGAGCGCGAAAAGTCTCTTCAAAGGTCCTCCTTCGGAAAGGCAAGGCCCGGTCCGGGCCGAATATTCCCCGGCAGGACATGGCCGAACGCGCGATATCTCCGCTCGCGCGACCGCGCCGACACCGGCCAAAAAGCTTGTTGCGTTGACAGGGGGAATTCAACAGAATTCGACCCTCCGGCCGGGCGGTACCCCGGCCTTCGGGTGGGATAAAGCGACGAGCAAGCAGCGCTTCAGCATGTCGATGCGTCGGCAGCGCGTGGCCGTGACCGCCCTCCTCCTCCTCCTGGTGGCGGGAATCTCCGGCTGCAACAAACTGAAAGCCAAGCAGGAGATCAAGAAGGGCAACGAGTTCGCGCGGGCCCAGCAATACCAGACGGCTCTCGCCTCCTACCAGGAAGCCCTCCGCCTCGATCCCAACGAGAAACGCCTACACAAGAGCATCGGCTACGCGTACATGGGCATGTACCAGCCCGGCTCGAAACACGTGAAGGACCTCGAGATCGCCGGCAAAGCGATCGAGCACCTCAAGATCTACGTGGACACGGTGCCCGAGGACCGCAAGGCGCGGGAGGTGCTGCTTTCCATGTACCTCGCCACGGAGCGCTACGACGAGGCCGTCGGGTTCTATCAGGCGATGCTCAAGGAAGACCCCAAGGACACCCGCGCCATGGGATCCATGGCCTCGATCTACTTCAAGAGGGGGGATTTCGATCAGGGCGTCGAATGGCTCAAGCGTCGGATCGCGGCCGAGCCCCCCGATACCCGCCCTGAGGTGTACCACCTGATCGGGGCCCAGGCCTGGGACCGCTCTTACAACTACCCCAACATCGATCCGATGGAGAGGGCCCGGATCGTGGACCAGGGCCTCGAGGCCCTCAATGAGGCGATGAAGCTCCGGCCCGACTACTTCGAGGCCCTCTCCTACATCAACCTTCTCTATCGGGAGAAGGCCAAGATGGAGACAGACCCCGTAAGGCAACAGGAATACATCGCCCAGGCGGACCAGTACCGGGCGCAGGCAATGGAAATGCGTAAGAAGGCCCTGGCGGCTGCGGCTCCGACGCCGACGGTGGCGGAACCGAAGAGCTAGGTCCGGGGTCTTTCGAAGCGGGAGGACCAGACATGTTTGAGGACGTCTTAATCGAATCCTCGGGCGAGATGAAGAAGAGGGGGCCGAAGAAGGTCATCTCTCTTCCGGTCTCCATCGCTCTGCACGTGCTGGTCCTGGGAGCCGTGCTGGGCGCCTCGATCTGGTTCGTCGAGGACGTGCCGGAGCCGCCGATTCCCGTCACGTTCTATGCCGCGGCGCCGCCGCCGCCTCCTCCTCCGCCCCCGGCCGCGCCGAAGCCCGCCGCTCCCAAGCCCGAAGTCGTCAAGCCCATCCCGGTCAAGCCGACCGAGATGACCGCGCCGACGATCATCCCCGAGACGGTCCCGGTCCCACTCTCCGCGCCCGAGGAGGACATTCCGGAAGGCGAAGGGGTCGAGGGCGGCGTCGAAGGCGGCGTTCCGGGCGGCGTGCCGGGCGGCGTCCTCGGCGGGGTCCCGGGAGGAACCGGGCCGGGCGTCGGCGACGAACCGCTTCGGGTCGGAGGCGAGGTGAAGGCCCCGCAATTGACCAACAAGGTCGAGCCGAGCTACCCCGAGGCGGCCCGCAAGGCCCGGATGGAAGGGGTCGTCATCCTGGAGGCCATCATCACCGCCAGCGGCAGCGTCGAGGACGTCCGGGTGCTCAAGTCGGTCAACCCCCTGCTCGATTCGGCCGCGCAGCGGGCGGTCCAGCAATGGAGATATCGTCCGGCGACCCTCAACGGCCGGGCCGTGCGCGTGTACCTGACCGTGACGGTGACATTCAACTTGCACTAAAGTGTGCGCTCTTTGGAAGTAGAGTGTCGCTCTTTGGAGCTAGCATGGGCGCTCGCGGGCGGGAGAGGTTAGCGCCGGAGGGCGGGCGGATTAATTTGAGAAGGAGTCTCGCATGACCTTCGATGTCGGCCACCTGTGGGAACAGATGACCATCCTCAACAAGGGGGTCATCATCATTCTCGTGATCATGTCGATCTACTCGATGACGGTCTTCCTGGAACGCCTCATCTTCTTCAGCAAGGCCCGCAAGCAGTCGCTTCAGTTCGCACGCCTCGTCACGCAGTACCTGAAGCAGGACAAGCTCTCCGATGCGATCGAGTCGGCCAAGAAGTTCAAGCACAGTCACCTCGCCCGCGTCGTCTCCGCCGGGCTCTACGAGTTCCAGCACGACGTGGCGACCGGAGGCGGGAACGTGGCGGGACACGACATGATCGAGGCGGCCGAGCGCGCGATCGAGCGCGAAGCCCTCATGACGACGGCGGACATGAAGAAGGGGCTTTCGGGCCTCGCGACGATCGGAACGACGGCGCCGTTCATCGGCCTCTTCGGAACGGTCATCGGCATCATCAACGCGTTCCGCGGCATGGCCCTGACCGGGTCGGGCGGGATCGGCGCGGTTTCCGCCGGTATCGCGGAGGCGCTCGTCGCGACCGCGCTGGGGCTTGGCGTGGCGATTCCGGCCGTCTTCATGTTCAACTTCTTCCTCAACAAGGTGGAACGCTTCCAGGTCGAGATGTCCAACTCCGCCTCGGAGCTCATCGACTACTTCATCAAGCGCCGCGGCGCGGGCGTCCAGCTCGGCGTCCGTGCGTCCTAGAACCCCTGGTGGATACTCGAGGAGACTGACCCATGGCAATGGCAGGCAGCGGCGGCCGCGGAAAACTTCAGAGCGACATCAACGTCACACCCCTGGTGGACGTCTGCCTCGTGCTCCTGATCATCTTCATGGTGGTCACTCCGATGCTCCAGAAGGGCATCAGCGTCCAGTTGCCGGAGACCAATAACCCGGACAAGAAGCCGGAGGGGGCCAATCAGAAGCTGATCTCCATCAACTATGAGGAGCCACCGCGCCTCGCTATCGACACGAAGTGGCTACCGCCCGCGGACTTTCAGCAGAACCTCGACGAGCTGTACCAGCGCTCCCCCCAGACGGAGCTCGTCATCAAGGCCGACAAGCGGCTGAAGTACGGCGAAGTCAAGAAGGTCATGCGGATGACGAAAGAGGCGGGCTTTCAGGACGTCGGCCTGATCGCCGAGAAAAAAGAGAAGCCGGGCGCCTAGACCGCGGCCTGGCGACGACGGCGTAGCGCAAAAAGGAGATAACGGCCCATGGCGATGGCCCCCTCGATCGGGACCGACCCCAAGAGCGAGATCAACATCACGCCGCTCGTGGACGTGGTGCTCGTGTTGCTCATCATCTTCATGGTCGCCGTTCCGCTGCTGCAGATGGGCTACGACGTCAAGGTGCCGCCGAAGGCGACCGTCGAGCAGGCTCCGACGCTCATGGACCAGTTGATCGTGTCGGTCACCCCCGATAACAAGCTCTTCCTCAACAAGGAACAGCTCACGGCACAGGCCCTCGCGTCACGGCTGGCCGAGATCCTCAAGAACCGGCGGGACAAGACGGTTTTCTTTTCCGCCGACGACGGGACCAACTACGGGCGCGTGATCGAGGTCATGGACATGGTTCGCAACGCCGGCGCCCGGAACCTGGGCATCGTGCTGGAGACCGTGCCCGTCGGCGCGCAGGCGCCTCTCGAGGCGGCCCCCGCGCCGGCCGCCCCGCCGACGCAGTAAACACCGCCCCCCACGGCGACCGGGCCGCCTCTCGCAGGCTGCCCCTCTGATATTCTCCGCCGGCCCTGCGGTCATACGGTCTGGCCGGGAAGCCGGCGATTGCGGGGCCAAACCCGCGAACAGGAGTGGATGAATGTCTCATGAGCTTGCCCTGCCCCTGGTCCTGGTGTTCTCGGTCGGTTCGCTCTTCGTCGCCGGATACCTGATCCGTTGGGTCATGCGGCGCGACACCGGCACGCCGGCGATGCAGGCGATCTCCAACGCCATCAAGGAAGGGGCCGAGGCCTTCCTGCGCCGGCAAAACCTCACGATCGGCCTCCTGGCCGTCCTCCTGGCCGTCGTGATCTTCGTCCTGTACGCCTACGTTCGCTCCCACCACGAGTTCGACCCCGTCCCCACGGCGCTCCTGCTGGCGTTCTGGACGACGCTTTCCTTCGTCCTCGGCGCGGCGTGCTCGGTCATCGCAGGGTACGTGGGCATGTGGGTCTCGATCCGCGCCAACATCCGGACGGCATCCGCCGCGAGGACGTCCCTCAACGATGCCCTGCGGATCGCGCTGCGCGGCGGCGCCGTCTCCGGACTCTTCGTGGTCGCCATGTCTCTCTTCGGCGTCGGCGGCCTCTACTGGCTCGTGTCGCGTTTCACCGAGGTGCCGGAGGCCCAGATCCCGCTGCTCATCGTCGGCTACGGCTTCGGCGCCTCCTTCGTCGCGCTCTTCGCGCAGCTCGGAGGCGGCATCTACACGAAGGCGGCCGACGTGGGGGCGGACCTCGTCGGAAAGGTCGAGGCGGGCATCCCCGAAGACGACCCGCGCAACCCCGCCGTCATCGCGGACCTCGTCGGCGACAACGTGGGCGACTGCGCGGGCCGCGGCGCGGACCTTTTCGAGTCGACGGCGGCCGAGAACATCGGAGCGATGATCCTCGGAGCCACTCTGGCCGCGGCCTCCGAACAGGCGGGCATGGGGTTCTCGGCGGGCATCGTCGGCGTCATGCTCTTTCCGCTGGTTGCGCGCGCCTTCGGCCTGCTCGCTTCGATCGTCGGCATCCTCCTCGTGCGCACGCGCGAGGATCGCGACCCGATGCAGGCGTTGAACCGCGGGTACTACGTCGCCGCCGCGCTGGCCATCGCCGGCTTCTTCGTGGCGACGCGGTGGCTGCTCGCCAACCCGCAGGCGCCGGATGCCTGGTGGAAGTTCTTTCTTTGCGGCCTGATCGGAGTGCTCACGTCGATCGCGTTCGTCTACATCACGCAGTACTACACGGAGTACCGTTACCGCCCGGTCAAGGAGATCGCGGCGGCATCGCAGACGGGTCCGGCGACCAACGCCATCGCGGGCATCGCGATCGGATTCGAATGCACCCTGATGCCCGTCATCGCGATCTCCGCGGCCATCCTCGCCTCGTTCAAGATCGGGGCGTGGGCCCTGCCGGGCGGGGGCCTCTTCGGCACGGCCGTCGCGACGATGGGCATGCTCGGAACGGCCGCCTACATCCTCGCCATGGACACCTTCGGCCCGATCACCGACAACGCCGGAGGCATCGTGGAGATGTCGCAGCAGCCCGATGAGATCCGGCGCAAGACGGATCGCCTCGACGCGGTCGGGAACACGACCAAGGCGCTGACCAAGGGGTACGCGATCGGGTCGGCGGCCCTGGCCGCGTTCCTTCTGTTCTCCGCCTACCTCGACGAGCTGAGGAACTACGGCGCGCCGCTGGAATCGGTGAACATCGCCAAGCCCGAGGTCTTCGTGGGCGGCCTCATCGGAGCGATGCTCGTCTTCTTCTTCTCGGGCCTGGCGATCCGCGCCGTCGGCCGCGCGGCGCAGGTCGTCATCCAGGACGTGCGGGCGCAGTTCAAGGAGCGGCCGGGGATCATGCAGGGGACGGAGCGGCCGGATTACGGGCGGACGGTGGACATCGTGACCCGCGGCGCCCTGCGCCAGATGATCCTCCCCGGCATCGTGGCCGTCGCCACGCCGGTCGTCGTCGGGCTCGTCTTCAAGCAGTTCGGCGTCGGCGCCGAGGCGGTCGCGGCGCTTCTCATGGTCGGCACCATCGCCGGCATCGTCGTGGCGACCTTCCTCAACAACTCGGGGGGCGCGTGGGACAACGCCAAGAAATACATCGAGACCGGGGCCTACGGCGGAAAGGGTTCCCCCGCGCACAAGGCGGCGGTCGTGGGCGACACGATCGGCGATCCCTTCAAGGACACGGCCGGCCCGTCGCTCCACGTCCTGGTGAAGCTGCTCGCCACGATCACGCTCGTCCTGGCGCCGCTGTTCATCTAGAAGAACGAAGGGGGGGCCCGTCCCGCCCCGACGCCAAGCCGCGGCGCTTACTGCCTCGGCATGCTCTTCATCAGCTCCGTCATGTCCTGGAAGCGGACGCTCGCGGGAGGCGTCATCATCGAGTCGGGGACGTTGGCCGGTATCTCGATGTCCCGGTTGGTCGTCGTGGTCTTCGTCTTCCCCGACTCCATGACCCACTTGACGGGAAACCCGGACTTCGCCCGGGCGAGCCAGCCGGTCTGTTTCGCCTTCTGCCCGGCCTCGTTCGTCTCGAGAACGTAGATGTCGCAGACGAGCCCGTCCACGGTCTCGGTTCCGATCTTCTTGCCTTTCGTCCTGAGGTCCAGGTTCACGTAGTCCGCGGACGCCTTGGACTCGGCGGTCTTGGGCATCTTCATCCCCGTGGGCTGCCCTTCCATCCACTGGTAGACGACATCTTCAGCGATGATCATGTTCGAGTCCATGCCGCTCATCTTCGCCTTCATCCGCATCTTCTCGTTCTTCAGCCAGACCTCGCCCTCGGCCGTCGCCTGACCCTGGGGGCCGCCGTCCATGACCGTCCTGGACTTCCAGTGACCGCTCGAGAACTTCTGGGCCTCCGCGCTCGACGCGATGCCGCCAGAAAGGAGGACCGCGAGCAGAGCGCGACTCATAAGACTGGGTTTCATCCGGGCTCCTTTCCTGTGTGAGTGAATTCGAGCGGCGATTCTAGCGCTTCGTTGCGCTAGACGAACCGGCAGAGGATCTCGTTGGAGAGCAGGAATCCGCGTTCGGTGAAAGCGGCGCGGCCGTCGCGCTCCCGCAGGAGACCGGCGTCGCGCCAGTCCCTCCAGTCTCGCGCGAGCCGGTCGTCTCCGCGGGCGGCGACGAACGCTTCCACGGCGCGCGCCGGCACCCCTTCGGCCTTCCGCAGGCCGAGGATGATCGCCTCGCGCTCCGACTCTTCGGCGTCTATCGGACGATCCACGATCGTGGGCCGGCGGCCGCTCTCGACTTCGGCCACGTAACGGGAGATCGAGGTGACGTTGGCGCGACGGCTTCCCTCCCAGAACTCGTGCGCGGAGGCCCCCAGCCCGAGAGTCGGCGTCCGCTCCCAGTACTTCAGGTTGTGGCGGGCCCTCCGGCCCCGCCGGGCCCAGCTCGAGACCTCGTAATGGCCGAGCCCGCGTGCCTCGAGCCGCTCCCCCGTTTCCAGCCAGAGGTCGGCCTGCACGCGGTCGGACACGTAACGCCCCGGCCGTTCGCGGCGGTCTTCCGCCGTCTCACGGCTGTCTTCGAGCAGATAGATCGAGACGTGGTCGAGCGGGAACTCGAGAAGCTGCTGCAAAGTGACCCGAAAGGACTCCGGGGTCTGTTCGGGAAGGCCGAGGATCAGATCTGCCGAGACCGCCACGGCGTCGGTGTGGCGCGCCAGCAGCGCGAGCGCGCGGCGCGCCGAGGCGGCGTCGTGGACGCGGCCCGAGGCGGCCAGCTCCGCGTCGGAGAGGGATTGAACCCCCAGGGAGAACCGATTGACGCCCGCTTGTCTCCATGCGGACAAAGCCGCCGGCGTGACATCCTCCGGGTTCGCTTCCAGCGTCACCTCGGCATCCCCCGCGACGGAAAAACACTCCCGAATCCCATCGAGGAGCCGGGCCAGATCGGCCGGAGGGATCCGCGAAGGAGTCCCGCCGCCGAGGTAGATCGAGTCGAAGGAGCTCCCGGCCGCCGACGGGGAGAGCATCGCCGCTTCGGATGCGAGAGCCCGCAAGTAGCTCGCGCGCGAGGACTCGTCGGTCGATACGAAGAAGGTGCAGTAGGAGCACCGGACCGCGCAGTACGGCAGGTGGACGTAGAGTCCCGCCGGAAAGCTCACGGGGCCTCCGCCAGCGCTTTCTCCGCTTCGGTGGCGATCTCGGGCGCGAAGGGAAACACTTTCCGGAAGTTGCCTTCGGCCAGGACGGCCCGAAGATCCCGGCCCGATTCGTCGATCCACCGCGCGGCAGCGTGGAGCAGGGCCAGCCGGTGGTCGTCGGAAACCGCGGCGGCGCGCTCCTCGAGCCTCGCCGCAGCGAGCGCGTTGCCCGCCGGCTCGGCGGCGCCCCAGGGCCGGCTCGGAAGTTCGGCGAGACCCCGGTCGCGGACGGCGGCGCGGACCGCCGCGAGGGTCGCGGGCATTGCGCGCTCCCAGTCGAGATGATGGATCCGCTCGAAGAACCCGCTCACGTCCCCCCGGGCCTCGACGATTCTGCGGCGCGCATCGCCGTCGCACCTCGGCGCGACCGCGGCGACGAACCGCGCCCCCGCCTCCGCCGCCTCCGACAGGATCTCCTCGAGGAAAGCGGGCTCGTCGGTCCAGCCGGGTATGGCCGGCAGCAGAAGCCCGCTCGGCAACCCCGAGCGCGCCGCGGCCGCCACGTCGTCCAGCGCCTGGCTCGAGCCGCTCCAGGCGCACACGACGACGAACCCGCCCTCCCGGCCCGGCGGAAGGCCCGCGGGCCCGGGGTCGAGCAGGTAGGCGGCGCGGCCGGCCTCCTTGGCCGCCGCCGCGGCCGCGCGATAGGTCCCCCGGATCTCTTCGGCGGGCGAACCGGGCCCGATCAGGACGGGACCGGGAGGGATCCGCGCCAGCGGCGAACGCCAGCGGGCGGGGTCGTGCGGCCCGACGGCGACGCGGGCATCTCTCGCGGGAGGAGAGAAGAACCGATCGATGGGATCGAAACGGATCGCCGGCCCGTCGTGGTCTCCGGCGTAGGGCATGAGCCGGCCGGAGGCACGGCGCCCGCCCACGTCGAGCTCTCCGACCCGGATCGCCGGGGCCGACTCCTCGTAGAGCTTCATCCCGGGCGAACCAGATCGCGGCGCGCGCGGCGGAGGACCGCACGGCCATAGCGGGCGAAAACGTCGGCTTCGAAATTGAAGACGTCGCCCGGTCTCCGGATCCCCAGGGTCGTGCGGCGCCGCGTCTCGGGAACGACCGCGACGGAAAAATCGCCTCGTCCGCGCAGGGCCACCGTCAGGCTCACTCCATCGAGAGCGACCGAGCCTTTCTCGACGACGAGCGGAGCGAGCCCCCGAGGAATCGCGAACCGGTACATCCAGCAGTTGCCGGCTTTCGAGACGGAGAGCAGGCGGGAAAGGCCGTCCACATGGCCCATCACGAAATGCCCCGAGAGGGGATCCCCCCAGCGCAGGCTGCGCTCGAGGTTGACGGAGGAGCCGGGGCGCGCCCGGCCGAGGTTGGAGCGCGAGAGGGTCTCCTCCGAGAGGTCCGCCACGAGGTCCCGGCCGGCCTCGACCGCGGTCAAGCAGACGCCCGAAACGGCGACGCTCTCGCCGCGCGAGAATTTCCGCGCCCGGCCGGGCGGCCGGATGCGGATACGCGCGCCGCCGCGTCCGCGGTCCAGGTCGACCACCTCGCCCAGGCCGGTCACGATCCCCGTAAACACCGGCGCCAGTCTAGTGAGTCGAACGGCGCGACGGCGCCACCCGTCCCGTGACGAGCCAGTCCTCGCCGAGAGCCTCGTGCTGCACCTCGGCGAGGCGGCGGGCGCCCGAGAGCGCCAGACCCGGTCCGCCGACGCCTCCCGGCGCCGCGCCGCCGCCCAAAATCTTCGGCGCCGTGAAGACCGCGACCCGGTCCACGAGGCCCGCGCGGAAGAACTCGCCCAGGGTCTCGGCTCCCCCTTCGACCATGAGGCTCGCGACGCCCGACCTCGCCAGGCGGGCGAGAAGCCGTCTCAGAGAGACACGGCCCGGCCGCGGTCCCGGGAGGCTCCAGACCTCCACGCCGCGCCGCTCGTGGGCTCGGACGCGGCGATGGCCGGTCGGCAGGGCCGTGACGAGCAAGGCTCCCTCCGCCGGCCGGAACACCCGCGCGGTAACGGGGGCCCTGAGGCGTCCGTCCAGGACGATCCGACGGTGGAGCGTCACGCGGTTCCAGCCGAGCCGGCGCGTCAGGCGCGGGTCGTCCGCCAGCACCGTCGCCGCGCCCACGAGGACGCCGTCGTACTCCTCGCGCAGCTCCATGGCTCGCCGGCGGCTGGCCGCTCCGGTGATCCACCGGCTCTCCCCGGTCGCCGAAGCCGTCTTGCCGTCGAGCGTGGCGGCCCACTTCACCAGCACGAAAGGCCTCTTCCGGCGGATCCAGACGGAGAACTTCTCGTTCTGTCTCTCGGCGAGGAGGCGGTGCTTCTCATCCGGTCCGGCGACCGGGACTCCCGCGCGCTCGATCTCGGCGATTCCCCGGCCGTGGACCGTGGGATTCGGGTCCCTCGAGAGCACGATCACCCGCGCCACGCCGGACGCGACGATCCGCGGGACGCAGGGCGGGGTC
>JBHENW010000025.1:0-29629 GCA_046261875.1 Thermoanaerobaculia bacterium | reverse complement strand
GCTGGCGCGCAAGCGCGGCGGAGAGGTTTCCTTTCCGGTCATCGCTCTCACCGGCGTCACCGCCGACGAAGACCGCCGGCGGATCGAGCACGCCGGCGTGCACGCCGTGCTCTACAAGCCCGTCAACGTGAATCTGCTGTTCGACGCCCTGAAGGACTGCCTTCAGCCCACCTGACGCTCAGGCCAGGACGTCTCTCCGCGCGAACACCCCGAACGCCACCAGAAGGGCCGCCGCGGCCCATATTCCGAGGACGGCGACGGAGAACGGCACGGTCATTCCGGAGATCGGCGGCGGCGAGCCGGAGTAGTAGTCGGGCAGCGGCAGGTTCGTGACGAAGAGGTACTTCTGCGCCTCCCAGGAGGAAGCGACGCGCGGGAGGATCGTGCCGGCCACGAGCCCGGCCACCATCGTGCCCATGGCGGCCGCCGTGGACCGCAGGAGAACCGAGCAGAGGAACGCGATCGCTCCCACGACGAGCGCGGCGAACCAGGCGAGGCCGAAGACGAGGATCGTGTCCTTCCACAGAGCGATCTCGCGGATCGCGGTCGGGTCGAACGTCGAACCGACGACCCGGAAGCCCGTCAGCAGCGGCGCCCCCCACCCGACGTAGCCGAACGCAAGGCCTGCGATGGCGTAAGCCGTCGCCGCGCCGAAGAGCACGGTCAGGGTGATGGACAGCATCAGCGCGGCGAGCTTCGACGCGAGCACCCGCAATCGTCCCACGGGGCGCGTCAGCAGCAGCTTGATCGTGCCCTGGGAAAACTCCGAGGAGACGATGTCCGCGGCGAAAACGATGGCCAGCAGCGGGAGGAGCAGATAGCTCGCGCTGTTGGCGAATCCGCGCACGAAGAGGGGGCCGGAGATGGCCTCCGGGTCCACGTTGCGGTCGAGGTGATACTGGAGTCGCGAGATCTCGAATCGCGCCCAGCGTTCGGAAGAGTTCATCATCCGGCCGGAACGCAGCCACGTCTGGAGACGCGCGATGCGCTCCTGCGTCTCCACCCTCCACGGCTTGCCGCCGCGGTACCGTTCGCGTCCCTGCGCGGCGGCATAGACGATCATCCCGAGGAACACGGCGAGGATGAGCCACGCGACGCGGAACCGGCGGCGTCGGAGGAGCTTCAAGACCTCGTTTTCCACCAGCGGAAAGAACTTCACACCGTCTCCCCTCCCGTCACCTCGAGGAAGATCTCCTCGAGCGACGACGCCTGGCGCTCGACCCCGTACACCTCGACCCCGGCGGCCGCGAGAGCGGCCACGGCCCGGGGTACTTGCTCCCGCGGCATGCGGGCGTCGATGCCGCGATCGCCGTCGGGGGCGGCGACGGGCTCGCTCGAGTACTCCGCGATCACACCGACCGCCGCTTCACGCGGCTGGACGATGAAGCGATAACGGTCCGTGACCGAGCGGTCGAGCAGCGTCCCGACGGGCCCGGCCGCGAGCGTCCGGCCGCGGTGGATGATCGCGACGCGATCACACATCTGTTCCACCTCGGATAGCAGGTGGCTCGATACGAAGACCGAGATGTTGCGCTGTTCGGCCAGCCGGCGGACGAGCAGGCGGATCTCTCGGATCCCCGCCGGATCGAGACCGTTGGCGGGCTCGTCGAGGATGAGGAGGTCCGGGTTGCCCAGGAGCGCCTGGGCGATGCCGAGCCGCTGGCGCATCCCGAGGGAATAGGTCGAGACCTTGTCGTCCAGCCTCTCCTCGAGCGCGACGAGGCCGGCCAGCTCCGCGATGCGCCCCGATGCCCCGTCCGGCAGCATGCGGGCGAAATGCATGAGGTTCTCGCGCCCACTCAGGTAACGGTAGAGATCGGGCGACTCCACGATGCAACCCACGTGCTCCATCGCCCGGCGGAAGTCGCGAGCGAGGTCGAGGCCCCGGATGCGGATCGTCCCGCGGTCCGGGCGCGCCAGGCCGACGAGCATCCGGATCGTCGTCGTCTTGCCGGCGCCGTTGGGGCCGAGGAAACCGAAGACTTCCCCTTCGCGGACCTCGAAGGAGACGTCCACAACGGCCTCGCGGCGGCCGAACGTCTTGGTGAGGCCCTCGGCCGAGAGAACGACGTCCGCCATCGGCCTCAAGTTAGCATTTCGTCGATGGCTCGTTCGCGGCTCTGGCTCTGGCACCTCCCCGCGTTCGTCGGGGGGCTCGCCTTCCTGCTTCTCGCAGGCGCATTCACTCTCGCGCTGCGCGGGTCCCTCGGCGAGCCTCTCGGGGCCCCTCCCCCGCCGCCGGACGCGGAGGGGACCATTCCCAAGACCAATGGGGAGCGGCTCCTGCTCGTGCTCGGCGACTCGCTCGCGCGCGGCACGGGGGACGAGGAGGGACGCGGGTTCGCCCAGCGCCTCGTGCCGCTCCTGCGCCCCGGCGGCCCGGTGCAGATCGCGAATCTCGGCGTGGACGGGGCGACCTCCGATGACGTACGCCGGCTCTCCGAGAGCGCCAACGTCGCGGCGCTCGCGCGGTCCGCCGATCTCATCGTGCTGTCCATGGGAGGCAACGACCTTTCGCGCTCCGTGCCCCGCGGTGCCGGTGCTCCGGTGCAGGTCGTGGAAGAGATCGGGCGCACGCGGGCCCGTTTCGCGGAGAACCTCCGGATCGTCTTGAAACGACTGCGGGAGGCCAATCCGTCCGCCCCTTTCTTTCTCGTGGGCCTCTACAACCCGTTCTCCGCGGACCGCCGGTCCCAGCTGCCCTCCGCGGTGATCGCCCGCTGGAACGGACTGATGCAGGAGACGGCCGTTTCGTTTCCCGGGGTCTTCCTCGTGCCGACCTTCGATCTCTTCCAGGGGGGCTCGGAGAACCTTGCCGTGGATCAGTTCCACCCCAACGGCCGCGGATACGGAATGATCGCCGAGCGCATCGCGCAGGCGCTCCCGCGCTCGTTCCGCCAGCCGCCCGCGCAGAGGACCGCCACCCCCGCGCGCTGACAAAAAAACCGCCCCGAGGTCGGGGCGGTCCGGCCGGGAAGGAGGAGGACCCGGCGTTTCGATCGAAGTGATGCGGAGTCAGTCGCGCCAGCCGCGCCTGTTCTTGCGGCGCTTCCCTTTGTCGCGCCGATCGCGGTCGTCGTCGTCGTACCGGTGATAGCACCGGCCGCCGTCGTGTCGGTCGTACCGGTCGTACTCGTACCGGTCGTACCGGTCGTACCGGTCATTCCGGTCGGAGTACCGGTAGTCGTCGCGGTATCCCCGGCCGTAGTAGCGGTCGTTGTCCACGACGATGATCGGGCGCTCGACGACCAGCCAACGGGTGTGGTGGCGCCGCACCGGGACCCAGTGCGCGTGGCGAATCCGGTGAGGGCGGCAGAAGAAAACGGGCGAGTCGAAACCGTATCCGTAATGGGCCCGGTGATAGACCCGACGCCCGTACGGAGCATAGGAACCGATCGGGTACGACGGGCTCCCGATGTGAATCGAGAACTCGCCGTGCGGCCCCCGGAACGTTCCTGCGAATCCATCCGCCTTCGCCGCAGGCGCCCCGGCCATGGCGAGAACGGCGACCAATCCCACGAGCCCCAGTCCGATGCGCAGACTCTTTTTCATCGCGTTACCTCCGCAGCGGCACCGCCGCCCATGCGGCAGAGGCGCAACGAGGGTGCCACACCGGTGTCGTTGAAAAGGAAGGGTTTAGGGGCAGCCTCCGCGCCGAGGCTGTCCCCGGCATGAGTCAGAATGTTCGTTAATAGGACAGGACAGGAATCCGGGACGGCTCAGAAGAAGCGCCGGGCTCTCCCGAACGCGCGGCCGAGCGAAAAGAGCACCGACGCCGCCGAAGCGAGACGCCCGAGCTTCGCGGAGACGGAGTTCCGGCCGAAGAGCTTGAAGGCCACGGTGCCGGCCGCCGCCGCGCCGCCGGCGAGGAGGCTCAACCTCTTCCAGCGTGAGCGCCGCTCGTCGATCTCCCGTCGGATCGCGAGCACGGTCGCCGCCAGGGTTTCGCGCTCGTACTCACCGCGCCGGCGCAGCGCTTCGACCCGCTCCCGTTGCTCGCTCATTCCGCTTCCGCCCGATACCGCGCCTCGAAATCCTCGTCCCGACCGTCGCGGCCCGGACGGACGGCGTCCGGACCGAAACGGTCATCGCGCGGCAGCTCGTCCTCGTCTCTCTCCTCCGGCTCCTCCGGAGCGGAGCGCGCGAGCTCGAGGGCCGCCCAGTCCTTCCGCAGCTCTCCCCGCGTGACCGGGAAGTCTCCGGGACGCACCCGGCGCAGGGATTTCATTCCGAGCAGCGCCGCCCCGCCCGTGATCAGGCCGTAGAGAACGAAGACGGCGAGCAGCCCCCAGACCGCGCCGCCGAAGAGCCGCGCGAAGACGGCGGCGAGGAAGCCGGTGAACACGAGCAACGCGACGGAGCCAAACGCCAGCGCGATCGAGATGGCGGCGAGCCCGTGCGTCAGGTGGGACGTCTTCTCGGAGACTTCTTCGCGGAAGATCGCGGCGCGGGTCACGATCAGGGCCCCGGCGGCCTTGCGTATCGATTCGAGCCGCTCTGACCAGCCGGGCGGGAGGTCTTCCGGAGTAACGATTTCGTCGGACATCGCGTCGTCACCCCGCCGCGGCGAAGGCCGGGCCTGCAGCTATCGGCGCGACGGTGATCCCCGCCTCCCGGAGCTTCTGCCGGATCCGTTGGGCGATCCGCGGCGCCCCCGGCGTGTCGCCGTGCACGCAGAGCGTGTCCGCCCGAATGGCGACGACCGAGCCGTCGGAGGCGACGACCGTTCCATCCCGCACGATCCGGACCGCCTGCTCGGCGGCGCCTTCCGGATCCGTGATCAGCGCCTCGGGGCGCCCGCGCGGCATCAGGGTGCCGTCGGGCAGGTACCGGCGATCTGCGAACGCTTCCTCGGCGACCGGGAGCCCCGCTTCGCGCCCCGCTTCCACGAGAAGGGAGCCCGGAGCGCCCACGAGGATGAGATCGGCGCGGAACCGCCGCGTCCCTTCCGCGATCGCGCGCGCGACGTCGGGGAACTCCGCCCCCGAGTGGTAGAGCGCGCCGTGGGGCTTGACGTGAGTCAGCGCGCCGGCCCGGGAGCGAACGAAGCCGTCGAGCGCGGCGATCTGGTAGAGGACCAGCCGCTCGATCGAGTCCGCCGGCATCTCCATCGCCACCCGCCCGAAGTTCTCCCGGTCGGGATAGCCGGGGTGCGCTCCGATCTGCAGCCCCTGGGCCATGGCGAGCGTCACCGTTTCGTCCATCGTCGTCGGATCGCCGGCGTGGACGCCGCACGCGATGTTGACCGAGGTGAGGAACGGAAGGAGCTCCTCATCGTGCATCCCCTCACCCACGTCCGCGTTGAGGTCAATGCTCACGGCCGGAGCCATACTATCCCCCGCGATGCCGGCGGCCGGGAGAGACCGTGCGCGCGCGGCTGACGATTTCGAACCGCAACGCGGCGCCGGGCACCGCCTGCGCCGCGACCGGCCAGTCCTGCGGGAGCACGGTGCCGATCCGCGGGTACCCGCCTGTGATGGGGCGGTCCGGGCCGAGCAGGATCGGCATCCCGTCCGGAGGCACCTGGATCGCCCCGAGCGCCGTGCCTTCCGGAGGGAACTCTTCCGCGCCGCGACGCGCGAGCGCCTCGCCGTGGAGCCGGATCCCGCGCCGGTCCGAAGAAGCCGACACGCGATAGGTCGCGCTCACGAGCTTCTCCGCCGCATCGTCCGTGAAGAGGTCCGCCCGCCGATCCAGGACGACCCGGAGCACGCCGGGCGTTCCGGGCGCGCCGGTCGGGGACGACGGTGCCGGGGCCGGGACGGATTCGGCTCGATGCAGGACGTCGCCTGCCGTCAGGCGTCGCGATATCCCTCTCTCGTGGGCCGCCTCCAGCCCTCCCTCGACACAGAGGTAGCTTCGGGCGCCCTCTCGCGTCGAGTCCAGCCGGAGCCGATCTCCCTTGCGCATCACGTGGATTTCTCCCGCCGCAAGCGGCGTGCCGTCCAATTCGGCGGCGACCGGCGCTCCGGACAGCGCGATCGCGCAGTCGGCCAGCGCTTCGAGCTCGGGTCCGACCAGCGTCACCTCGAGGCCCGCGGCGCCCGCGCCGTTGCCCACCGACGCGTTGCCGGCCGCGAGCCCGGGCAGGTCCATCGCGCCGCCCGGCGGCACGCCCGAGGAACCGAGCCCCATGCGCGGCATCCCCTGGACCGAGCTCGAAAGCCCGGGAGCGAGGACCCGCAAGAGCGCCGGACCCCGGGGAGTCCGCGGGGGCGGAGGACGCAGCGCGCTTGCCCGGCGCAGCAGCTCCATTGCGTCGATCGGCGCGAAGCGGACTCGATCGCCGGGCCGCAACAGCGCCGGCGCAGTCGCCGCGGGATCGAAGAGACGCACGGGCGCCCGGCCGATGAGCTGCCAGCCGCCCGGCGTTTCCTGCGGGTATACCCCTGTGTACGATCCGCCGATCCCGACCGAGCCCGCCGCCACGCGGGTCCGTGGGGTCGGCAGCCGCGGGGCATGGAGCGACTCCGGCAATCCGCGCAGGTACGGGAAGCCCGGCGCGAAACCGATGAACGCCACGCTGTAGTCGGCCTCGCTGTGACGCCGGATGACGTCTCGCTCCGTGCACCCGAGGCGGGCGGCGAGCCCGGCGAGGTCCGGGCCGGCGTCGCCTCCGTAGGAGACGGGAATCGTGAGGAGCCGGCGCTCCCGGGTGGAGCGTCCCGGCCGCGCGGCCGCGCCCGCGATCTCCCGGGCGAGCCCCTCGAGGGTCCAGAGGCCAGGGTCGAACAGCAGGAAGAGCGTGCGGGCGCCCGGGACGGCGTCGAGCAGGCCGCGCGGAGGGCGCGCCGCAAGCGCGGCGTGCAGCGCGACGGCCGCTTCGTTGGCGGCGATCTCCACCGCGTCGGGATATTCCACCAGGGCGGCGCCGTCCACGACTTCCGTCCACGCGACGCGCATTGCCCGGCTGATTACCGCTTTCGGCCTCTCCAGAAAAAGTAGACCGGAACGCCCGTCAGGACGAACGCGTACCCCGGCCAGGTCGTGCGCGGGTTGCCGACGAGCAGCACCGCGATCAACACGATCCCCGCCGCCGCATACAGCAGAGGGAGCCAGGGGTAACCGGGCGCGCGAAACGGACGCCGCCATTCCGGCCGCTTCCGGCGGAGCACGATCACGGCCAGGACGAGCAGGACGTAGAAGAGGATGTCCACCGAGATCACGTACTTCAGCAGCGCGCTGTAGCTGCCCCAGAGGACGAGGACCCCGGACCACAGCGCCTGCGCCCAGAGGGCGTTGCCCGGAACGGAGGAGCGGTTGACGCGCTCGAGGCTGCGGAAGAAGAGGCCGTCGCGCGCCATCGCGAAAGAGACCCGCGCCCCCGAGAGGATCAGACCGTTCACGCAGCCGAAGGTCGAGACCATGATCGCCGCCGCCATCGCGGCGGCCGCCGGGGGCCCGAAGAGCTTCGTGACCGCCGCCGTGGCGACACGGTCTTCCGGCGGGTGCTGGATCTCCGCGAGCGAGAGGACGTTCAGGTACGCCACGTTGGCGACCACGTAGAGCGTGGTCACCAGGAGACAGCCCAGGAGCAGGGCTCGCGGGAGCGTCCTCCCCGGCTCCTTGACCTCCTCCCCCGCGAAGGTGACGTTGTTCCAGGCGGACTGCGAAAAGAGCGGTCCGACCATCGCCGTGCCGAGCGCCATGAGCAGAGCGAGCCCGGCGAGGGGCTCGCCCGACGGAATTGCCGCCCGGAAGAAGTCCGGAAGCCGCAGCGCCGCGTCCGGCTTTGCGAGCGCGAGACCGAGGACCGTCAGGCCGAGCAGCGCCGCAAACTTCGCGAACGTGAAGACGTTCTGGGTCGTCGTGCCCGTCTTGAGCCCCGTCGCATTGGAGGCGGTCAGCAACAGGACGACCACGAGCGCGACCGCCTGGACAGCCGAGAGCGACACGCCGCCGACGCTCAGGAGCACGTTGGCCCCCGAGATCTCCGGCCAGAGCACGCCGAGGAAGCGGGCGAACGCCACGGCGACGGCGGCGATCGTGCCCGTCTGGACGACGAGGAACATCGTCCACCCGAAGAGGAAGCCGAAGAGGGGGCCGTACGCCTCGCGGAAGAACACGTACTGGCCGCCGGCCTGAGGCAGCATCGCCGCGAGCTCCGAGCAGGAGAGGGCAGCGATCATCGTGAGCACCCCGGCGACCGTCCAGGCGATCAGGAGCCAGCCGGGCGAGCCGAGGATGCGCGAGCTCTCGGCCGAGACGATGAAGATGCCCGACCCGATCATCGACCCCACGACGAGCATCGTGGCGTCGAGGAGCCCCATGCCGCGGACGAGTTTCGTCTCGCGCCCGGCCGCGGGAGCGCGGGCAGCTAGTGACACGACCTGACCCGCAGTCTCCATTTGCCCAGAGCGATTCCCCCGGTTCGCGGCGCGGGAAGTCTCCCGAGCGAAGCGAGGAAGGAGGCCCGCGCCGCGGGAGCCGTAGCGCAGCGAGCGGCCAGGCGGGCGGCCGAGCGTGATCCGCGAGCCGCCCGCCGGTGCCGAAAGCAGGTCGCGAGCGAAGCGGAGGCGACGGCTAGCTCCGCGACGTCCTCCGGAACAAGCGCTTCTCGACCACTCCGATGAGCCGCAGAGTCACCAGCGCGAGCATCGTGACGCCCACGGCGAGGATGAACTGTCGCAGGGCGACGGAGATGCCGACGGCGGCCGCGAGGAGGATCGAGGCAGCGGTCGTGAGCCCCTGTACGCGGTCCCCCTCGTTGCGCCGCAGGATCGTCCCGGCGCCGAGGAACCCGACGGCGGTCACGACCGCTTCGATGACGCGGATCGGGTCTCCGCGCAGGTACGTCGCGTTGGGCCAGCTCCCCATTTTTTCCACGATCGTGTTCGTCAGGCCGACGAGCAGCGCCGCCGCGCCCGCGACGAGCATGTGCGTCCGCAGACCGGCCGGCTTGTCCGCCGCCTCGCGCTCGAGCCCCACGAGCGCGCCGAGGAACATGGCGAGGATGACCTCACCGAGGACCTGGAGCTGCGGCGTCCACTCCATCGTCAGCGCCGAAGAGCGCCGCGCCGCCGCGAAGCCGCGCGCAGGATCGCCCCGGCGAGCAGGAGGACGGCGGCCGCCGCGGCCAGGGCGGGAAGGGGCGATGAGGTCGTCGCCCGCGGCGGCGGCGGCACCCGCTCCCGGTCTCCGGGCGTCGCGGCGCGACGGCGGGCGAGTTCCAGGACCAGGCTTTCCTCGCCGCGCCGCATCGCCCACCGGTGGTTCGCTCCGAAGAGCGGCCTCAGGACGGGTGAAAGGAACGAGACGAGCGGCTTCTCCGCGCGCACTCCCCAGTCGAGCGTGACGTCCACCCAGGCGCCGGAGGGCTCGAGCTCCCAGCGCCCGCCGCCGACGAAGTCTCCCCCCGTGTCGAACTCGAAAACGCGAGGCGGACGCGAGGCGGTCACCTGCAGCTCCCAGGAGAGCGTGTACGGCAGCCATCCCTTCGTCAGCAGCGCGATCTGGCGCCCGACGCCGTCTCCGTTGCCCGTCTCGAGCTCGCTCGCGGCCAGGTAAACGGAGGGCCACCAGCGCGGATAGTCCTCCGGCCGCGAGAGGACGTCGAAAATCTCGGTTGCGGTCCCGAAGATGCGCCACCGGGTGACGAAGTGGTAGTCGTTGGCGGGCATGGACGTTTCGGGCCGAGCTTAACCGAAGGCACGGGCCGTGCACCCCTCTGTGGCGGAACAGGAGGACCGATGAGCACGGAGAAGAAGCCCGGGGCGGGCATCGCCCGTGAGCACCTGCAGGGCACCCTGAAGGACCCGACCGGGACCCAGAGCGATGCCATGGCCGAGAACACGGACAACGACCAGCAGCAGTCCAAGGGCGGCGAAGGAAAAGAGGGCGGAGCCGCCGGGAAGTTCACGCGCCCCTTCCGTGAGGGGGGCGAGACGGGCCGCCCGAAGAAGGACGGAGATGCCGCGGGAAAGGAGCCCGGAAGTTCGCGGAGCGTGAAGTCCTGAGCCGGCCTCAGCCCTGGAAGGCGTAGGAGACCTTCAGGAAGATCTGCCTTCCCGAGGGCTTGAGCTCGCTCCCGTCGAGGAGTGACCG
Source organism: Thermoanaerobaculia bacterium (assembly GCA_046261875.1). Lineage (GTDB taxonomy): Bacteria > Acidobacteriota > Thermoanaerobaculia > UBA5066 > Gp7-AA6 > JBHENW01. The sequence goes on along the minus strand of JBHENW010000025.1, from coordinate 19,585 downwards.
ATTGTCCTGGTAACCCAGGAACAGGACCGTCTGCCAGTTCAGCTTGTAGGCGAAGAGCGCCGAGCCGTCGAACACGCCGTCCTTCTCCTCGACGTCGAACGCGTAGAGGCTCGTGTCACGCTCCGTCCCGACATACTGCCCGATGAGGCGCAGCAGCGCGCGGGCGGTGAAGGTGTAGGTCGCTTTCAACCGCGCCACGCTCGCCGTGAAGAGGCGCCCCTCGCGGCCGCTCGCGTCGTCCTCGACGTCCAGCCAGCGCCGGTTGCCGATCAGCTCGAGCGCCAGGTGGTCGGTCGGCTTCAGCGTCAACGTGGCGGCCAGCCGCACACCGTCCCCTACTCGGCCATGCGCGAAGTCGATCTCCTCCCCCACGTTGCCGTCCACGCTGATCCGCGAAACGCGGCGCGAGGGATCGATCTGGAGGAAGAAGAAGAGGTTTGTGCGATCGAGCGTCTCCGAGCCGACGCGCACCCCCTCGAAGTTGAGATCCACCTCGCCCGTGAGGTTCCGCGTTCCGAGAAAGAAGACGCCGGGCGAAACGAACCGGCTGACGAGGTCTCCGCGGCGATCATAGATGTACTCGGCGAAGAACTGCGGCCGGACGCGGCGCAGCAGTCCGGTCGGGTAGAAGTTGTAGCCGACGAACCCTTCGCCGGCCCGCACGCCGACCTGCGGGAGAAAACCGTTGTCGGCCCGAAACTCCTCGGAGATGTCGCGGTACTCGGCGTTCCACTCGATGCCCCGCGTGAAGTGCTGCCACTGGAGGTGCGCCGCGGCCCCGTCGAGCTCGCGGCCGTCCCACTCCGCGGCGAGCTCCGGCCGGTCCGGGGTCTCCGTGAAGGCGTAGAGGAGCTGGCCGGTCACGCTGTCGCTGGCGCTCGGCCGCCACTGGAAGTCCGGGCCGATGACACGGTTGAAGCCGCCGCCTCGCACCTCGCGGTCCGTGACGAGGAGTCCGGCAAAGGAGTTGCCGAAGTCGTAACGCAGCCGGCCGATCCCGGCGATCGATCGGAAGTCCTGCGGAGCGAAAGACGACGCGTCCGCGCCCGGCAGGATCACGAGACCGCCTCCGCGGTCCTCCGAGACGAGCGCCGTGTACGCCGCCGGGCCGATCTTGCCGGTGGCCCGGAACCCCCAGCGCGGCGAGGTGATCGTGCGCGTGTACACCGCCTGGATCGGGGTGTTGAAGAGGTCCACGCCTTCCAGGAAGAAGGGCCGCTTCTCCGGAAAGAAAAGCGCGAATCGCTGGTTGACGGCGATCTGCGCGACGTCCGCCTCGACCTGGGAGAAGTCGGGGTTCAGCGTCGCGTCGAGCGCGTGGTCCGGCGACGGCGTCACTTCGCATCCACGCCCGCGTCCCCCTCGGGGTCGTCGTTCTCGAGCGAAGAGCCGAGCGGCCCCTCGAGGATGGCGGCCTGCGTCCCGGTCACGTACGGCGCGACGACGATGTGTCCGCCGGTGGGGAGCCCGGTGAGCCCCGTGATGCTCCGCATGTGGCAGATGTGGCAGTTGCTGCCGCGCGGGATCGGGCTCGAGTGGTACGCGTAGCGGAAATCGCGCGGGTAGTTGCGCCAGACGAGGATCCCCCAGGTCTGCGGGTCCGCGTCATCGTACCGGAGGGAGGAGAACGGGATCCGCATCTCCGCCGTCCAGCCTTCCGGCGTGACGCGGGCGGCCGTGTCGTAGAAGAAGTCCGGCACGAAGTCCTCGCCGAAGTTCGCCTCGTTCCAGACCGCGTCCCCCTGCGAGCCGCGCGGGTTGACTCGCAGCTCGATGGCGGATCGCCGGTCGTTTCGGGTATCGAGAAAGACCGCCACGTTATCGTCGGTCCCCAGGATTTGGTCCCGGTCCACGTAGGGGGCGCGGATCTTCCCCGGCTCCGGGTCCAGGCAGCGCAGCTCGATGTAGAAGAACCGGTCGTCGTAGGTGATGAGCGCGACGGTCTGCGCCTTCGGGGGCGTGTTGTCGCCGGGGGAGGTCTCGTAGAAGGTGTCGATCGTCGCGGCCCCCTTCCAGCCCGGGTCCGAGAGATCGCAGTCCACCCGGATCTCCCCGGCCGTGCGCTGCAGCACGACGGGCGGCAGGGACGCCGTCTCTTTCGGCTGCGCGCAGAGCGGCGCGGCCACGCACAGGGCGAGGATCGCGGGCAGCGGCTTCACGTTCGATTTCCTACGCGAAGGAGCCGGAAAAGTTACGAAACTTTTCGTTTCGTCGCGCGCGGCGCCCGTGGGGTCGCATTCGCGGTGTGGAACTTGCAAAGCGGGGCGGGGGGCGCAAACGCCGCCGACACGGGAGGTTCGAGTGAAGAGGATCCGCATCATCGCCGCCGCCATGATCGCCTGGGGGCTCCTCGCGGCGGCCTCCTCGGCGATCGACCTCGGCGTCTTCGGCGCCTACTGGGACACGAAGGACGCGGAAGAAACGTACGGCGCCGGAGCGAAGCTCCGCCTGGGGATCATCGAGTTCCGGGGGACCTACTTCCAGGACGTCACTGCGGACGTGGACCCCGAAGAGCTCGACTTCGAGATCCGGGCAATCCCGCTCGAAGCCGGCATCGTCCTCCAGTTCCTCAAAAACGCGCCGGTCAGCCCGTACGTGGGCGGCGGCGGGGGATACTACCTGCTCGACAGCAACGCCGGAGAGATCGACGACGAAGTCGGCTACTACCTCGTGGGCGGCCTCGACATCGGGCGCGGCATCGTCGCCTTCAACGTGGAAGGGATCTACCGTAACTTCGAGGCGACGGTCGTGGACACAGACGACGACTTTCCCGAGCTCGAGGACGAGGTGAGCTTCGATCTCAGCGGGATCGGCGTCCAGGCCGGCGTCATCTTCCGGTTTTAGGGGTCAATCGTGCATTCCTGCATCTTTGCACCGTAAAGGCAATGTGCACGATTGACCCCTAATGAAAGTCGTGGCTGGGTAACCCTTCCGCGAGCGATCCGAGGGTCCAGAACTTTTCTCCCTTAACCGACAGCGTCCCGTCCTGTTTCTGGAGCTTTCCCTCGACGATGAGGGTCCCCGAGCCGACGATCACCGACCGGTAGCTCGCGAAGAGGTCGGGGCGAACGATCGCCTGGCACATCCCGGTCTCGTCTTCGAGCGTCAGGAAGACGAACCCTTTCGCCGTCCCGGGGCGCTGCCGCACGATGACCGCGCCCGCGGTCCGGACGTGCTTCCCGTCCGGCAGCCGGGTCAGCTCCCCGGCCGACAGGATCCCCTGCGAGCGCAGGCGCGACCTCCAGTGCTCCATCAGGTGCGGTCCGGTCGTCATCTGGGTCGCTCGGTAGTCCGCGGCCGTCTCTTCGGCCGCCGTCATCTCCGAGAGCGGCGACGGATCGTCGGTCGGCAGACCGGAGAGGAGCGGCCCCGCCGGGCGCGCCACCTTGGCGACCTGCCAGAGCGCGGCGCGCCGCCCGCGGCCGAACGAGGAGAGCGCGCCGGCCTCGCCGAGGAGGGTCAGCTCGTCCGGGCGCAGGGCGCAGCGCCGCGCCAGGTCGTCCACGTCCGCGAACGGCGTCTTCTCCTGCTCCTGCTCGATCCGTTGCCCCGTCGTCTCCCGCAGCCGCTGGACGAATCGCAGGCCCAGGCGCACCCCGCCCTCCTCCCAGCGGCACTTCCAGCCCGACCGCGCGACGTCGATCGGGCGGATTTCGGTGCCGCGCCGCTGCGCGTCCTTCACGAGGGTCGCCGGGTGGTAGAAGCCCATCGGCCACGCGTTCAGCAGCGCCGTGTAGAACGCGGCCGCGTGGCGCACCTTAAGGTACGCGCTCGCGTAGGCGATCAGGGCGAAGCTCGCCGCGTGGGACTCGGGGAAGCCGTAGAGCGCGAAGGAGGTGATGGACTTGACGATCTGGTCCTGGCCCGCTCCCGAGATGCCGCGCTCCGTCATGCCGGCGCGCAGCTTCGCCTCGATCGCGGTCATGCGTTCCTGTGACCGCTTGAAACCCATCGCGCGGCGCAGCTCCTCCGCTTCCCCTCCCGTGAAGCCCGCCGCGACCATCGCGATGCGCAGGAGCTGCTCCTGGAAGAGCGGGACGCCGAGAGTGCGCTTCAAGATCGGCTCGAGGCAGGGGTGTGCGTACTCGACCGGGGCTTTCCCCCGCCGCCGGTCGAAGAAGGGATGCACCATCCCGCCGACGATCGGCCCCGGCCGGATGATCGCGACCTGGACGACGATGTCGTAGAAGGTCTTCGGGGCATGCCGCGGCAGCGACGCCATCTGCGCCCGGCTCTCCACCTGGAAGAGCCCGACGGTGTCCGCCTCGTTCAACATCTTGTAGACGAGCGGGTCGTCCTGGGGCAGGTGGGCGAGATCCACCTCCACCCCCTCCTTCTCCCGGATCGTCGGGATCGCCTCCTCGAGCGCGGCGAGCATGCCCAGGCCGAGCAGGTCCACCTTGACGATTCCCATGTCGGCGCAGTCGTCCTTGTCCCACTGAACGACGACACGGCCCGGCATGGAGGCAGGCTCCAGCGGGACGACCTCGTCGAGCCGCCCCATCGCGATGACCATGCCCCCGGAGTGCTGTCCCAGATGGCGCGGCAGGTTCTGCATCTGGAGCCAGAGCCGGAGGAAGTGCTTCGAGCGCGTCTCCTCCGGATCGAGCCCAGCGGCCGCGATCTCCCCTCGAGCTCGGAAATCGGATTGCGGATCTCCCCGAAGCTCCAGCTCCCGAGCTGCTTGGAGAGGCGGTCCACCTGCTCGGGCGAGTACCCCAGCGCCTTGCCGACCTCGCGCGCGGAGGAGCGATCGCGGTACGTGATGACGTTGGCCGTCATACCGGCCCCCTGCGGGCCGTACTTCTCGTAGACGTGCTGGATGACCCGCTCGCGCTGATCCCCGGAGGGCAGGTCCAGGTCGATGTCGGGCCACTCGCCGCGCTCCTCGGAGAGGAACCGCTCGAAGAGGAGCTCCATCTTGACCGGATCCACGGCGGTGATGGAGAGGGCGTAACAGACGGCGCTGTTCGCCGCGGAGCCGCGCCCCTGGACGAGGATCTTCTCGCGCAGGCAGAACTGCACGATGTCCCAGACGATGAGGAAGTAGCCGGCGAGATCGAGCTTCTCGATCATCGCCAGCTCCTTCTCGATCTGAGCCTGGGCGCGCGCGGTCAGCGGCCGGAAGCGGGAGCGCGCGGCGTTCCAGGTGACCTTGCGCAGGAACGAGGCGGGCGACTCCCCCGGCGGCAGCGGGTACTCCGGAAAACGGTAGCCGAGATCCGCGAGGGTGAAGTCGAGGCGCTGTGAGAGCTCGAACGCCGCGTCGAGCGCTTGGGGGACGTCGGCGAAGCGCTCGACCATTTCCGGCGCGCCCTGGACGTGGCGCTCGCGCTGCGCGGCGAGGAGCGCGCCGGCCCGGTCGAGCGTCGTCCTGTTCCGGATCGCCGTCATCACGTCGTGCAATTCCTTGTCGCGGTGGCGGGCGTAGCGCACCCCGTTCGTCGCCACGACCGGCAGCCGGAGGCGCCGCGCGAGGGAGATGAGCGCCTGGTTGCGGTGCTCCTCGCGGGCGAGGCGGTGCCGCTGGAGCTCGACGTGGAGGCGCCGGGGGAAGAGGTGCGCGAGACGCTCGAGCAGGACACGCGCGGCGTCGGGGCCCTCCGTCTCGAGCGCGCGCGCGAGGGGGCCCTCGTCGCCGCCGGTCAGGCAGTGGAGCCCCTCCGCGTGCGCGGCGACCTCTTCCCAGCGCACCCGCTGCTCCCCCTTGGGCTTGTCCCGGGCTCCGGCCGTGGCGAGGCGGCAGAGATTCCTGTACCCGGCGCGGTTCTCGACGAGGAGGGTGACGCGCGGCAGCTTCCGGACGTACTCCTCCAGGTCCTTCCTGCGCGGAACGGCTCCCGCCTCCAGCCGCAATTCCGCCCCGACGAGCGCCTTGACGCCGACGGCCTTTGCCGCCTTGTAGAAGCGCGGCGCCCCGTACACCCCGTTGGTGTCCACGAGCGCCATCGCGGGAAGCCCGCGGTTGGCCGCTTCGACCACGAGATCTTCCGGAAGGCTCGCGCCGTCGAGGAAGGAGAAAGCCGAAGCGCACCGCAGCTCCGCGTACGGCTGGGGGCTTCGCGCGGAGGCCACCGGCCTCCACTCCCGCTCCCGGAGCTTCTCCTTTCGGGCGCCGGCGGCCACGATCGTCGGCACGAGATGGCCCCCCAGATTGCGAGCCGGGGGCTCGCCAGCCGCGTTCTCGGAGGGACGCGTCCGCTTCTCGGACATGGCCCCGGACTCTAGGCGTAAAAAAAGCGTAAGTCAACGGCTCCGAACGGCCCCGGATGCCCCACAATGGCATCCATGCGCGAAGAGACTGGTCGGCCGGGCGCCGCACGCGCCCTGCTGCTCGTGGTGCTCTGCGCGGCCGGAACGGCCGCGCTCGCCAGCCTGGCCCGGGGCCGCGCCGACGTGGGCGCGGCGACCACCTTCGACGTCTTCCCGCCGAATCCGTCCGTCGGCCAGCCCGTCCGGTTCCGGGACACGACCACGCCCCCGGCCTCCACGTGGAACTGGGACTTCGGCGACGGGACTCGCGCGACCGAGCCGAGCCCCACGAAGATCTTCCCGACCGCCCGTCAGTACAACGTGACTCTCTTCACCAACAGCGGCGGAGCGTCGACCCGCGGCATCATCGTCAGCCCGGAAAACATCCTGCGCTTTCACGCCGAGTCCGGCTTCGCGGCCTCCGGCTTCGACGTCACGCTTGCGGCCATGGACCAGCGCACGGGGCGCACCGGCGAGGGCCGGGCGCTCGGACGGTCGCGCGAGTTCGGATACTTCAGCATCCCCGCGCTGACCGGCAACCCGGACAACCCGGAGGTCTTCGTCAAGGTGCTCGACGCGCGCACGGTCAACGGCGAGTACTGGGTCTTCTACGGAGGGCTGACGGACCTGGAGTACACGCTGACGGTCCGGCACAATCCGACCGGGCGCGTCAAGGCTTTCTTCAAGCAGGGGGGGAGCGCGTGCGGCGGCTTCGACACCTCCGGCTTCAGCCGCACTCCGACCCCCACGGCCTGCGCGGCGGTCCCCACGCCTCTTCCGACTCCCCCGCCCGCCGCCGGGACTCCGGTCTTCTCGGTTCCCATGATCGATCTCTCGAAAGTGACCGAGGTGAATCCCTTCGGGGCGGTGAGCCTGGGCGGTCAGCTCCACCCGGCGCTCGAGCTCCGCACGGAAGACCGCACGCTGGACGTCAGCGCCGTGACCGCGGGGACCGTCGTCAACCGGTTCTTCAACCCCAACGAGGGGGATTTCGAGATGCACACGCGGGCCGCGGGCAGCCCGTACCTCGTCATCTACGACCACATCCGCGATCCGCTGGTGGACATCGGATCGATCGTCTCGCCGGGAACGCTCCTCGGAAAGATCGGCTATCGAGGCTCGACCCAGGGACGCGTCGAGATCCAGGTCAACCGCGAGCCCGGCTCCCCGGTCCTCGCTTTCTGCCCGACGTTCTTCGGGACCCCGGAGTTCCGCCGCGCCCACGAGGAAGCGCTCGCGCGGACGGGCTCGTGCGCGCCGCTCTGTTCGGTGGCGACCGCGACTCCCTAGCGGACGAGTCCCTCGCCGCGCCCGGCGCGGGGATCGCGTAACAGACGAGCCCGGCCTCGCTGCCGGGTCCGCGGACAGGCTTCATTCCCAACCGCTTCATCACGCCGAAAGAGGCCGCGTTCGGCGGGTCGGCGCGCGCCCAGATGCGCGAAGCGAAGCCCCGGGCGAAGGCGTGGCCGAGCACCGTTCGGGCGGCTTCGGTCGCCAGGCCCAGCCCCCAGAGACGCGGGTGCAGCCCGTAGAGGATCTCGACCTCGCCGGTCTCCTCCATCGGGCGGAGCCCCGCAAAACCCGCGATCCCCGGCTCGCCGCGGACGAATACCGACCAGAGGCCGAACCCGCCGAGCGCGGAAGGATTCCTCGCTCTTCGCGATGGCCGCGGCGGCCTGCTCCCGGGAGATGGCCTCCCCGTCCCAAAGGAAGCGCCGGACCTCCGGGTCGGTCCAGAGCGCGTGGAGCTCTGCGAGGTCCTCCTCGCGGCACGGCCGGAGCCGCAGCCGGGCAGTCTCGATCTCGGCGTCCGTCACGCCGCCGCCATTTGTCCGCCAGCGGACTCCATTCATGCGGCTTCCTCCGAGGCAATCCTCCTCAACAGCGCGGCGACTTCGGCGGGACCGGTGACCGGGGCGGCGTGCGGCAGGTCGAGACGGTGAACCTTCCAGCCTGCCGCCCGGGCGCGTTGCGCGGACTCGGCCAGGAGCCCGGTCGCCAGGCGCGTGCATTCGACGAAAGTGCGCGGGATCGTGGCGGCCGCGGGGTTGCGCACGGTGACCGGCTCCCGGATGGTCAGCCAGGGCTGGTCCGACATGCGCGGGTTCATCCAGGCGAGGTCTTCCGGCGAGATGAATCCGTACGCTTCGAGCGGGAACGGGAGGGGCAGGCGCCAGCCGCCGCCTGCCGACTCGACTTCGTACTGGAAGGCGCTCGTCATGTCGCGACCCATCAGGTCGCCCATGGCTTCCCCGTCGAATGGCACGAAGGCGTCGAAGTACACCAGCCGCGCCACCCGCTCGGGAGCCCGTTCGGCGACCGCCGTGATGACCATCCCGCCGTAGCTGTGTCCGACGAGGACGACGTCGCGCAGGTCCTCGTACCGGAGCACCGCCTCCAGATCCTCCGCGTGCGTGCTCAGACCGATTGCGGGGCCCGCCAGATGGGACCGTTCACCGAGCCCCGTCAGCGTCGGCGTGAAGACAGCGTGCCCGGAATTCCGGAGGAGCGGCGCGACCCGGCCCCAGAACCAGCCGCCGACCCAGCCTCCGTGGACGAGGACGAAGGTCGCGGGAGAGCGGCCGCTCACTCCCGGCGGATTTCGCTCATCAGGGCGAGCGTGTTGTCCTCAGAGTCCCGGAAGAAGGACATCCACAGCTCGTGGTCGGGCAGCTTCGCCACGAGGTGGGGCTGGTCACGGAAAGCGACCCCGCGGCGCGACAGCTCGGCGTGCGCCTCCCCGATGTCGTCCACTTTGAAGTAAAGGACGGAGCTCGCGTGATCGAACTCGGCCTCGGAGGGAGGGCTCAGCATCAGGCGCACGCCGTCGCAGTCGAAGAAGGCAAGATGCGGCGGCGCCTGAAAGAGCAGCTTCATCCCGAGCGTGTCGCGATAGAAAACCGTCGCGCGCTCCACGTCCTTCGCGTTGACCGCGACCTGTCCGATTCGGGACAGACTGAGCGACGGGCCGTCGGTCATGGCGCGGCGCTTCGGCGCGCCCGTTTCCATGCGATGGAGCCCATGGCTCCGAGAAAGAGCGCGGCGGCGAACGGCACCCAGGCAACGCCCTCCCCGTTGGCGTACCGGATGACTCCCGCCGCCAGCGAAAGGCCGGCCGCGGTGAACCAGAGGATCGCGGCGAGCTTCTGTCCGCTGGAAAGGTTCTTCTCGGTCGTCATGATCGAAGACTCCCTCCCGGGAATCCGGCCTGTTGCGGCCGGCATATTACTTCCGAGACGGGTGTTGCCCGGTACGAAGGCGAGTCCGCCTTTTCCCGCGGCAAGGAGATTTTTCGATGAGGTTCCTTCGCAGCGTTCTGGTCCCGGTCGCGGTCCTCCTGTTCGCGTCCTGCCTGCCCGCGCAGACCGCGGCGGCTAAACCCCGGCTCGAGCAGGCGACCTTCGCGGGTGGATGCTTCTGGTGCATGGAGCCCCCGTTCGACGTCCTTCCGGGCGTCGTCTCGACGACCTCGGGCTACGCGGGGGGCGCCGAGCGCAACCCCACCTACGAACAGGTCTCCGCCGGGGTCACGGGCCACGCGGAGGTGGTCCAGGTGGCCTACGACCCGGCGAAGATCTCCTACGAGCGGCTGCTGGACGTCTTCTGGCGGAACATCGATCCGACGACCTCGGACCGGCAGTTCTGCGACCGCGGCAGGCAGTACCGCCCCGCGATCTTCTTCCACGGCGAGGCGCAGAAGCAGTTGGCGGAAGCCTCGAAGCGCAAGATCGAGCGATCGGGCACGATCAAGGCCCCGATCGTGACGCAGATCACGCCCCTCGCGCAGTTCTATCCGGCGGAGGAGTACCACCAGGACTTCTACAAGAAGAACCCGGTCCGGTACAAAACCTACCGGTTCGGCTGCGGTCGGGATGCGCGCCTGGCCGAGCTCTGGGGGAAGAGCTAACTCTCCGTCCTGCGCGCGAGGTTCAGCGCCGGCTTGACCTCCCCCCGGTGGCAGGTCGTGCAGTTGACGACCGGCTTCTCGCTGTCGAGCCCCTGGATCGCGGCGAGGTACTTCTCGTTGATCTCGCGCGTCATGCGTGACATCTCGCGCGCGACCTGCTTCTCCTTCTTCTCGTCGCTCTCCCACCGGCCCGGAACGTGGCAATGGGTGCAGTCCACGCCGAGCGCGGGGCTGAATCCCATTTGCATGATTCCGAGGACGCGTCCGGCCGGGACGCCCTTGAGGATCTGGATGTTGCGAAAGACCGTCTCGGCCGGCTGATCCTCTTTCCCGGCGATCGCGGCCTTCAGGCTCGCGACCGCGGCGGCCATATCGAACCCCGTCGCCGGAGCGGCGGCGGGGCCCGGCGTCGCTGCGGGCGTCGGCGTGGCTGCCGGCGCCGGGGTCGCGGCGGGGCCGGCGGTCGCCGCGGGCGGAGAGGTCTCGGCGCCCGCACTTGGCGCCGTCGCCGGCGCGGAAGCGCCGCAGGAGATCACGAAGACCGCGAGAACCAGCGGCCACACGGCGTGACGTGCCCGACCCATCCGGAAAGATCTCATGGCGACCCTCCTCTCCTCATCTGCCGCGCGGGGCGGCGATCCCGATTCCCATCGCCCATCGTCTGGGCTTCCGAAACGCTCATACCGCGGCAGGCGGCGCCTCACCGCGCGGCTGCTCACTGACGGAGAAGGAATTGTCCGGATGGATCTCGACCACATAGAGCTCGTCGAAGCCCTCGTTCCAGACGGGAGGCCGCAGCCTCTTCTGGGTCCCGAAGAGACCTCCCGCCGGGACCAGGGCTTTCCCCGCCCGCTGTTTGTTGCGGCGCAGGGCGTCGCCGACGGTCGTTCGGAAGAAGTACCCGATCACCCGGAAACCGGCCGCTTTCGCCAGCCCGATGTATTCGGCGCGCCGCTCGATCGTGACGTTGGTGTTGTCCACGACGAAAGGCTGCCCGGCCTTCAGGCAGGCGTCGAGGAGGACGCGCTCCCGCGCGCGGGTCTTGAGCATGTCGAGGCTGATCCGGACGTGCGTCGAAAGGAAGCGCTGCAAGTAGAAGGTCGTCTTCCCCGAGGCCTGGATCCCGATGAACAAGACGGCCTGCACCCGGAGCGGTCCCCGTCAACGCGTCAACTGCCGGTCCGCCAGAAATCGGCGAGATCTGCGGCGCACTCCTCGAAGAAAGCTCGGTCGTCCTCCGTGAAGGCGCCCGCCCGGTCGCTCTCCACGTCGATCAAGCCGGCCACGCGCCCCGTGACGGGGTCGCGCACCGGGACGATCATCTCCGACAGGGTGTTGCCGAAGGTCGTGAGATACCGGGGATCCCGGCGCACGTCGGGGACGAGCACCGTCGCGCCGCTCGACGCGGCGCTGCCGCAGAGACCCTGGGTCCTCGGGAAACGGGGAAACGCGGGCTCTCCGCCGCCGCTCCACGCGACCGCTGCGATCTCCTCCGGTCCGACGTCGTAGAGGCCGAGCCACCGATACCCTCCGGCGGCGCGAAGCGCCTCGGCCAGCCGCTGCGCCGTCCCGGAGCGCTCTCCGCCTCCCCGGATGATGTGGCGCAGGATCACGCGGGTCTCCTCAGAGGACATGGCCGCAGAGAATAGTTTCATCTCCGATCGTAGCGGTATGCCGCGGGACCGGCGAAAACGATCCGACGTGGAGGAGCACGATCGCCGCGCTGACCACGCACCCGATGCGCAACAGGGCCCCGAAGCCCCGTCCGAGGTAGCCGTTACAGGCGGGGCAGCGCCAGTTCCGAAGCGAGAAAACGACAGCGCCAGCCAGGACGGCCAGGGCCACGGGCACCCATAAGCGCGGCGCGAGGCCGAGGAGCGAGGCGCCGGACTGGGGCGCGAGAGCCAGCGCCGCCAGGAGGAGGAGGAAGGGCAGAGCCAAGGTCCATTGCCGCCGGCGCCTCGCCCGAAACTCCTCCCGGAAGGCCCGTCTCTCCTCCTCGGTGTGTTCCACGGATCGCCCTCCCCTGCGGACCCGATCCCGCGGCGCCGGCCGGTTTCCGGCTCACCGCTGTCGCCGGTTCGAGTTGTCCATGTCCGAGTAGATCAGCCACTTTCCGCCTGCGTCCCTGCGCAGCGTCAGCGTGAACTTCCCGTCGTCCGGGCCGCCCCGCTTGGCTGCGTATCCCCCGAGGATGTAGCCTACGTCCCCCTCCGCCGCGAAGGCGAATGCGCGCAATGCGAGCGGCCCCCCCTGGCCGGTGTAGTGCTGCCGGATGGCCGCCCGCCCCCGGACCGGTGGCTTCCCGCCGGGGAGCACGAAGCCGTCCTCGGCGAAGAGCTCCGCGAGCGCCGCGGCGTCTTTCTTACCCCACGCGGCCTCGTAGTCGGTCAAGACGCGCGCAAGCTCCGGCGGGAGCTTCACGTCGGGCTGCGCCTCCGGCTCCTGGGACGCGGCGATCGCCGGCAAGCCTCCGAGAAGAACGAATCCGAGCAGTGCGGTGAGGCGCATCTCATTACCTCCCGGTCGCGACGGCGGCGTTGGGAGCCACGTGCAGTCCGTTGCGAGATTCCGCTCGCTGATTCCTCCGGCCGTTTCGGCGACGATAACGCTCCTCGCGGAGGAGAAGCAAACCGCGGCGGGCAGCCGCGTGCTGACTCGCGTTCGGATGGCGGACCCGCGAGCGTTCCTGCTCTCCTTCGGATTGGCGACGGCGGCGAACGGTGAGTCCACGCCTTCCCGGGCGGCGCTGGCGATCACGGCAGTCACGATCGTGGATCCGGGCGCCGCCTCGGCGCGGACATGCACGTCCACCGTTCTGCGGTTGCCCGGCAGGCCGATGAGCTCGGCCGTGGAGACGGGCCGGCTCGCGGACCTCCTGCTCCTCGAAGCCGACCCCCTGGCGGACATTCGCAACACGCGCAAGATCGCGGCGGTCGTGCTCGGGGGAAGTCTCCTCGAGCGGGGGGGACCTCGATGAGCTGCTGCGGGAGGGTGAGGCGGCCGCGAAGAGGAACTGAGGTCAGTTCACCGTGCCGGCGCGTTGGTCGCGCGCGGAGAACCTTGCTTCGAGCAGCCGCATGAGCGCGGCGGGATCCACGGGCTTGACGAGGTGGTGGTCGAACCCGGCTTCCTTGGACCGCCGCCGGTCCCCCTCCTGCCCCCAGCCCGTGACGGCCACGAGGAGCACCGTCTCCCCCCACGGCTCCTTGCGGATTTCTCGGGCGACGTCGTAGCCGCTCATGCCCGGAAGTCCGATGTCGAGCAGAACGACGTCGGGGCGGAACTGCGAGGCCACGCGAAGGGCTTCCAGCCCGTCGTTGGCAGTACGCACGTCGTTGCCGAGCAGCCGCAGGAGCATTCCGAACCCATCGGCGGCGTCGCGGTAATCGTCCACGACGAGGATCCGGAGCGAGAGGGACGCCGTCTCTGCGACCGCCGCGGGGGCCGGCGGCTCCACGGTCTTCGGGCGATCCCCGGTCAGGGGCAGGCGCACGATGAAAGCGCTTCCCTCTCCGGGGCCGGCGCTGCGCGCGACGATCGAGCCGCCGTGCATCTCGACGAGACGGCGGGCCAGGGTCAGGCCGATTCCGAGGCCGCCCTGCGAACGGTCCAGGGACAGGTCGGCCTGCGTGAACATCTCGAAGATCTTCGGAAGCATCTCGGGGCGGATGCCGATCCCCGTGTCGCGAACCGTGAGGACCGCTTCCGAGCCGTCCCGGAGCGCCTCGAGCCAGATCCGCCCCCCCCGCGGCGTGTACTTCGCCGCGTTGTTGAGCAGGTTCGAGACGACCTGCGCCAGCCGCGTCAGATCGCCGTCGAAGACGACCGGCTCGGACGGCGTGTCGACCGAAAGCTCGTGGCCGCAGGACTCGATCGAGGGACGGCTCGTCTCCACCGCCGCCTGGAGAACCTCCGTCAGGTCGATGCGGCTCTTCTGGAGCTCGAGCTTGTTGCCGGTCACGCGCGCCAAATCGAGCAGATCGTCGATGAGGCGGGTCATCTGGTGCATCTGCCGATCGATGACTTCGAGCGCCCACTGCAGCTCGGGCACCGGCGGACGCTTGAGGTGCAGGACTTCGACGGCGTTGCGCATCGGCGCCAGCGGGTTGCGCAACTCGTGCGCGAGCGTCGCGATGAACTCGTTCTTCGAGCGGTCGGCGTCTTTCAAAGCGTTCTCGACGCGCTTGCGCTCGGTGATGTCGACGAGCACGTTGACCGCGCCGATCAGCTGGCCCGACTCGTCGTGGATCGGGTTGGCGTGGGCGAGAGCCGTGAGCCGGCGCCCGTCCGGGCGCTCGATGACGACCTCGTGTCCGTTGAAGGCCAGGTTGTTCTTGAGGCTCTGGGCCATCGAGCACTCGTCGTGCGTCATCGGAGAGCCGTCGGAGCAGAACAGCCGGAAGGAGCCGCACCAGCGGTCCACCGGATCGTTCAGCTCCGGCTCGCGCCCCCAGATCTGCACGGCCTGGTCGTTGTAGTACGTAATCAGACCATCGGGGTCGCAGGTGTAAGCGCCGGCGGGCAGCTTCTCGAGGAGGCTCCGGAATTGGAGCTCCCCCGCGAGGCGGACCGGTTCGCCCATCGGGAGCGCGGACATGGTTTCTTTGACTGGTTGCTTGGGCACCGAATCCATTCCTCCGTCGTCACGCCAAGGTCGGGGAGGACCCTGCAAGCGGCGTGACAGAGCGGTCTGCCGCTCTCGGGGGCGAAGACTACATCAATCGGCGAGTGTCAAGACCATGTGGTGCTCGGAAGCGGACTCATCCGCGATTCGCAGAGCTTCCCGCTCCGTGCCCCACGTCACGAAGCCGAGGCTCTCGTACAGCCCCATCGCGGCCTGAGCGCGATCCGCGACGCCGAGGTGCACCTGGGTCACCTCCGGGAGGCCGCGCGCGAATTGCAGGACGGCGGCCATCAGCGAACGGCCGAGTCCGCTGCCCCGGTGCGCCGGTGCGACGTACACACCCCAGACGTGGGCTTTGTGGGACGCTTTGCGCTGCTCGTCCTGATAGACGCCTGCGCTTCCCACGAGACGCCCCGCGAAACCTCCGAAGATCGCCTGGTTCCGGCCCGCGAGCGTTCTGCGGAGAAAATCGTGCGAGAGTGCCTGATCCTCCTCCGGGGACGAAGAGAAAGCGAAGGGCTCGCGCTCCAGGGCCTCGCGCCGCAGCACCATGAACGCCTCGGCGTCTTCGGGCCGGAGCCGGCGGACTTCCGGTTGGGCCCCATCGCGGGGGTCCCCCTCGTCGACGGCGGACCGGACGGCCCACCTCTGGCTCTCATCCGAAAGCTTTGCCGCTGCCTCGGAGGGCGAAAGCCAGAGCAGCTCGTGATCGGGCTCGCTGGCCGGCTCCCGCGCGCCGTCCAGCGCCCGGGCGACGAAGAACGTGCAGCGCTTGCGGAGGTGGCCTCCCTCGCTCGCGCTGAACTTGAGCTGGTCCGCGACGCCGAGGCAGGCGCCGAGCTCGATGCGCAACCCGGACTCCTCCGCCGTTTCGCGGACGGCGGCGTCCTCCGGGGACTCGCCCGCGAGTTGCCCGCCCCCGGGCAGGAAGAGGCCCTCCGGCGTGCGCACGACGGCGACCTCGCCCCGACCGTTCCGGATCACCGCATAACCCCCGGGGCGCAGACGGTACGTCCGTCCGGCGTCTTTGGCGCCAAACTCGCGCCGCTCAGACACCCTGCGACTCCCGCCGCGCCTCACGCATGTAGAGGAACAGGGGAAGGCCGGAAGAGACCCCGACGAGGACGTTCGCGACGATCGGAGCCCAGAGATGCTTCATCCCCGCGCGCCGGCCTTCCACGAACACGAGGGCCCAGAGGACGAGCGAGGAGAGGATGACGTCCAGACCGAAAAACGCGCCGACCGGATTGGAGAAGAGCTGCTCGGCGAAGAGCGGGAGGTCCAGGCCGTGCTCGAGCAGGAACGGGATGACCGCCCATGCGGGGAGGATCGTTCCCGCGACGAAGAGCGCCAGATAGAGGTTTTTCGGCTTCATGGCGGCTGCCCTCCTCGGTGGTACTCGTGAAGCGCGGACATTCCGCTACGCCGGCGCCTGCGAGGTCATCCGCGCCACGGACAGCGTGTTGCCGTCCGGGTCTTTGACCCACGCGACCTGGTCGCCGTTGGGAAACCTGCAGACGCCGCGGTCATCCTGGGGGAGGAACGGAAACCGTTCGATCGAGACGCCGTTTCGCGCGAGGTCCTCGAGGGCCCCGTCCAAGTCGCTCACGTCCCAGCCGAGGGCGGTGCCCGGAGCCGGCGTGAATTCCCGGACGGTCGCGACCCGGAGCCGCGTGCCGTTGGAGTCGAACAGGAGCGCGAAGCCGCGTCGCCGAGGAACTTCAACCCGAGCTTTTCCCCGTAGAACTCCCGCGCGCGGACCGGGTCGGTCGTCGCCACGAACGGACTCAACCGGCTGTCACTTCGCATGCGCCCTCCGGCGGCTTCCCCGGATCCCGCCGCCGGACGCTGCCGCCGATGACGAGCGCCGCCGAAATGATCAAGAGGTTCTTGACGATGTACTGGCCTTCCATCGTCGGCGCGTAAGGAAACCGCCCCGCCTGAAAGGTCATCTCCGGAAGAATCACCAGGGGAAGAAACGTCCCGGCCATCTGGATCGCCAGGAGCGCGATGGCGATCCGCGCCGTCCGCTGCCACAGGAAGGTCAGGCCGATCGACACTTCCCACCAGCCGATGATCGAGACCCACGTGCCGGCGGAGAAAAACGGCAGCCATTCGACCATCGCGCGGACGAGAGGGGCCGCGGCCGAGATGCCGAGCGGCTTGAGGATCCCGAACCAGACGAAGATGACGGCGAGCGAGACCCGGAGGGCGGACAGGCTCCATCGCCGCATGGCCGCCGAAATGCGCCGGTCGAGCCGATCCACCCGTAAGGCGACCGAATCGGGCAGCATTGCCGGAGCATACCGCCCGGTCTCAGCCCCTCCCGCTTTACGCGAGGGCCTGCAGCGCGTCGGCGGAGGCCAGTTCGGGGGATGAGCTCGAGCATCGGCTGCGCCGCGTCGTTGAAGACGTCGCCGATACGGGCATTCAGTCCTGCGGCGGATAGGCGAAGAGCGGCTGCCCCGACGGCTCGTAGAGGCCTTGCGCCTCGCCGAGCGAGACGAGCCGTTCGACGGCGTGCGCGTCGAGCGGGAAGGTGTAGTCGTTGACGTAGAGAGCGATGTGGCGACGGATGACTTCCAGGTCCATTTCCCGGGCGTGCTTTCGGACGAAATCCGCGCACTCTTCGGGCCGGGACCGGGCCTGGAGCAGGCTGTCTCGAATCTCCTCGTCCGCTCTCCGGGCCGCCTCGGCGCCGAGCTCACGCCGGATCGCGACCGCGCCGAGCGGAAGGGGGCATCCCATGCGCTCCTCCCAGACCTCCCCGAGGTCGGCGAGACGGACGAGCCCCTTGCGCTCGTACGTGAATCGCCCTTCGTGGATGAGCACGCCGCAATCCGCCTCTCCGGCGAGGACCGCGTCCTCGATCCGGTCGAACCGCATCGGAACGGTCTCGAAATCGCCGAGCAGCCGCAGCAGGAGAGCCGCAGTCGTCCGCTCGCCGGGTATGGCGATTCGCCCGCCCGGCGGCCGGGGTGAGGCGGCGACGAGCAGCGGGCCCACCCCGAACCCCGCGGCGCCTCCGGCGCGCAGCAGCGCGTACCGCTCGCGCACGCGGCCGTACGCCGCCACGGAGATCTTGGTGAGGTCGAACTCCCCGCGCTCGGCGCGCCGGTTCAGCGCCTCGACGTCATCGAGGGTGAGCCGGTAGCGGTCCGCCATCGCGCAGAAGACGAACGTGTCGTTGGGGCACGGCGAGATGGCGAGGCTCAGCATCCCCCGGCCTCGACCCACGACACGAGGGCCGCCCGGGCGGCAGCGGCCGCCTCGCGGATCCGCCAGCGCGACCGGTCGCGGTCGCCGGCCACGTTGGAGATTCCGCGCACTTCTCCGACCCGCACGCCCATCATCCGGGCGGCGTGGACGACCGCGGCGCCTTCCATCGACTCGACGGCGCCGCCCGTGCGCGCGGAGATCTCCGCCGCCCTCCGGTCGGTGCCCGTCACCGTCGCGCACGTCACGAAGCGGGCCCGGCGCGGCGCCGGAAAGAGATCGAGCGGCAGCACGTCGAAGACCGGCGGCGGCCCTTCGATCAGCGGAAAGCCGAGCGCCTGCAAGCCGAGAAATCCCTCGGGGGTCTCCGCGCCGAGATCGCCGTACGTCTCGCTCTCCGCGCAGAGGACTTCCCCGACGGCGAGCCCCGACCCCGGATACGCGCCGCCGACTCCGCAGGCGACGACCGCGCGCGCCGGGTGCTCCGCGAGGCAACGCGTCAGCGCGGCGGCCGCGTTGACCGGGCCGACTCCCGTGCGCAGCAGGGTGAGCGACCGCCCCGCGACCGCGGTCGGGAGCCCTTCCCCCTCGATCTCCGTCGCGAAACACACGACCAAATCCGCCACCCGTCGCACTACCGCAGGCGCCAGAAGTCGCCGGTGAGTCCGATCTCTTGCAGGAGCGCCTCCGCCTCCTCCGGCGTGTGCCGGCGCCAGTCCGGCTTCAGCTTGTCTTTGAACCACCCGTACGCGAGTCGCCAGCCCTGCTCCGGTGTCAGGACGCCGCCGCGCGGAAGGTCGCGCGTCGCGAGCCAGCGGTCGATGTGCGCTTCGTCACGGAAGTGCAGCATGGTCGTTCACGTGAAGGCGATGTTGTCCCACCAGCGCCGCGCCGGCACGGCGAAGTGCAGGACCCCTTCGCTCCGGGTGAGGCGCCCGCCGCGAACCTCGAGCCGCATCGAATCGCCGCAGTCCCCGCACGGCGCCTGGATGACCGCGTCCTTTCCGAGGGCCGCCGGGATCCCCAGGGAGTCCCAGATGCAGATCCCCCAGTACGCCGCGCCGCCCGCCTCCACCCGGAATCCCGAAGGCACGGCGCAAAAGGGGTTCGCCGCCCAGATCTGGCCGTCGTTGGGCGCGAGGATGAGGACTCTTTCCACGGCGAGGCGCCGGAGGGCCTCGCCGATCTCGGGCTCCGGCCGGCCCAGGGCTTCCGCGATCTCGGCCGGCTGCGGGACGCGCCCTGTGTCGGCAGCCCGCGTGAACACGTGCATCCGCACCTGCGTCGCGAGCGCCCCCGCAGCCGTCACGCCGCCGCCCGGCCTTTCCGCGGGAAAGCGAGGGTGAAGGACCGCCAGAGATAGAGGAGCGCTCCGCCGATCCAGGTCGCGGCCGGAAGGATCTGCACCGCAAAGCCGCGACGCGCCTTCTCGATCACCTCGCCGACGAACCCTCCGAGCAGCAGGGCGTCATCCCTGCCGCGATCGCGGCCGCCCGGCGCCGGCGGGGCCTCACGCGAGAGCCCTTCCGTAGAGGCTGATCTCCTCGCCGTCTTTCGAGAGACGGACCTTCTTCTCGTAGCGC
>JBHENW010000024.1:0-77237 GCA_046261875.1 Thermoanaerobaculia bacterium | reverse complement strand
TTGCTAAACCGCCGTAGGGCTAATAACCCTACCGCCGGTTCGAATCCGGCCCTCTCCGCCATATTTCACGGCCAACGGTTGTTCAAGGATTTGGAGGTGGACTTGCGCTCGAGAAATCAGAGACTGGGAATCCTTCTTTCTATCGGCTTGATCGCTTCTCCTGTCGCCGCGCTCGCGGAGGAGACCTTCCGGTTTACCGTCCTCGGGGTCGATTGCAAGGAATGCGCGCCGCCCATCCTGAAAGCGCTCAACAGTGTCCGGGGAGTGCGGGACGCGAAGCTCGACTGGAAGGCCGGCGTAGCCACTGTCGAAGTTTCCGAAGGGTTCGACAAGGGGAGGATCAAGACCGCGCTGGACGCCATCGGATACGAGGCGGTCTTTCCCGGCGAAGAGCAAAAAGATCTCAAGCCGCTCCCCGATGAAGTTGTCAGGACGCTCGACATCGTTTCGTACGACGGAAAGCAGAAGGTGGACGTGAAGGGGGTCCTGGCCGCGGGGAAGGTGACCGTGCTGGATTACTGGGCCGAGTGGTGCAGCCCTTGTAAATTCCAGGACGCACGCCTGCAGCACCTGGTCCGAGCGAATTCCAAGGTTGCCGTGCGCCGGATCGATGTCGGGAAATGGGACAACGCCGCAGCTCGCCAGGCGACGGCGGAGTTTCGGCTTGGCGCCTTGCCTTACGTCCGCGTTTACGACGCTTCCGGGAGGTTCGTCGGCGCGGTCACGGGAGGAAGCTGGGACAAGCTGCTCGAGTTGATCGAGAAGGCCAAGGCGCGCGGCTGAAGATGAGCCGCCTCCTGATCCGCCCGGCTTTCGCGTTCCTGCTCTTGATGCTGGCGGTCGCCCCCGCCGCCTACGCCTGACCGGCCTGAGCCAATCCCAACCTCTCCGGCGGAGAGGCCGCGCAACAGCTCTTGCCTCCCGGGATGTGGCGCGCTGCCCTCTCGCTCGCTTACGGGACGTTCGAGACCTCCCATGTCGCCTCCTGTCCGGACGTCGCGCCCGAGTGCTCCGAGTTCGCGATCCCGGACCACGAGCATCGCGCGCGGCTGGGACTCTTCCACGGCGACCTCATCGTGAGCCATGGCGTCAACGAACGATTGACTCTCTCCGGCCGTCTGCCGTACGACGTGAAGGACATGGAGATCGAGTATCGGACACTGGAGGGCGATTCATACGAGCCGCCGTACGGAGACATCCATCACCGCACGGAAGTCTTGCGGGGGCTCAGTGACGCGGAGCTTCTGGCGACTTACACGCTTGCTCCCGGATGGCTGATCGGCGCCGGCTTGACGATCCCCCTCGGTCAAACCGAGGCCGACCCGATAGAGCTCGGCAGGCGAGGATTGAGACACCAACACATCCAGTTCGGCAGCGGTACAGTCGATCCGCGTCTGGCGATCCAGTGGTCCTATTTGCTGGGCCGCGTCCAGATCAGCGCCGCCGGCGATGCCCGTATCCCACTCTACGAAAACCGTCACGGCTTCAAAGCGCCGGTTACCTTGCGCTGGTCTCTCGGCCCGAACGTCTCGGTCGGGACGACCGGGTTGTCCGTTCAGTTTGCAGGCCAGTATCAGTCCATAGGACGGTGGAATGGAGAGGTGGATGAGGGGACCGGGTTCCACCACGGAGGAGTCTTTCTCAACGGGTCCTTCCTCATCGCTCCGGCCCTCCGCGTTTCGCCCGGCATCTATCTCGAAGCCTTCTCTGAGAGCCTCTCGGAGGAGTCTTTCCGGCAGAAGCCCACCTTCTCGATCGTCGTTTCGCGTTTCTTTCCGTAGGTTTCGTTACCATCGCGCCATGAGCCCGGGAGTCTGGGCGCGCCTCCGCCGCTATTACCTCGCGGGCCTCCTCGTCCTCGCGCCGACGGCGCTGACGCTTTGGGTCGTCTGGAGGCTCTTCCTTTTCTTCGACGACATCCTGGGGCGCTGGCTGCGCGCGCGCGGGATCTCCGTTCCGGGCCTGGGCTTCGTCCTCTTGAACGTCCTGCTCCTGCTCCTCGGATGGCTCGCGACCAACCTGCTCGGACGCCGCCTCTTCTCGATCTGGGACCGCGTGATGAATCGCGTTCCGCTGATCAACAAGATCTACACGACGCTGCGGCAGATCGCCGAGCTCTTCCTCGGTCCGCCGCGGGAAGGCTCCTTCCGGCGGGTCGCGGTCGTCGAGTATCCGGTGGGGGGCTCCTACGCGATCGGGTTCGTCACCTCGACGGACCCCGGCGAAGCGGGCGCGCGCGTGGGTCAGCGCCTCTGCAGCGTGTACATCCCCAAGGCAGTCAATCCGGTGACCGGGTACCTGCTGCTCGTTCCGCAGGAACGGGTGACTTACCTGGAAATGACACCGGAAGAAGCGATGCGGCTGGTCGTCTCCGCCGGCGCCCTGGTGCCCGCCGCTTCGGCGGAGCCATCCCGCATCCGCTGAAAGCGGCCGCTCTCCCGGAAGGCGGCTCCGGGAGAGCGGGCCGAGACGGCTACTTCAGTTGCCCGCGGATCTCGCCGCTCGGATGCTTGTCGGTGTGCACGTTGGCGTACACCGCGCCCCGCCGGAGGGCTCCGAGCAGGTCGCCGAACTCGCCGGCCGCGATCCCCTGCCCGGCCGGGCCGATCACGTCGGCGGCGGTGATCGATTCGGTGACGGTTCCCGAGACGTCCGGGCACGGATCCTTCCCGCCCCCGCCGCACAGGAACGCGATCACGCCGCCGTTGACGTCCTCCTGGCCCAGGTGGATGTGCGCGAAGAAGGTGTCGGCGCCCTCGAGGTCCTCATAGCTCAGCGTGTAGTCCAGAGCCGTCGCCGCGTTGTTGAGCCGCGCCTCCATCTCTCCCGTGCCGGTCGTCACGACGGCCGGCAACTCGTGCCAGCCATCGAGGTCTCCTTTGAACGTCCGTCCGCCGCGATCCGCGAAGTCGTGGCCGGGATCGCGACGAGGGCCGTGCCAAGAAGCCCCCTTTCGGAGCCGAAGTTGACCGCGAGGTCCAATACCGTGCTGTGGAGCGCGCCGTCTACGATCCGCTGGACTTTGCCGGTGGCTTTCTCCAGCACCAGGAAATCGCCGTCGCCGAGGAACGCCATCGTGATCGGCTGATCCAGGCCGGCGACGACGGTGCGCACCGCGAGGTCGGGATGGTGCACCGTCGGTCCGGAGGTCTGCGCCTGCGCCCGCCCGAGCGAGCCGGCCACGAGGATCAGGGCGCTCGCGGCAGCGGTGAGTCCGGCGGCGAGAGGCCAGTTTCCGCGTGCGCGCCTCCGCCGGAAACGGGCGCGCGAGGATCGAGTAACCGAGGCCATGAAGAATCCCCTTTCCACTTAGTCCCGAGAGCACCCCGGCGCCAGCGTCTAGAACCTGTGACGGCCTCGGTTCCAGCAAATCTTTGGCCAGTAAGGGTTTACGTTTAGAAATCCCTTAGGTTGCCGAGGCGGTTCCTCCCGGCCGGATCTCGGCCATTTCGCCCATGTAAGGGCGCAGCGCGGCGGGAATCTCCACGGATCCGTCGGCGCGCTGGTAGTTCTCCAGGATCGCGACGAGCGTCCGTCCCGCCGGGAGCGCCGATCCGTTGAGCGTGTGGACGAGCTCGGGCTTCTCTCCTTCCGCCCGGCGGAAGCGGATGCCCGCCCGGCGCGCCTGGAAGGACTCGAAGTTCGAGCAGGAAGAGATCTCCTTCCAGACCTGCTGGCCCGGCAGCCACACCTCGAGGTCGTAGGTCTTCGCAGCGGCGAAACCCAGATCCCCCGTGGAGAGCGAAACGACGCGGTAGTGCAGCTCGAGGCGGCGCAGGACCTCCTCGGCGTGGCCCGTGAGGGTTTCGAGGGCCGCCGCGGAGTCCTCGGGAGGCGTGAACATGACGATCTCGACCTTGTCGAACTCGTGCTGCCGGATCATCCCGCGCGTGTCGCGGCCCGCGGCCCCGGCCTCCGCCCGAAAACACGCCGTGTACGCCGCGTACCGGATCGGAAGGTCTTCGGCGCGGAGGATCTCGTCGCGGTGGAGGTTCGTCAACGGGACTTCTCCCGTCGGGATGAGGTAGAGGCCGTCGGTCGTGCGGAAGAGATCGGCTTCGAGTTTCGGAAGCTGACCGGTCCCGAAGAGCGACCGGGCGTTGGCGAGAACGGGGGGCCAGACCTCGGTGTAGCCGTGCTCGCCGGCGTGGAGGTCCAGCATGAAGTTGAGCAGCGCGCGCTCGAGACGCGCCCCGGCGCCTCTGAGCACGGTGAACCGCGCCCCGGCGAGCTTGACCCCGCGCTCGAAGTCCAGGATTCCGAGCGCCGGGCCGAGGTCCCAGTGCGGCGCGGCGGGAAAGTCGAACGTCCGCGGCTCCCCCCATGCGCGCTCCACGCGGTTGGCGCTCTCGTCCCGCCCGCGCGGCACGGAGGGCTGGGGGGCGTTGGGGATCCGCTGCTCGACTTCGGACAGCTCCGCGTCGTCGCGATCGCTCTCCGCCTCGAGAAGGCGGATTTCCTCCTTGAGCCCCTTCATCTCCTCCATGACTTCCGGCGACGGCTTGCCGCGGACCGAGGTGAGCTCGTTGCGGCGGCGCCGCTTCTCTTCGAGGCGCGTGATGGCGTCGCGCCGGCGCCGATCGAGCTCGACGAACCGGTCCAGCCCCGTCTCTCCGAAGCGCTCCGGATAGTCGCGCCGCAACCGCTCGACGTTCTCGCGCAGGAAATCGCGTGCTAGCATGAAAAGCGCGATTTGATATCGCGCGCGAAGGGGAGTCAACAACGCGTCCGCCGCAAACGCGCGCTTCGAAATGACCCAGAATCTGCCGGAAGTCGCCTGCATCGTGGTCAACCGCGACGGCGGAGATTCGCTTTTCGCGGCGATCCGGTCAGTGCGCGCCCAGGTGGAGATCGACCTCTCGATCATCGTCGTGGACAACGCCTCCGCGGCGCCGGAGCGCGAGCGCCTGGCTCGCGAAGCTCCGGAAGCCCGGGTCATCGCGTTCTCGCGGAACCTGGGATTCGCGGGCGCCGCGAACGAAGGGATCGCGCGGACGCGTTCGCCGTTCGTTCTCCTGTTGAACAACGACGCGGTCCTCGCCGCGGATTACGTCTGCCGGCTCGCGGCTCGCCTGGCCCTCGATGACCGCTTGGCCGGGGCGCAGGGCCTCGTCCTGACGAGGGACGGCTCGCGGGTCGATTCGGCGGGGATCTTCTGGAGCCCCCGCGGGGAGGCGCTGCCCGTCCTGGGAGAGCGCGAGACGGCGGCGGTGACGCATTCGGCGTTCGAGGTGGCCGGCGTCTCCGCGACGGCGGCGCTGTTTCGCCGGGAAGCGCTCGACAGCGTGGCATCGCACGGCGAGGTCTTCGACCCCGCCTTCTTCGCGTACTACGAGGACGCGGACCTCTCGCTCCGGTTGGCTCGGAAAGGGTGGCGCTTCGTCTGCGATCCGGCCGCCGTCGCCCGCCACGAGGGGTCGCGCACCGGCCGGCGGACCCCGCTCAAGCGGGCGATCTGGATCTCCCGCAACCGGTGGCGCACGCTCTACCGCAACTTCGACGAGACCCTGCTTCGCCGGAGCTTCGGCTCGATCTTGCGCGCCGACCTGGCCCACGCGCGACAGCTCGGATGGAGAGGGATCCTGCTGCTCGTTTCGGTCTGGCCGAGGATCCTCTCCGAGCAACGGCGCCACCGGCAGGAATCGTCCCGATTAAGGGTCTGGCCTTCACCGGTTCCCGTGGAGGACCGTTGAAGCCGGGGCGTTGACGGCGGACAGCCACCCCGCCCCGTCCCGACTCGCCGGAGGGGCGGCGCGGGTCCGCGAGATCACGGCCATCCTCGTTTCCTGGCACGACGCCGGGGAGACCGAAGCGGCCGTGGCCTCTCTCGCTGCGGCGCGCCGGCGCATGCCGCCGGGGGGGCCGGCGGCGTCTCTCGTGGTCGTCGAGAACGGGGGCGCGGTGCGCGCCGACGCGCTCGAGGCGCTGTGGCCGGGCGCCGTGGTCATCACCAACCGCGAGAATCGCGGTCTCGGGCCGGCCGGAAACCAGGCGGCGGCGGCTGCCACCGGCGACGTCCTGCTCTTCCTCAATCCCGACACCCGGGCGGAAGGGGACCCTTTCACCGGCCTGGCGGAAGCGTTCGGGAACGCCGGCGTCGTCGCGGTCGCTCCGAGGCTCCTCGACGACGGCGTCGAGCCGCGCGCGAAGGACGCCGGCGGGAACGAGCTCGCGGGCCCCGGCCGGGAGGACCAGTTCACCTTTCAGCTCCGAAGGCTTCCGACGCTCGCCGGAGACGCGGCGGAGCTGCTCCTGATCGATCACCTCTTCCCGAACAACCCCGCGAGACGGCGCACGCGGTATGCCGACAGCGACCGCGAGAGGCCGATCGCCGTGGAGCAGGCGGCCGGCGCGGCTCTGGCGATCCGATCCGACGCCTTCGCGGCGGTCGGCGGCTTCGACGAGCGTTACGTGCCGGCATGGTTCGAGGACGTGGACCTCTGCGCGCGGCTGTCGCGACGCGGCGCGATCCTCTACTTTCCCGGGGCGCGCTTCCGCCATCGCGGGGGCGCCTCCTCGCGGCGCCTGGGATACGACCGCTTCCTTCCGATGTACTACCGCAACGCCCTGCTCTACCGCCGCCTGCATTACCCGGCGCCGGCGTGGCTCGCGTACCGGCTCCTGCTGACCGCCGGGATGCTGATGCGGCTGGCGGCCCTTCCTTTCCGACGGCGGGTCCCGCACCCGAAGGACGAAGCGGCGCGCGGGTATCTGGCCGTCCTCGAGATGGCGTCGAGCCGATTCCCGAGTCCCGACTCCCGACTTCCGCTTCCCGATGCCTGATGTCTCCATCGTCATCGTCTCGCACGGGGACGCCGCGGACCTCCCCTTCTCGATCGAGTCTGCCCTCGGGCAGAAGGGGGTTTCGACGGAGACGGTCGTCGTGGACAACGCCTCGACGGACCGATCGCGCGAGATCGCTCGCGGCTACGCTCCGCGGCTGCGCCTGATCGCGCTCCCCTCCAACCTCGGCTTCGCCGCCGCGATGAACGCCGGGATCGAAGCGACGTCGGGCCGGTACGTGCTCGCGCTGAATCCCGACTGCCGCCTCGAGGCGGATTTCTGCGAGGTCCTCGCGGAGAGGCTGAATCGGAGCCCGGAGGTCGGATCGGCCTCCGGACGGATCTATCGCGCAGAGGGGGAGGACCTGGCGGCGACCTCGTTGCTCGACTCGACGGGGATCTACTTCACCGCCTCGTGCCGCCACTTCGACCGGGGCTCCCAGCAGCCGGCCGATGGGCGGTACCTTGCCGAGGAGCTCGTCTTCGGAGCGAGCGGCGCCGCGGGCTTCTACCGGCGGGCCGCCCTGGAGAGCGCGAAGATTTCGACCGGGTTCTTCGATTCGGACTTCTTTCTCTACCGCGAGGACGCAGACCTCGCCTGGAGGCTCCGCAAACTCGGATGGAAGTGCCTCTACCTGCCCCGGGCGGTTGCCTACCACCGGCGGCGCAACCTCCCCTCGCGGCGCGGGCGGATGTCCCCGGACGTGAACCGGCACAGCGTAAAGAACCGGTTTCTCTTGCGGGTCAACAACCAGTCGGCCGGGGAGTTTTTGGTCACGCTCGTGCCGACTCTCGCCCGAGACCTCGTCGTGCTCGGCGCCTGCCTGACCGTCGAAAGGAGCTCGCTCCCGGCCTTCGGCTGGCTCTGGCGCAACCGGAAGAGGCTCTGGGCGAAGCGGCGGGAGATTCAGCGACTCGTGAGGCGGCGGCGGAAACGCCCGTCATCCTGATAGCTTCCCCCCATGCGTCTCGCGATCCTCGGGACGCGGGGGATACCCGCCCGGTACGGCGGTTTCGAAACGCTCGCCGAGGAGCTTTCGGCCCGGCTCGCGGCGCGAGGGCACGACGTCACCGTCTACACGCGCAAGCAATACGCGGAACCGGGGACGACGAGCTACCGGGGCGTCCGGATCAAGGTTCTTCCGACGATCGCGACCAAGTACCTCGACACCGTCGTCCACGGCCTCCTCTCGTCGGTGGACGCGGCCTTCGCGCGCTATGACGCGGTCCTCGTCTGCAACGCGATCAACGCCGTTTTCTGCTGGCTTCCGAGGCTGCGGAGCAGCACGCGCGTCGTCCTGAACGTGGACGGCCTCGAGCGGAACCGGCGCAAGTGGAGCGCCATCGGCCGCTGGGCATACGGCGTATCGGAGAAGCTCTCGACGCGGATACCCGACGCCGTCGTGTCGGACGCCGAGGTGATCCGCAACTACTACCGGAACCGCTACGGTTTCGAATCGGTCTTCATCCCGTATGGAGCCGACCTCCCCAGACCCACGGGCGCGGGGGTGCTGAAGCGGCTCGGACTCCAGCCGGAACAGTACGTCCTCTATGTCTCGCGGATGGAGCCGGAGAACAACGCCGATGCCGTCGTGAGCGCCTATCGCGGCGTCCCGGGAAAGACCCCGCTCGTCATGGTCGGAGACGCGCCTTACTCCGCAGATTACGTCGCGCGCGTGAAACAGCATGCCGACCGCCGCGTGCTCTTCCTGGGGGCCTTGTACGGGGAGGGTTACCGACAGCTCCTGGCCAACGCGGGCGTGTACATCCAGGCCACCGAGATCGGGGGAACCCATCCGGCGCTGGTCGAGGCGATGGGCTATGGCCGGATCGTCTGCTACAACCGGTCGCCCGAGAACGATGAGGTGGCCGGCGGGGCCGGCCTGCATTTCGACGCCAAACGGCCGGAGACCCTCACGCGCCTCTTGACCGAGGTCCTAAATGCTCCGGAGGGCTACTCCGTATGGAAAGAGCGGGCACGCAGCCGGGCAAACGAGCGCTATCGCTGGGATGACGTCACCAACCGTTACGAAGCCCTTCTTGAAGGCAAGCCCCGCATCCCATAACATCCCGCGGGTTTACGGGCCTGACGGTCCGGCGTGATTCGGTGCTCAAACAGAAAGCGCGTGCGATTGCTCTCGGGGTGCTGATCGGGGACCTCGCCCTGACAGCCCTGTCCGTTCCCGTGGCGTACTTCATCCGCCACGGGATCCTCACGTTCGTTCTCCCCTCCATTTTCCCTTCGCCCCTCTTCCCGCTCGAGCGTTACCTGGCCCTGATCCCCGTGATCCTGCCGATCTGGGGCCTCCTCCTCTACGGCGCCGGCTTCTACCGGAGCCACCGGACGTTGCCCCTCGGAGAGGAGATCTGGTCGGCGATGAAGGTGGCGTTTGGGGGAACGGCGATCCTCGCACTCTTCGTGTACGGGCTGCGGCTCGACTTCGTCAGCCGCTGGTTCCTCGTCGTATTCGGCATCGTCAACTTCACGATCCTGACCTCCGAGAAAGTCGCGTTGCGCCTCCTCTCGCGCTGGGTGCGCAGCCGCGGCTACAACTTCCGCACCGTGCTCCTCGTCGGCACGGGACCCAAGGCGACGAAGCTCGCGGACTTTCTCGAAGCACATCCCCACTGGGGCTTCCACGTCGTGGGTTATCTCGACGATGACAACGGCGGGGAGATCCGCCGGTCCAACCGCTGGCCCTGCCTGGGCAGGATCACGGACCTCGAGCCGACGCTGATGCGCGAGGTCGTGGACGAGCTGATTTTCGTCATCGAGAAGGGGAAGCTCGGGGAGTACGAGGAAGCGCTTCTCGTCGCGGAACGGCACGGCGTGCGCGCCCACGTCTCCCTCGACATCTTCCCGCACGTCCTCGCGCGGCCCGTGCTCGAAGAGCTCGACGGCATCCCCCTGCTCTCTTTCACGACGACGCCGTCCAACCCGATGCAGCTCGTGGTGAAGCGCGCGATCGACCTGACGCTCTCCCTCGGGCTTTTCCTGCTGACGCTGCCGATCCAGATCATCGCCGCGCTGGCGATCAAGCTTTCCTCGCCCGGTCCGATCTTCTTCCGTCAGGTGCGGTGCGGCCTGAACGGCCGGCACTTCACCCTCCTCAAGTTCCGGACTATGGAAGCGGGGGCCGAGGAGCGCCTTTCCGAGATCTCGCACCTGAACGAGATGACCGGTCCCGTTTTCAAGGTCTCCCGGGATCCCCGTTCCACTCCGGTCGGGCGCTGGCTGCGCAGGCTCTCGGTGGACGAGCTGCCCCAGCTCATCAACGTCATCGTCGGAGACATGAGCCTCGTCGGGCCGCGGCCCCCCCTGCCGGAAGAGGTCTCGCGCTACGAGCCCTGGCAGCGCCGCCGGCTCTCCATGAACCCCGGCATCACCTGCCTCTGGCAGATCTCGGGGCGCAACGACCTGGATTTCGACCGCTGGATGGCCCTGGACCTCAAGTACATCGACACCTGGACCCCTCTGCTGGACCTGAAAATCCTGCTTAAGACCGTCCCCGCGGTGCTTTCGGGGAGGGGCGCTCGGTAACGCTCGAGCAGACGGCGCTTTCCGATACGTCTGCCGCGGCGGGGCATCTCTCGAGGGCTGTGTATCGACTGGGCCGCCTCGCCCGGGAGGGTTTCCTCAGGTTGGCTGAGCCGGTCGATCGCCTGGGGCGCGTTCTTCGGAACCGACCGGACCTGCCCCCGCAGTGGTTGAGACGGCACACCGGTCCGTTGTCAGCCTATGAGACCTCCGCCGCGGACATGTTGGACCTGATCGATCAGCTCCGTCTGGTTCAACCTGGGGACCAGGTGCTCGACATCGGTTGCGGTACAGGAGTGAGGGTGCCCGGTCTGCTCTCTCGGGCGGGCGCCGGCGCCGGCTACGTCGGCTTCGACGTCAATCCCAACGCCCTGCGGTGGTGTCAGGGGCGTTACGGGCCCGACCCGCGGTGACTCGCGCGGGTCTTTTCTGCCTACGGAACGCGAAAAGGCGTCCCGGTAGAGCGCTTTCGGTTCCCCATGAGGGAGGGCGGAGCAGACTTCGTACTGGCCAAGTCGGTTTTCACCCATCTCATGCCGCCGGGCGCGCGGCGCTACCTGAAGGAGATCGGCGGGTTCTTCGTCCAGGGCGCGCGGTACTCATTACCGCTTTTCTCTTCGAAAAGACGAGCAGAACCGGCAGCGGAAGATCCCGCGCCTTCCCGCACGGCGACGCGTCCCGGCGCGTTCGTTGGCGTTCTACGCTCAACCCCGAGTCGGGGGTCGCATACGAAAAGGAGTATTTCGCTGAGCTCGTCGCGGGAGCCCGGCTTCGGATCCAATGGCTCTGTCCTGGATTCCTCCCGGGGGATGGAGATTCACCGGCGGGACAGGACATTCTCCTTCTGGGCGACTGAGGCTGGACGATGCGTCAGGGCGGCGCGACTTTGCGGTCGCCTGAGCCTACCGGTTGCCCCCTCGTATCCCCTCTTCCTCCGCCTGCTTGTACAGGTACTTGATCGAGGCTTTCGGGATGAGGAGATTCGGCCCCCGCTCGCGGTTCACCTTCAGACAGGCCTTGTCGTACCACTCGATCCAGCCGCGAATCTCCTCGCCGTCGGTCAACACGACGACCATCGGGGTCTTCGCAGCCATCTGCTTGAGGTAGTAGTAGCTCTCGGCGTTGGTCTGCTCCGGCGGGACCTGCTTGCGCTGCTGGAAGCTGCGTGTCGGGTAGCGGTCTCCCAGCTCCGCCAGGTTCGGGCGGATGAGTTTTCTGTTGGTGGGGGTCTCGTCCTCCGAGCGGTACGCGCCCCCTGACGTGTTGCGATTCGCCACGGCTCTTCTCTTTCGGGTCCCCGAAAAATATGGGCGGGACTCCTGGCATCTAAAACCAGGGAAAGTTTGGGGAAATTCTGAACCCTTTCCTCCCCCGGAGCAACAACTTTGCCAACGGGTACCCGAGGCTCGCGCGTGTCGTTAAGTGTTTCTTAAGTCGTGGCTTAAGAGAGATCGTCGGCGCGCGCGGGAGGCTCAGGCCGTTTTCGCCGTCCCCTCGTCCTCGTACGCCAGGCAGCACATCAGCCGGCCGCACATCCCCGAGATCTTCGAAGGGTTCAGGGAGAGGTTCTGGCTCTTGGCCATCTTGATCGTGACCGGGTGAAAGGACTTCAGAAACGTCGAACAGCAGAGCGTGAGACCGCATGGCCCGAGGCCGCCGCGCATCTTCGTCTCGTCCCGCGGGCCGACTTGCCGCATTTCGATGCGGACGGGGTGGCGCAGCGCCAGGTCCGCCACGAGCTTTCTGTAATCCACCCGGCTCTCGGAGGTGTAATAGACGGTGATCTTGCGGCCGTCGAAGCTCTCCTCCGTCCGGATGAGCTTCATGGGGAGCCGCTTCTCGGCTGCCTCGTCGGCTACCTCGGCGAAGAAGCGTGTTTCGCGGTCCAGCTTGGCGTCGTAGCTGACCCGGTCGCCGTCGTTGGCGATCCGGACGAGCCTCCGCGCGTCACGCAGCTGGCATTGCTTGAGGATCATGGGGCGGAGGCTGACGACCTGGCCGTACTCGAGCCCGATGTCCCCCTCGACGATGACCCGCTGACCCTTCTCGACGGTCTGCCCGAGCGTCTCGCAAAAGACGACCCGCCCGTCCTCGTTTTCGTTGATTCGGATCCCGATGTAGTGCCCGCCGGGATTGAACGAGTTGCCTCCAGCCGAGCAGCCTCCGCAGCCAGCCATCGCGCCCCCTAACCCTCATGGATGCCGCATTTGACGCCGCTCGGCGCCCGAAGCGGGGGCATCCGTGTTCATCTTTTCTTCCGCGTCCGGTAAGACGCCGGACCGACATCTTAACCGACGCCGGCCGGGGCCACCCGGCCTTTTCAGGCGGCCGAAAGGTCGCGCCGGATCCAGGACAGCAGGTCCCAGGGGGGTGCCGGTGCGAGGGGGCGTACACCGGCGACGCCGGCGCCCGGGAGCGGTGCATAGAGCGGCGGTGCAGCCGGATTGTCCTGGAGGATCTCTTCGGCAGTCGCCCGCGGGTCTTTCTCGAGAAGGAGTACCGCGTCGATCCGGCGGTTCCGGCCGAGCTTCTCGAGCGTCTCTTCCGCGTCCCGCGCGAAGAGGATTTCGATGGAAGGATCCCGGACTTCCAGCTCCGCGAGGTCCGGGCGGGGGGGCGCGACGATGAGGACCGTTATCATCGGGTGGCGGCGTCCGCGGGGGGCGCCCGCTCGACCCGCACGACCGCGAGGCCTCCCGGAGTCGTGGCCGAGCCGTCGGCCCAGCTCGTGTGGAAGAGGACCGTCCAGAGGCCCGGGGAATCGGGAAGGAGCGTGAAGGAGAACCCCCGGTCGCCTCGCATCCGGATCGCCGGTTGCGTGCCGACTCCCGCCACCTCGATCGCCCGCCGGCCTTCCGGCACGTAGGCGAAGCTCGGGCGGGGATAGGAATAGCTCGACCGGGAGCTCGCCTCGGCGCGCGTGAGAGGACGCGGCGGGGGCTCGACGGACACGGTGACGAACTGGAGCCTGCGCCGCTCGACCGTCCGCCCCTCCAGCCGGACGACATGCCGGAGGTGCGCCGCCCGCGAGAGGCTCAGTCGCTCGAGGTGCCGCGTCAGGAATTCCTGAGCCATCTGAAACCGGCCGTCTGCCGCCGCGTACCCCACGCCGACGTGCGTCGCGTCCGGGTCGAGGATCGTCCGGCGGTGGCCGTCGTGCGGCGGCTTCTCCGACACCATTTGCTCGTGGCCGATCAGGGCGAGGTCCTCGAGCTTCTCGCGGATCTCCAGCGCCGACGTGATCCAGGAGAACGAGTTCTCCGACTGCAGGCCGAAGACGCCCGCCAGTCCGGTGCGCGCGTACGGCGGGACGCCGTCGGTGAGGTAGTGCCCGCGCGAGCGCTCGCGCACCTGCCGGACGCAGAACGCGTCGGCGACCCGGGCCGCGCCCTCGTCCCATAGGACCGGCGTCAAGCCCCCGTCGATCCGATCGCGATTGATGCGCTCGAAGACGGCCACGCGGACGGGATCGTGGGGGTACGTCAGATCGGGGATCCGCTCGGAGAGTGGTGCCGCCAGGTCCGGTGCGACGATCCGTAGCTCCCCGGCAGGCGGGGACGTGGCGGAGAGCCGACCTCCGAAGGAACCGTCGCGGATGCAACCGAGCGCCGCGGCCTGCAGCGCGGCGCCGGCGAGAAGGCTCCGTGTTAGCTTGCTCGCGGCATGCATTGGGGGTCAATCGTGCATATTGCATTTTTGCGGCCCAAAAGTGCAGGAATGCACGATTGACCCCTAAGATCACCTTCGGCACCTCCGGCTGGCGGGCCGTTCTGGCCGAAGAGTTCACCTTCGGCAATGCCCGCCGCGTCATCGCCGCGATCGCGAAGGTGCTGCAGGAAGACGGTCGCTCCGGGCAGCTCGTTCTCGTGGGCTACGACACGCGGTTCCTGGCCGACCGGTTCGCGGCGGAAGCCGTCCGGCTCTTCATGCGCGCCGGTTTCGCCTCCGAAATGAGCGCGCGGCCGGTGCCGACCCCGGTCCTCGCCTTCGAGATCCGCCGCCGCAGCGCCGCCGGCGCCGTCAACTTCACCGCCAGCCACAATCCTCCCCGCTATCTCGGCATCAAATTCTCCACGAGCGAGGGCGCCCCGGCCCTTCCCGAGACCACGCACCGGATCGAGGAGGCGATCGCCGGCAGCGCGGATGTGGCCGCGCCGCCGCCCGATCCGGTTACGACCTTCGATCCCGCGCCGCCCTACCTCGCCGACCTGGCGGAGAAGGTGGACCGCGAAGCGGTCGGGCGGGGCCGGCCGCACTTTTCGCTCGATTTCCGTTTCGGGACTTCCGTGGGCTTCCTCGACGCGTTTCTGGAGGGCGCCGCGGCCGAGGTGCTCCGGTTGAACGCGGCGCGCGACCCGCTGTTCGGGGGCGAATCGCCCCAGTGCGGCGCGGCGGAACTCGTCCGGCTGGGCGAGGAGGTCCGCGGGCACGGGTCGCGGTTGGGGCTCGCCTGCGACGGCGATGCCGACCGGTTCGGGGTCTGCGGCGCGGACGGCCAGTACGTCCTGCCCAACGAGATCCTGGCGCTCCTCCTCCGGGATCTTCTCGGGCGCAAAGGCCGGCGGGGGGGCGTCGCCCGCAGCGTCGCGACGACCCACGCCCTCGACGCGATCGCGAGCCGCGCGGGGGTGCCCCTCTACGAGACGCCCGTCGGCTTCAAGTACATCGGGGAGAAGCTCATCGCCGGCGAGATCATCTTCGGCGCCGAGGAGAGCGCGGGCCTGACGGTCGAGGGGCACGTGCCGGAGAAGGACGGGATCCTCGCGGACCTCCTGGTCGCCGAGATGGTCGGCGCGACGGGCAAGACGCTCGACGAGCTCTGGAAGGATCTGACTTCGGAGATCGGGCCGTTCTTCTCGCGCCGCCTGGACCTCGAGTTGTCGCCGGAGGCGCGTCAGGCGCTCGCGCGGCGCCGCTCGTCTGCGCCCGAGCGGCTGGCCGGCCGCCGGGTCGCGTCCGTGAACCTCGTGGACGGAATGAAGTTGATTTTGGAAGACGGTTCGTGGATTCTGGTTCGCGAGTCCGGAACGGAGCCTCTCGCCCGCGTGTACGTCGAAGCGCGCTCGGAAGACGCCATCGCCGAGCTGGCCCAGGCCGGCCGGGAACTGCTCTCCCCTTGAGCTTCCAGATCGAGGACATCCTCGGCCGCGAGATCCTCGATTCCCGGGGGAATCCGACCGTCGAGGTCGAGGTCCTCCTTTCGGGAGGAGCGACCGGACGGGCCGGGGTGCCGTCCGGCGCGTCGACGGGGGAGAGAGAAGCGCTCGAGCTGCGGGACGGCGAGAAGGGCCGGTACGGGGGGAAGGGCGTGCGCAAGGCCGTCTCGCACGTCAACGGCGAGATCGCGGAGGAGCTCAAGGGCGCCGACGCCCGGGACCAGGCGCTCATCGACCGGATCCTGATCGAGCTCGACGGGACGCCCAACAAAGGGCGGCTCGGAGCCAACGCCATCCTCGGCGTCTCCCTCGCCGTCGCGCGGGCCTCGGCGGAGGCGTCGAATCTCCCGCTCTACCGCTACCTCGGCGGCTCGGGCGCGCGGACGCTGCCCGTCCCGATGATGAACCTCATCAACGGCGGCGCGCACGCCGACAACCGTCTCGATCACCAGGAGTTCATGGTCTGCCCGATCGGCTTCGAGACTTTCGCGGAGGGGCTGCGCGCGGGTGTCGAGGTCTTTCATGCCCTGAAGGGAATCCTCAACAAGAAAGGGCTCTCGACGGGGGTCGGCGACGAGGGCGGCTTCGCTCCGGACATCGGCTCCGCGCGCGAAGCGCTGGACCTTCTCGTGGCGGGGATCCGGGCCGCCGGGTACGAGGCGGGGGAGGACGTCGTCATCGCGCTGGATCCCGCCGCCTCCGAGTTCTACGACAAGCGGCAGTATGTCCTGGAAGGGGAGGGTCTGAAGCTCTCCTCCGAAAAGATGGTCGACTACTGGGCCGCGCTCGTGAAGGACTACCCGATCGCCTCGATCGAGGACGGGATGGCGGAGGGGGACCGAGAGGGGTGGAGCGCGATCACGCGCCGTCTCGGGGAGAAGGTGCTGCTCGTCGGGGACGACGTCTTCGTGACCAATCCCGAGATCCTCGGGCAGGGCATCGAGAACGGGATCGCCAACGCCATCCTGATCAAGCTGAACCAGGTCGGCACCGTGACGGAGACTCTGGAGGCCGTGCGCCTCGCCCAGAGCAGCGCCTACCGCGCCGTCATCTCGCACCGGTCCGGCGAGACGACCGACGACTCGATCGCGGACCTGGCCGTGGCGGTCAATTCCGGCCTCATCAAGACCGGTTCGGCGAGCCGCGGGGAGCGCATGGTCAAGTACAACCGACTCCTGACGATCGAGGAGGAGCTCGCCGGCTCCGGGATCTTCGCGGGCACGGCGGCGTTTCCATCATGAAGGATCCCTCCGCGGTGCCGCGCGGTCCGCGCCCCCTGGCTTGGTTCCTCTGGTCGGTCGCCGCGACCGGGCTCGTGCTCGCGTTTCTGCTCGTGACCGACCCGCGGCTGCTCGAGCTCAAGAAAGCGCGCGCGGAGGTCAGGGAGCTCGACCGGAAGATCGCGGAGCTCCAGCGGGAGAACGAGGAGATGCGCTCAGCGGTCCAGGCCGCCTCGCGCCACGATTACCCCGCGGAGAAGCTCGCCCGGGAAGAGCTGCATCTCGTACGTTCCGACGAGCTCGTCCTGCTGTACCCCAAGGGAAGCCTCACGCGGCAGAAAGGCGCTCCCACGCCGGTTCCCACGCCTTTGCCGACGGCTCCCGATCCACTACGCTGAGGCTTGACGGCAAACGAGGCCTTCGATAAGGTGCGCCATTCCAGACGCGGGGTGGAGCAGCCTGGTAGCTCGTTGGGCTCATAACCCAAAGGTCGCAGGTTCAAATCCTGCCCCCGCAACCAAGTTTCTAAGACGCCGGGAGGAGACTCCGGGCGTTTCTTTTTCGGCGGGATTGGGATCGCCTCGGCGTGCCGTAGGGGCGGCCGTCGTGGCCGCCCGCTCAAAGTCATCGCAATCAGAGACAGCCGCGGGTCCGCCCGCGGCTAAATCCTGCTCCCGCAACCAGAAAACGAAAGCCGGTATCTAGGGGCGCGATTACCCGGCCCGTCGGCTGACGGGCTTCGTAGTCACTTCTTTTTCCCCCGTCCACGCGACGGCCCAATAAGACCCTGGCGAAGTAGTCGTCGAGCGAGTTCGTAGATGTCAGAGCGGGAGCCCTCTCGTCGCAGTCCCCCCACGGCCCAGACATGGACGATGTCGGGGTCGACGGAGTAGATGATTCGATATCGCTGGCCCACGGCGCGCAAACCGCGAAATCCGATCAGATCCTCCGCGAGCGGTTTTCCTTGCAGAAGCGAATTGGCCGAGAGTCGGCCGGCCGTTTCGTAGATCTTCTTCCGATGGCGCTTGTCGCCGACGGCTTTTAGCAAGCCCGTCGCGGTTTCAGTCCAGCGAACTTGATGGGTACGCGAGGGCGTCAGGCCAACCCGAGTCGCCGCCCGACCTCCTCATGGGAGGCGGTGCGACCGCGCCGAATATCCTGCTCGCTCTGGCGAAGCGAATCCAGGAGCTCGCGGTCGCCCAGCACTTCCATCGTTTCGAGGATTGACTCGTAGAGTTCCCAGGGCAGAACGGCGAGAACGGCCTTCCCTTGGCGCGTCACCTTAATCGTGTCGGGACTCTTCGCCAGCCGCTCCGGAAGCTTGGTCAGCTCAGCGCGCGCCTGGGTAATTGAGAGTTCATAGGTCATTCCATGCCTTCACATTCTGTACAGCCAAATGTACGCCATTTTGTACAAATTGGTTACGCGTTGTCAAGTGGGCATGGAATTTCGGCAAGAACCGGAATTACGGCAAGCAACCGTAATTCAGCAAGTTGCAAAGAGCGGCGATCGCCGCTACTTTCGGTCCTCAGCGCGCGAAGGTGCCGACGAACGCGCTCCGCTTGTCGCGGCTGTTCCAGGTCTCGCCGAGGCCGGGGCCCTGGAACCGGTCCGTCAGAGCGACCGCGGGCATCGCGTGCGTGGTCTTCGTCAGCGGGGGATAGAACGTTTCCTCGTTACCGCACAGGTGGTCGTTCTCGTTCACGGACCTGGTTTGCACGGTCACGAAGCGCCCCGCGCGGAGCAGCGCCGCCCCGTGTCGGCCGGACGCGTGGTCCGCGACGTCGAAGGAGATCGGCGCCTCGATCACGGTGTTCACGTTCTCCAGCAGGCGTCCCCCCATCTGTTTCGCGAAGGCCAGCAGGGCAGTCCGCTGCGGGGCGCTGGCTCTCTCGTCCACGATGACCACGGCCCTGGCCGGGTAGGGATCGTCATAGGGGTCGCCGAGCGTCGCCCTGGCCTTTACCGCGGCGACCACGCTCTTGCCCTCGAGCGAGACTCCGTTCCAGGAGCCTTTCGAGACGCGCCAGCCGAGGATGGCCTCGTTGCCGACCAGCCCGACCTCGCCGTTGGCGAAGCAGGAGCCGGTGTACACGTCGGCGCTCCGGGTCTCGATGTAATCGCCCTGGATCTGCTGGGCGGTTGAGACGGCGATGCCGACGGTGGAGAACAGGATCACGCAAAACGCGAGCTTCTTCATGGGACTCTCCTCACCGAAAGAGGGATTTTATCGTCCGCTTTATTCCACTCCGCCGTAGCACTCACGGTACCGCGTGCTGCAAGGCTCCGGCTCGGCGATGCCGCCGTCGGGGCCGATGCAGGTCTGGGTCTGCAGGCACCAGAAGAGCCCTTCATGGCTGGCCGGCTCGACCCCGCGCTCCACGAGCACGAACTGGTTCTTCCACCGCAGCATCGGGCAAATGCCCGGGCGATTCGTGTCGAACGGGTCGGCGATCATGCCTTCGCCGCGGCGAGGAGCGCGCGCTTGATCGCGACACGGGCGAGCTGGATCTTGTATTCGTTGCGGCCGAGGCTCTTCGCTTTGGCGAGGGCCGCGACTCCGGCGGCCTCCGCCGTCCGCTCATCGATCGTCTTTCCGGCGAGTGCCACCGCCGCCTCTTCGGACAGCCAGGGCACCGGAGCGACGTGACCGAGCACGACCCTGGCGGACCGCACGGCGCCGCCGTTCAAGGCGAGAGCGACGGAAGCGGTGGCGAGCGGCCAGTCGAAGTCTTCCCTCTGCCGGACCTCGTAATGACCGGTCCGCATACCGGCCGGCGCCGGCACGACGATCTCCGTGACGATCTCGTTGGGCTTCAGGTCGTGCTCGCGATCGCTCTCGCTCAGCGGGATCCGGAAGAACTTCTCCAGCGGAACCTCGCGCGCGCCGCCGGGCCCGAAGATGCGCGCGCGCGCGCCGAGCGCGATCAGCGCCGGGGCGACGCTCGAGGGGCTGACGAAGTACGCCGGGCCGTCGTTTCCGAGAATCGCGTGATACCGGTTGTCCCCTTCGAGGACCGGCGACTTGCCGCCTTCGCTCTTCGGCACGAGGCCGAGCCCGTTTCGGAAGTACCAGCACCGGGGACGCTGGCAGAGGTTTCCGCCCAGAGTCGCCATGTTGCGTATCTGCGGGCTGGCGGCGTCGCCGGCGGCATGAGCCAGCATCGGGTAGCGGCGGCGCACCTCGGCATGGTCCGCGAAATCCTGCAGTCGGACGAGCGCGCCGACGCGCAAACCGGTTCCGGGGCTGAACGTGACCGTGTTCATGCCGGCGACCGACTTGATGTCGACGAGCCGCTTCGGGCTGACGACGTCGTCTTTCATCAGCGCGAGGAGGTCGGTCCCTCCGGCGAGGACCTGCGCGTCGGCCCAGCTCTCGCCAAGGAGCGCGACCGCCTGCTCTTTCTGGCGGGGACTCGCATACTCGAACGGTCGCATCAGGCACCTCCCCTCTCCCGGGCCTGCTCGAGTGCGGCCAGGACCCGGTCGGGCGTGAGCGGAATCACGGGGACGCGGACGCCGATGGCGTTGGCGACGGCGTTCGATATCGCCGCGCCCGGAGAGACGACCGGCGGCTCGCCCAGGCCGATGACGCCGCGCTCGTCGTAACCCTTGCCCGTCATCATGTGCACGACGAGCTCCGGGATGTCGCCGTAGCCCGCGAGGCGGTAGAACTGCATGTTGGGGTTCAGCATGCGTCCCGTGCTCGGGTCCATGATCTTTTCCTCGTAGAGGGCGTAGCTGATGCCCATGATGAGCGCGCCGTAACACTGGCTCTCGGCGGTCTTCAGGTTGATCACGAGGCCGCAGTCCTGGACCGCGACCATCTTTTCGACGCGCACGACGCCGGTCTCGACATCCACGGAAACGTCGGCCATCTGCGCGCCGCCGACGCTCTCGTTCGTGAGATCGGGCTTCGTCTCGTCGGGGTTCTTCCCTCGCGCGGTGACTCCTTTGGCGCCGAGCTTTGCGCACGCTTGCTTCCAGGTGAGGCTGCGGCCGGGCGCCGCCTTGACGCGGACGGCGCCATTCACGGCCTCCAGCTCGCTGGCCTGGGTGGAAAGCGACGGCGCGACGACCGCGAGGAGCTGATTGAGCGCGTCCACGGCTGCGCGCCGGGTGGAGGAGGACACGCCGCCGATGGTGGTGCTGCCGCCGGAGCCGCCGGAGGACGGGAACCTGTTGTCGCCGATGTTCAGGGTGATCGCGGTGATGGGGAGGCCGAGCGTCTCCGCCGCGACCATCAGGATCGCGGTGCGTGTCCCTGTGCCGAGGTCCTGCGTGCCCAGGCTGACGGCGACGGCGCCGTCGGGATGGATGGTTACGTCGCAATTGCTCTCGTGGCCGCGCCCGCCCCACGTGTGGATCGACAGGCCGAGGCCGCGTTTGACGGGTCCGGAGGTTTTGTCGCCGCGCGGATGCCAGCGCTTCGACCATCCCATCAGCTCGTCCGCCTTCCGCAGCTCGTGCGTGTAGACCTCGGGGTGGCGGGTGAGCCCGATGTTCTTGATGAAGAAGTCCAGGGGATTCATCTCGAGCTTCGCCGCGAGATCTTCGAGCGCGCACATCGTGAGGACCGCGGCCTGCGGATGGCTGGGCGCCCGCCAGGCCCGCGCCGGACCCGTGTTGGTCGAGACCGCGACGTGCTCCCGGCGCTGGACGGGAACGCGGAAGACGTAAGGCAGCGGGGGAGATCCTCCGCCGCCCGGGCCGCCGGTCCCCCAGGAGGTGGATTGCCAGACGAGCAGCGTGCCGTCCTTCTTCGCGCCGAGCTTCACGCGGGCGAAGTGAGATGGCCGCGCGCCGGCCACTTCCAGCTCGCGGGCGCGGTCGAGGAACAGCTTCACGGGCGCGCCGCCGGCGAGCTGGGAGAGCTCGGCGCAGACCCGGCCCCAGCGATCCGGCCCGAACTTGCTCCCGAACCCGCCGCCCACGTGCTCCTGGTGGACGTGGATGTTCGAGGCCTGCATCTTCAAAGGGCCGGCGAGCTGGTCAGCGATGCCCGAGACGTTCTGCGTGGAGACCTGGAAGTCGAGGTGGCTCGCGTCAGGCCACGAGGCGACCGCGCCGTGGGGCTCCAGGCAGCAATGGGTGATCACCGCCGCGCCGTAGAACCCCTCGCTGACGGCGTCGGCCTGCGCGAACGCCGCGGCGGCGTCGGCTACCGTCGTATCGGTCACGCGCCGATAGCGGGGCCGAGGGCCGCTCGGAGGCTCGTGGACCTTCGCCGCCTGCAAGGCCTCGATCACTTCCTCCCCGACCTCGTTGCGGCGCAGCGCCCCGATATACGACTCGTTCACTGCGAACGCGATGCCCTTCTTCTGGATCGCGTCGATGATCTGCGGCTCCGGCACCTGGTTGTTGAGCAGGTTGCCGAGATCCCCGCGGGTCAGAGGGCCCGTGTCTTCCTGGACGTCACGCGGTTCGGCGAAGTCGTCCACGAAGTGCGGGAGCGGCTGGTACTCGACCTTGAC
The DNA here is from genome assembly GCA_046261875.1 of Thermoanaerobaculia bacterium. GTDB lineage: Bacteria > Acidobacteriota > Thermoanaerobaculia > UBA5066 > Gp7-AA6 > JBHENW01. Next base: position 55,067 of record JBHENW010000024.1, on the reverse strand, counting down.
GGCGCGCAGCGCGTCCTCCGCGGCGCCGTCGGTGACGGCGGCGATCGCGACGACCTCGTCGCCGACCCAGAAGACCTCGGCGCCGGGCTGCTGGATGATCTTGATCGCTTTGACGCCCGGCATCCTCTCGGCGGCGCTGACGTCGATGGAGACGATCTTCGCGTGCGCGTGCGGGCTGCCGAGCATGCGGGCGTGCAGGAGGCCCGGCGGGTTCTGATCGTAGGTGTACCTCGCGCGGCCCGTCACCTTGGCGGCCCCGTCCACGCGGGAGACGCGCTTGCCGATCTGACTGCGCCGGCTCGCGTCCGGCCATGCGTATTCGGCCATGGCTCAGACCCCCTTCCGCAGCGCGAACGCGGCGCGCATGCCGGAGTAGGTGCCGCACCGGCAGAAGTTTCCGCTCAGCCCTTTCTGGACCTGCTCCGCCGTCGGGTTCGGATGCCGGTCGAGAAGCGCCTTGCCGGCGACGATGAATCCGGGCGTACAGAAGCCGCACTGCTGCGCGTCGTTGTCGATGAACGCCTGTTGGAGGGGGTGGAGGCGTCCGGCCTGCGTCAAGCCCTCGACGGTGGTGATGCGGTGGCCCTGGGCGTCGATGGCGAGCATGGAGCAGGAGTACACCGGCCTGCCGTCCACGAGCACGGTGCAGGCGCCGCATTCGGCGCGGTCGCAGACGCGTTTCGTCCCCGTCAGGTCGAAGCTGTCGCGGAGAGCGTCGAGCAGCGTGACCCGCGGCTCGAGCTCGGCCGCGACTTTCTTCCCGTTGACGGTGAGCGCGATCGGGGTCTTCCCGGGACCGTATACGGCCACGTCGGCGTCCGCGGCGCGGACGACCCGCGGGCCCACCACGATGGGCACGGCAGCCGTGATGCCCGAGATCTTGAGGAAGTCGCGCCGCGAGAACCCGCCCTCTTCGTTCGGCGGTTTGGGATCGTCATCTCCCATGCCAGCCTCCGTGATCCGAAGTCAGTGAGCACTACCCCGGGACGACGCAAGGGCACGCTAGGTCCCGGCCGATCCGCTTGTCAAGTGTTCCGTGACGACGGTGGTCCATCGGCAATCGTGAAGGAAGCCTTAACGAATCGACGACTTCAGAGTCGTTTCGCTGACAACCGTTGCGTTGCGCCGACCTCTGGACCGTTCTCATGCCCCAAAGGTCGCGGGGGCGGCCGTCTGAAGCCGAGACGCCGAAATCGCCGCGCTGGGAGGCAGCCGCGGGTCGGCCCGCGGCGAAAGCCGTCTTTCAGCTGAACGCGAACTGCAGCCGAGATGGAGACGCGGCAGGTTTGCCCGCGGCGAATCCTGCCCCGCAACCAAGGTTCTGAAACGCCGGGAGGAGACTCCCGGCGTTTCTATTGTTGGCGGGGCGGGGTCGGGTTTTCGCGGCGCGGTAGGGGCGGCGCTTGTGGCCGCGAGGCTCATCGCGTACGGCTCGTAGTAGCCGAAGAGAACGTTTGACGGCGTCTCCGGTATCCTTCTGTGCTCGGCTTCGAGGATTCGATCCCAGGTCTCGGCCATTCGACCGTCAGCTCGAGGTCCGGGTCCCGAGAGTCGGGACCCGCTTTCCGCTTCCTCGGGCTCTTGTCGTACTCGTCGTACGTCTTCCACGCGACGGCGAAGACTTTCGCGAGCTCCGGTCGGACGGCGTCGAACGCCGGATCGTACAGGACGGATCAGGACTCCGCGACGTTTCCGTCGCGTTCTGACCCGGCGGGCCTGGGCCAGGGCGAGCCCGACGACCTCCCCGGGTGCGCCGTTGGACACGATCACGCAAACGAGCGGTCCATCCTGCCAGGCCACCCGCGTCAGATCAGCGCCCAGGTACACGTATAGACGCACGCCGCCTTTTTCGAGGACGCGTGAGGGGGAAGAGAGGTGTGTCAGGTGGCCTTCGTACATCTGGCAGACGAGGATCTCGGTCTGGCGGCCCCGATACACCGAGAACGCGCTCGGATGTCCCCCGAGCACGTGCACGCGGGCTCCGACGAGGCGGTAGCCCGGAACGTGCAGAGAGGCAGCCCCAACGGGAAAACCGATGTCGCGCTCGGAAAAGAACCGCGAGATCGCCTGGGGGCTATCCGAGCGGATCTCCAGTTGAACGCGTCCCGACTTCCAGCCCTTCCAGTCTTGCGCGGCCTGGCGGGATGGGTCGGTCGGTTTCTGTCGGGCGAGGAGGAAAACGATAACGAGGACGGCCGCGGCCGCCAGCGCCGTCAGCCACCTTCCCTGAACCGCGAGGGATCGTTCTCCGAGCTGGTCCTCCCGGTCGAGCGCCGACCGAACCTGAGCGACCAGATCGCTCGGCGGCTCTCGGTCGCTTCGCACCGATCGCACCGCGTCCTTGACCGGGACGATCGCACGCCACTCGCGGCGACAGTCCGCACACTCTTCCAGATGTCTCTCCAGCCGGACGCGCCGGCGAGCGCTGAGGCGTCCGTCGAGCAAGTCGGGGATCTCGCGACGGAAACGGGACTCGGAGCGCTTCATCGTTCCGAACCAGTCTCCCGGAGGTATCCGACCCGCCGAGCGTGCTCCTCGAGCGCCGAGTAGAGCAGCTTGCGCGCGCGCGACAGGCGTGATCGAACGGTTCCGACCGGGCAGCGCAGAGCGGCGGCTGCCTCCTCGTACGAGAGCTCCTCGATGTCGACCAGGATCACGGTCGCGCGGAAATCCTCGGGTAGCTCGTCGAGCGCCGCCTCGATGTCCCGGTTAGTCCAGTTCGGACCGGGACTGCCCGCTCGAAGCGCATCGTTCGGGTCGAGCGACGCCTGGAATCTACCCTCGATCTCCTCGAGCGGCACGGTTTTCAGCTCCCGGCGTCTCTTCCAGTAACGGTTGACGAAAATCGAATACAGGATCGTAAACAGCCAGGCTTTGCAGTTGGTTCCCGGCCGGAAGTTGTTGAACGTCCGGTAGGCGCGCAGGTAAGTTTCCGGGACGAGGTCGCGCGCCGTTTCGGCATTCCGCGAGAGCCGGATCGCGTACGCGTACACGGCCGGAAGAAGCGGCAGCGCCGTCGCCTCGAATCGCTCACGTCCTTCGGAAGAATCCGTCCTCACCTTCGCCTGTCCAGCGCGAGTCTAATCGCTGGGAGGTCGCGGAACCTTCCTGGGGGCTCCGGCTGTTGCTCTGTATGGATGCGGAGCTGCGAGGGCGTGGGGCTCATCGACGTCTCCCGCATCCAGATTAAGAGGTGAACGATGAGGCTATCGAAAGCATTTGCGGTTCTGACGGTGGTGACGCTGGGCGTGGCCGCGCTTTTCGCGCAGGCAAGGCCCTCGCGCGAGGATGCGCAAAGCGGGCTCTCGGGCTGGCCCGCCAAGCCGCAGGAAGTCGGCCGCGCGATGGTCGACAGATATGGCCCGCCGGACGAGATGACGGCGAGCAGGATGATCTGGAACGGCAACCGACCCTGGAAGCGGACGATCCTCTATCGCGAGGAAGTGCCGCACAGCTTCCCCATGGCCCACACGGACCTGCTCGAGCAGTTCATCGACTACCGCGTACCGCCGGACAAGTTCGACGAGCTCGCGCGCTACGACGGCAGCGTCATCGTCGAAAGGACGAAAGGCGAGATATCGGCGCGCTGCGACAAGGAGGAGATGAACTTTCTCGCTCTCAACCTCGCGAACGACATCGCGACCGGAAAGCGGAGCGTGGAGGACGCGCGCAGCTTCTATGCGAAGACCGCGATGGCGTTCAAACAGGGCAAGAAAGATCCCTACACCCAGAAGCTGCAGTTCCCCGTGCCCAATGGCGGCACGGCGGATCCAGACCGTCCCGCGGCGATGAAGTAGCGGAACCACTCGAGCCGCTCAACGAGGAGGAGGAATCATGCGATCGAAGATCGGAGTCGGAATCGTGGCCGGGATTCTCGCGGGAATCGTCTTCGGAGTGATGATGCAGATGATGACCGCGCCCACGCCGGAGGGCGGGCGGATGCCCATGATGGCAATGGTCGCGAAGGTCGTCCGCTCGGAGAGCCTCGCCGTCGGCTGGATCTACCACCTGTTCAACAGCGCCTTGATCGGCGCGATCTTCGGCTGGCTCTTCGGCAATCGAGTGGCGAGCTACCGCCCCGGCTTCGGTTGGGGGGCAGTCTACGGCGTGATCTGGTGGGTGCTCGGCGCTCTCGTCCTGATGCCGATCTTCCTCGGGATGCCGCCGTTCGCGCCGCTCAGGATGATGATGCCGGTGGCGATGGGAAGCCTGATGGGTCACCTGATCTTCGGCGTGATTCTCGGTCTCGCGTTCGTGGGGCTCCGCAGCCGGGCGACCATCGCGGGCGTGAGGCCCGCTTAGCGTCGTGGGCAGACTGCTTAAGGGTCTCTCGGCACTTTTCGGACTGGGGGGGCTTCGACGAGCCTCGCGCAGCAACCGAGTTGGACGTCGCCGGAGGAGGATCCGATGTGCAGGTCCTAGACCGCCACCCGACGTTCTGGCCTGCCGACGATGCGAGACTCGCTGACGGCGAGAAGATCTTGGGCCTCGTCATCGGGGGACTGGCACGGCATATCCGCTGATCGAGCTCGATGCTCACGAGATCGACGATGTCGTCGGCGGAAAAGCGGTCGCCACCGCCTGGTGACCCCGAGATGACGCCGCCATACTTCATCGGGCCCTATCCGCCCTCGCCGTAAGCGCGGACACAGACCGCGGCTCGACGGCCGGAGGCGTGCTCAGCGCAGCTTCGCTCGCCCTCCGGGATAGAGTGCCCCCAGTGAGGCCCCGCGCCGAGCGGATCGCCCTGCTCGAGTCCACGCCATTCCACGTTCTCGTCGTGGGCGGCGGGATCACCGGGGCGGCCGCGGCCCGCGACGCGGCCTCGCGAGGCCTCCGCGTGGCGCTTCTGGACCGCGACGACTGGGCCTCCGGCACGTCCTGGCGCTCTTCCAAGCTGATCCACGGGGGCCTGCGCTATCTCGCGAGCGGACAGGTCCACCTGGTCTTCGAGTCGCTGGCGGAACGGAACCGCCTGGCGAGGCTCGCTCCGCACCTGGTGCAGCCTGCGGAATTCCTGTTCGCGGCCTACCGGGACCGGGGTGTTTCTCCCCTCCTCCTGCGGCTCGGCCTGTCCCTTTACGACGCGCTGGCGTTGGGCCGCTCCGCCCGGCACCGATCGCTGTCGCGGGAGGCGCTTCTCGCCCGCGAGCGCCTTCTGGAGAACCCGGACCTCCTCTCCGGCGCTCTCTACACGGATGCGCGCACCGACGACGCGCGGCTCACGCTCGAGAACGTCCTCGACGCGGAGGCGCTCAGCGCCGTCACGGTTTCCCGAATCGCCGTCACGGGGCTCCAGAAGCGCGCCTCGGGAAGGATCAGGGGTGTCGCCGCACGCGACGGGGAGACGGGTCGGGACTTCGACGTCTCGGCGCTCTGCGTGGTCAACGCCACGGGACCCTGGGGAGACCGGCTCAGAGGCGAGGACCAGCCCGGTACACTGCCGCAGCTGCGCCTGTCCAAAGGAGCGCACGTGACCGTCCCGGCGGCCCGCCTTCCTCTGCGACAGCCCGTCGTCTCGCCTTCTCCCGATGGACGTCTGCTCTTTGCGATTCCCTACGGGTCGGTGACGCTTCTGGGAACGACGGACCGGGATTTCACCGGCTCTCCCGACGACGTGGCCGCGGACGGCGCGGACGTGCAGTTCCTGCTGAACGCCGCGAACGGCCTGTTTCCCTCCGCGGCCCTGGCCACCGCGGACGTCGTGGCGACCTTCGCGGCGCTGCGGCCACTTCTGCGGGAATCCGGCAAGAGCGTTCAGGACACCAGCCGCGAGGATTCAGTGGCCGTTTCTCCCTCGGGACTCGTCACCGTCTCCGGAGGAAAGCTCACGACGCACCGGCGGATGGGCGAGCGCGCGATCGACAGCGCGGCAGAGGAGCTGCGCCGCGGAGGACTCGCCGTCGCGAAGAGCCGAACCCAAGACCGGCCTTTTCCCGGCGCGCCCGCCGAGCCGCTCCCCGTTTTCTGCTCGAAGCTCGAGACAGAGGCGGAAGGACTCTCGCTCGATCGAGAGACCGCCAGTCACCTGTCCCTCCGCTACGGCCGGCGTGCCCCGGAGGTCCTGAAGCTCGCCGCCGACGACCGCGCTCTCTCCGAACGGCTCACGCCCGGCCTTCCCGACATCGCGGCCGAGATCGTTTTCGCGCTGAGGGCCGAGGATGCCCGTTCCATATCGGACCTCCTGATCCGCCGCACGCACCTCTTCTGGCAGGCTGCCGATCAGGGGGTCGGGGCGCTGCCGCGGGTCGCGGCCCTCTGCGCGCGCGAGCTCGGCTGGGACAGAGCGCGCGAGGACGCCGCCGTTCAGGACTATCTTTCCGAGATCGCCAGATCGCGGGACTATCGATGAGGCGATGAGCCGCTTCGTTCTCTCCCTGGATCAGGGCACGACCTCGAGCCGCGCGATCGTGTTCGGCCACGACGGGCGCCCGGTCTCCTCCGCACAGCGCGAGCTCCCGCAGATCTATCCCGGTCCCGGCGAAGTCGAGCATGACCCGGAGGAGATCTGGTCCGGACAGCTCGCGGTCGCCCGCGAGGCCCTGCATGCGGCCGGCCTCACCGCCGGCGACCTTGCCGCGATCGGCGTGACGAACCAGCGCGAAACGGCGATTCTCTGGGACCGGCGCACGGGAAAGCCCGTCGCGAACGCCATCGTCTGGCAGAGTCGTGTTTCGGCCTCGCTCTGTCAGAGGCTGAAGGCCGAAGGGCTCGAGGACCTCTTCCGGGCGAAGACCGGGCTCGTCCTGGACCCTTACTTCTCGGGGACCAAGATCCGGCATCTGCTCGACACGGTCCCCGGCCTGCGAGAGCGCGCGGAGAGGGGCGAGATCCTGTTCGGCACGGTCGAGACGTTCCTCATCTTCCGGCTGACTGGAGGCCGCTCCCACGTCACCGATGTCTCCAACGCGAGCCGCACTCTCCTCTTCAACATCCACACGCTCGACTGGGACGAGGAGCTCCTGCGGATCCTCGACATCCCCCACGCCATCCTTCCCGAAGTCCGCGGTTCGAGCGAGATCTACGGCATGACGGCGGAGGAGCATTTCGGCGCGCCGGTTCCAATCTCCGGCGTCGCCGGCGACCAGCAGGCGGCGCTCTTCGGCCAGGCCTGCTTCGAGCCCGGAAGCGCGAAGAACACCTACGGCACGGGCTGCTTCCTCCTGCTCAACACCGGCGCGGCGCCCGTTTCCTCCACCAGCGGTCTCGTCACGACCGTCGGATGGAAGCTGGGCGGCGAGGTCACGTACTGCCTGGAGGGCTCGGTCTTCGTCGCCGGCGCCGCGGTCCAGTGGCTCCGGGACGGTTTGAAGGCCATCCGGACCTCCGGGGACGTCGAGAGTCTCGCGCGCGAGGCCGCGGACGGAACGGGCGGCGTGTTCCTGGTGCCCGCTTTCGTCGGTCTCGGAGCGCCCCACTGGGACCCCTACGCGCGCGGCGCGATCCTCGGCATCACGCGCGACACGACGATCGCCCACATCGCCCGCGCGGCCATCGAGGCCATGGCCTTCCAGACGCGCGACGTCCTGGACGCCATGCGGGCAGACTCCGGGATCGCGCTCGATCACCTCCAGGTGGACGGCGGCGCCGCGGTCAACGACCCGCTCCTCCAGTTCCAGGCGGATCTGCTCGGGGTGCCGGTCCGGCGCCCCGCCGTGACCGAAACGACCGCCCTGGGGGCGGCGCACCTGGCGGGCCTCGCCGTCGGTTACTGGAAGGACACGGCCGAGCTTTCGCGCGCGTGGACGCTCGACCGCGAGTTCCTCCCGACGATCTCCGAGTCGGAGCGGGACACCCTCCATCGCCGCTGGCGCAAGGCGGTTGCGCGCGCGCTGGACTGGGAAGAGCCTCCGGAGAAGGTCTGAATGACCCCGGAGTACACTCCCGCCGCTTCAAGGAGGTTCTCATGGCAGAAAAGAGAACGATCGCGGTCGTCGGAGCAACCGGCGCGCAGGGCGGGGGTCTCGTACGCGCAATCGTCGCGGACAAGAGCGGGCCGTTCCAGGCTCGCGCGCTCACCCGCAAACCGGAGTCCGAGAAAGGAAAGGCCCTCTCCGCCTCCGGCGTGGAGGCCGTCGCGGCGGACCTGGACGACGCGGCGAGCCTCGAGCGCGCCTTCACCGGCGCGTACGGCGCTTTCTGCGTCACGAACTACTGGGAGTATTTCTCGCCGGAGCGCGAACTGGCCCAAGCCGGGAACATGGCCCGCGCCGCAAAGGCCGCCCGTCTCGAGCACGTGATCTGGTCCACCCTCGAAGACACGCGCAGGAGCATCCCGCTCGAAGACGACCGGATGCCGACATTGATGGGCAAGTACAAGGTCCCGCACTTCGACGGCAAGGGCGAGGCCGATCAGATCTTTCGCGACCTCGGGGTTCCGACCACGTTTCTCGTCACGTCCTTCTACTGGGACAACTTCATCTACTTCGGCGCCGGCCCCAAGAGAGGGCCGGACGGCAGGCTCGCCCTCACGTTTCCGATGGACGACAAGAAGCTCCCGGGAATCGCTGTGGAAGACATCGGAAAGACCGCGTACGCCATCTTCAAGCGCGGAAAGGAATTCATCGGCAAGACGGTGGGCATCGCGGGAGAGCACCTGTCCGGCTCGGAAATGGCGGCCGCCATGACGCGCGCCCTCGGCCAGGAGATCCGGTACAACGCCGTGACTCCCGAGACCTACCGCGGCTTCGGTTTCCCCGGCGCGGACGACATGGGCAACATGTTCCAGTACAAGAGGGACTTCAACGAGCAGTTCCGCGGCGCGAGAGACATCGAGGCGACGCGGGCTTTGAACCCCGAGCTTCAGAGCTTCGAGGACTGGCTCGGCCGGCACAAGAAAGAGATACCGCTCGGATAGCCCCTCGCCGGGCCGCGGCCGACCGGTCGCGTGCGATTACCTGTCAGGTAATTGACCGGCTGCGCCGAGAAGCCGATTCTGCGCGCTCGTGAGGAGGAACTTCATGAAGCCTCATTGGCTCTGGATCGTCTCCACGGTGCTTCTGATCGGCTCCGTGCTTCCCGCGCGGCTCCCCGCCCAGACCGAACGGGGTCCGTATGCCCGCATCGCGATCCTGCGTCCCCACGACGGGGACACCGTGGACTTCGAGGCCGGATACGTCCGGCACCTGGAGTGGCACCGGCAGGCTCGGGACCCCTGGGTCTGGTACGGCTGGACCATCTGGGCCGGTGAACGGCAGCGGTGGTTCGTTTACGCGACGTTCGGGCACTCGGCCGCGAGCCTGGACAACCCCGTGGCCCCTGCGGAGGACGAGAGGGACAACGTCCTGAACGTCATAGGACACGCCCGGTTCGTCGGGAACGCGCTCTTCGAGTTCCTCCCCGGGCTTTCGCGGGGCACGGGCACCCCCCAGTCGACCGCGCGGCTCGAGTTCACGACCGTGGACCTCGTGCCCGGGACGGCGAAGGCGTTCGAGGCAGCCCTCGGCGCCGAGCAGCCGCGGCTGCAGGGGGAGACGCTCTGGTATCGGATGGTGGCGGGCGGACCGCATCCCCGCTACGTCCGGTTGCGTCCCCGGCCCAGCCTGTCTTCGATCTCGATGGAATGACCGAGCAGGCGTTGCCGGACGAGGCCGGCGCCTCGATCGCCAAGACGACCGTCGAGATCCTGAGCCTTCGCCCCACGATGAGTTACGGTCTCCCGCCGGCTTCCAAGTGATGGAGTCGGCTCTCGCGCGCTCCCCGCGCGAGAGCCGCGTCGGCGCGTATCTCGCCTTCGCGGCGATCTGCGTCATCTGGGGGACGACGTTCGCCGCGATCCGCGTGGCCATCGAGACGATCCCGACGCTGATCGTCGGGGGCGCCCGCTTCCTCATTGCGGGCCTTCTCCTTCTTTTGATCGCCGGGCTGAGCGGAGCGCGCTTTCCGAAGAGCACGCGGGAGTGGCGCGACCAGACGATCGCCGGTGTCCTCATGGCCGGCGCCGGGAACACCCTCGTCGTCTATGCCGAGCACACGCTGACCAGCGGCCTGGCCGCCCTCCTCGCCGCGACGATTCCGATCTGGATGGCCGCCATGGAGGCGGTCCTCGGGCTCTCTTCGCTGACCGGGAGGAAGATCGCCGGCCTCGTCCTGGGGTTCGGCGGCGTGGGACTGCTCGTCGCGCCGGCGATCGGCCGTGTCGATCTCTCGGGACGATTCCTTCTCGCGGTCGGAGCGATGCAGTTGAGCGCGATCTGCTGGAACGGCGGAACGCTCATCTCGCGCCGCCATCGGGCGAGCGCGGACCCGATGGCCGCGGCCGTCGTGCAGATGCTCGCCGGAGGGGTGGCGGTGACGCTCGCCGCGCTCGCGGCCGGCGAGCGCGCCACGGCGGGCATGTTCTCCGTCCGGTCGTCCGTCGCTGTGCTCTACCTGGCAGTGCTCGGCTCGGTCGTCGCCTACACCGCCTACAACTACGCGCAGACCAAGTTGAGCGCGGGCCAGGTGTCGTCGTACGCGTACGTCAATCCGGGGATCGCGGTGCTCACGGGGGCGCTCCTGCTTCGGGAGCCGGTGACGCTGCGCATGATCGCGTCGATGGCGATCATCCTGGCGGGCGTCGCCCTCATTCAGATCCGCCCGCCAGACGCCGCGACGCCTCCTCGGTCGCCGCGTCGGCCGGGAGGAACGACTCGATCCGGAGCTCCTGGAGGGTGATGTCCTGCGGGGTCCCGAGGCTGGTCAAGGTGGAGAAGAAGGAGAGGCGGAGGTCTCCCTTTTCGAACTCGATCGCCAGGAAGGGAGCGGTGGAGACGTCGAGGTCAAGCGTGCGCCACCGGGGCGGCACGCCGGGATAGGAGAGCAGCTCGTCCAGGAGCCCGCGGGTCTCGGCGCCGCCGAGCCCCCGCCAGGACGTCACGGTGGAGCCACTGGATCAGCGCCGCCGCCATGGCCTCCCAGTTGAACGATGCACGGCCGAAAGCCGGGCGGATGGAACATGAGCCGCCTCGCGTTGCCGCGCCATTCGGCCGCGGCCGAAGCGTTTGCGAAGGCCCCCACCAGCCGCACGGCGCCGTCGTTGGCCTTCAGGATCGTCCAATGGCGATCGACCACGATGGCGGGGTAAAGCTCCTGCTGGCGCGGCATGAAATCGAGCGCCCGTCGCGCCTGCTCGAGGGCCGGCGCGTCGGAATCGGTGGCGCGGTACATGGCCGCGTAGCCGGCCGCGACCAGGAGATCGTTCCCGGTCGCGCAGGGGCACGTCGAGCGCGCGGCCGAGCAGAAGGACCATTTCCCGACTGGGCTGGGCGCGGCCCGTCTCGATGCTCACGTGGCGCGATGACACGCCCGCCTCCACGGCGAGGTCGAGCTGGCTCACGCGGCGGCGCGTCCTCTGTGGAGTGACGCTGTTCGTCGCTCTCGCCGTTCCCGCAACTGCCCAGACGAACTCCGTGGACGCGCGCATCGACCGCATCCTCCGCGAAGTGCCGCTGATCGACGGACACAACGACCTTCCCTCCCAGTACGAGGAGCGGGTCAGGAATCATCTTGCGCAGCTGGACATCCGGCAGGACCAGAGCAAGCTCACCCCCGCGCTGCACACGGACATCCCGCGGCTGCGGCAGAGGAGGATCGGCGGGCAGTTCTGGTCCGCATACGTCCCGACGACGCGCACGGGCACGGACGCCGTGCGGGCCGTCCTCGAGCAGATCGATGTCGTCCACCGCCTGGGCGAGCTCTACCCGGACACGTTCGAGCTCGCTCGCACCGCCGATGACGTCGTGCGCATCCATCGCCGCGGCAAGATCGCCTCGCGCATCGGAGTGGAAGGCGGCCACTCCATTCTCAACTCACTCGCCGTTCTCCCCAGCTCTTCGCGGCGGGCGCGCGATATCTGACGATCACGCACGGCGCGAACCCGACTGGGCCGATTCGGCGACGGCCGATCCGGTCCACGGCGGCCTCACCCCGTTCGGGAAGCTGGTCATCGCGGAAATGAATCGTCTCGGCATGCTCGTCGATCTCTCGCACGTCGCGCCGAAGACGATGCACGACATCCTGGACGCGACCGCAGCGCCGGTCGTCTTTTCGCATTCCTCCGCGCGGGCGATCACGGATCACGCGCGAAACGTTCCCGATGACGTTCTGCGCCGCGTCCGGGAGAACGACGGCGTGGTAAATGGTCACGTGGGTGCCCGCGTTCGTCTCGGAGAAGGTGCGCGCGCGCGACGCCGCGAAAGACGCTGAAGAGGCGCGCCTCAAGGCCCTGTATCGCGGGCAGCCGGAGAAGACGAAGGGGGCGCTCGCCCCGTGGGAAGGCGCGAATCCCGCACCGCGGGCGACCCTGCAGGACGTCGCCGATCACATCGACCACGTGGTGCGGGTGGCCGGCGCCGCGCACGCCGGAGTGGGCGCCGACCTGGATGGGATTTCCACCACGCCGGAAGGCCTGGAGAGCGTGGCCGCCTACCCCCGTTCTCTTCGCCGAGCTCGTCCGGCGCGGCTACACGGACGAGCAGCTCGAGGGCATCGCGGGCCGCAACGTGCTCCGGGTCATGCGGAAGGCCGAAGCCGCCGCGGCACGCCTGCAGAAGGAAAGACCGCCTTCGGATGTCCGCATCGAAGAGGTGGACAAGCCGGAAGCCGTACAGCCGGCGACGAGCCGATGGGCCCGCCGGGCACGGGGCAACGACACTCGTAGGTCACTCCTGTACTCGAAGATTGCCTTGGCGCCGTAGCGATAGCGCGAAGCCAACGATCATCAGGCCGAGGAGTGCGAGGTTTATGACACCAGCGGGTGGCGTTCCGGTCCTGACGATGGGAATGAACAACCGAACCAGTCTTGCGCTCAGATGTTCCAGCAGGAGCAACGCGAACATCAACGGAATCATGCTGCGATACCGAACCAAGACCAATAGACCAAGCAAGGAGATCATGAGGCGGGAGAGCCCCAGGAGCGCGAAGAGAGAAACGATCGTCCCTGCAGCGGCCGGCGGGTAAGTGTCCATGGGGATTCCGTCGGCGGAACTCGCCACGGAGTAACCGTTGAAGATCCCGTTCAGGCTCATGGCACCCTTCATGAACAGAACCAGGGCAAAGAGCCAGAGCGCGATCTTGTAACCGCGATACGTATTATCGATGCGCCGGGGAAGAAGCTGGTTGAACGTCGCAGTCCTTTCGTGACGCTACGTGCTCACGCCTGCGCCCTCTCTTCCCATCCCGGCACGTCGACCCCTTTCGTCGGGGTCCACGATGATGATGACTTTTCCTCGCGCGCGCATCGTCTCCAGATACCGGATCGCCTCGGGGACCTCGCTCAACCGGTAACGCCTGTCGATGACCGGTTTCACCTGCCCCTCTTCGATGAGCCGGCCCAGGATCTCCAGGTCCTCTGACTTCCTTTTCGCGATGAACATGGAGAGCTCCTGGCTCACGAAGGGAGACAGCAGGAGCGCCCTGATTGCACGAGGAAAAGGGTCGATCCATCGACCGGACCCTGCCCCGATCATCAGGTAAATCCCTCTCGGGCTCAGGACGCGCCGGAAGGCGGATAGCGAATGGTTCCCGATGCAGTCGAAGATCAGGTCGTACCGCTCCCCGCCGCCGGTGAAGTCCTCCCGGGTGTAATCGACGATCCGGTCCGCCCCGATGGATCGGACCATGTCCACGTTCCGGGTGCTGCAGACACCGGTCACATGGGCGCCGAACGTCCGCGCGATCTGCACGGCGAACGTTCCCACGCCCCCCGCGGCGCCGTTGATGAGGACCCTCTGCCCCGGCTGAAGCCGTCCCTTGTCGCGAAGGCCCTGCAAGGCGGTCAGCCCCGCCACGTTCACGGCCGCCGCCTGCTCGAAGGTGAGCTTCTCGGGCTTCAAGGCCAGGTGATTCGGGCGGGCACAGACATGCTCGGCGAATGCGCCGTCACTCGAGCCAAAGACAGCGTCTCCCGGTCGAAACCGAGTCACGCCGCTGCCGACTGCTTCGACCTCTCCCGCCAGATCCACTCCCAGCCGAATGTCCTTTGGCTTGCGCAGTCCGGCCAGCAGGCGCATGAAGCGCGGCTCACCTCTCATGACGTGCCAGTCGAGCGGGTTGACAGAAGCCGCGCGAACTCTTACCAGGACCTCGTCGTCACGAGGCGCCGGCTTCTCGACGTCCTCGAGCCGGAGAACATCGGGTGAGCCATAGTTGCGATAGACGATCGCTTTCATGCTCGAGCGAGTCCTCCCGTGCGCCCTGGATCACAGGCAAAACATGAACCAGGGACTCGCCAGGATCAAAAAGCGGGCCGGCCCGGAGACATTACTTCTTCATGATCTCCTGCATGAACGCCTGGTCGCTCGTCGGAGGGACGATCTTCTTCATCCGCAAGTAGACGATGAGGTTTCCGTAGTGCTCGATGGTATGTGTGTTGTTGACGGCGAGCGCGCCGAGCTTGGGCGATTCGCTTCCCATGAGCTTCACTCTCTCGACCGCTGACGCGTCGGTCATCCCGTCGTAGGCCTTGTCGCAGTAGGCGACGGCGGCTTTGAGTGCGGCGATCAGGTCGGCCTTCGAGGTCTTGGTCTCCTCGATTTTCAGGGCTGGCCTCGTTTCCCCGAGTACCCTGGAGCAAAATGTGTACTGCGAGTCGGCGACGTGTCCGATGATCTGGCCGAAGCTGCGGACCGACTCCGTCGGCTTGAAGGAATAGTTCTCCTCGGGCATGAGCTCCGCTGAGCGGATCAGGATTCCTTTTACCCCTCGATACATCATCCGGCTGTGTGCGCTGAGAGGATTGGGCTGGGGCGTGGGGGCGGCTGGCGGCGGAGTGCTTTGGGCCAGGCCGATGGCGGCTGGCGTGAGAAAACAGATCAGAAGGATTCCGGGAATGACGCGGTGCATGGGGTTCTCCTTTAGACCAGGACTGGTCTTGTCATGAAACCGTTGAGGGTTGGTTGAGAGGCGAACGCCGGGCGGCCGGCGCGGCGACACCCTTGATGAGCAGCCAGAGCGCGAACACGAGCTCGAACACGAGCATGGGCATCCACATGAGCCAGCCAACTGCGCCGGAGAAGGACCGGACGGATCCGGCGAGCTGCAGGGGAAGGAGCAAGACGAGCAGGACCGAGGCGACCACGCCCAGCCAGGCCAGAGGGACGGGAATCATCCGGCCGCGCAGGAGGAGCCACGAGAAAAGGGTGCTGCCCACGGCGAAGAACGTTGCGCTGACGCCCGCTCCCTCACGGAAAAAGTACGCGGCGAGCGCCTGCGCGGCCGCGGAGTCCGGCGCGTTGGCTCCGGTGGCCGTAGCGAGCCAGAACAATCCGAGCGTCTGCGGTATCGAGCTCGCATTGTTGACGCCCTCGACGACGCGACAGGTCATCGCCAGCATGGCGAGATCCGGATCCTGCTCGCGCGTGATCGCCCAGAGCGTCACGCCCAGCACCAGGGCCGAAAGGCTCATGAGCAGGGAGAGCACGACGATGAAGCGCAACTCCGTCGCGTGTCCGGCGAGGCTCTCGAGCTTTGCCGCGGTCCCCTCCCCGCTCATCGCCCGGCTGGACAGAATCATGCGGGTGATGCCGGCCGCGATGTAGAAGAGGAAAGTGAAGCCGGCGAGCCGCGCGTTCGTCGTGCGCGTCATGCATGCTCCGGGATGGTCACGGCGGCCGATGCGATCGCCTGCTCCTTCCACCGCTGAGCGTTCACGGCCTTCACGAGTAGCCAGAAGATCAGCGACAGCTCTCCGATGAGGCCGGGGATCGCGATGAACGGGATCAGAGACTGCCCGAGCGCCGGCGACAGCAGATTGGCGAGGCAGAGGGTCAGCCAGCCCAGCCCTCCCAATGCCATCAGGGCCCCCACGAGGCGGGGCAGAAAGGTCGACCGGAGAATGAGCCAGCCGACGAGGAGGCAGTGCAGCCCGAAAAACCCGAAGGAGATGGCGGAGGCCTGCTCCCCCAATCCGAGAAACAGGAGCGCCAGCGCCTGCGTCTGTTCCCCCGTGTAGACGCTCAGATATCGCGCCGCTCCCTAGACGACCAATGGAGCGAAATAGAGAAGTGAGGTCACGGCACCGCTCCCGACGCCCAGGAGACTGAAGAACGCCGCGAGCAGCGAGATGCCCCTGTTCACCGGCTTGAGCAGCTCGTACACGAGCAGCGTCGCCGCGAGATAGCATGCGCCGGCGATCAGGTTGGACGTGAGCGCCAGCCGATACAGGGACTCGTTCGCCAGGATGTTGGCCGACGTGGCCGCGGGGTCGCCGGCCACGATCTGCCGCCCGCCGGCGACCATCGCGAAGCTGCCCGTCAGAAACGTCATCAGCCAGAAGAAACCGGCCGTCCTCGCCTTGAACCGCGCCGCCGTTTCTGTAACCCCCTCCGTACGGATGCCTGTGCTCATGCTCGTTCTCCTTGCGCGAAATGAATCGCCTTGCTGCGACTAGATCGGTTCCCGATGACGGCGCAGCCTCACCGCGGCGGCGAGACATGCCGCCGCAAAGGCCAGCCCCAGCCACAGGCCGGGCCGGGTCAGGAAGTGGCCCGGCCTGAGCTGCGCCAGCCGATCGATGTCGTGAGAGCCCGGTTTGAGGGTGAACGCCTCGGTCATGGCGCCCGTCCACCGGTACTGGAGCATGCGCATGAAGGACAAGGAGCCGAACACCATGCGTTCCAATCCCGCGACCGCGAGCCAAGGCAGCACGGCCCACAGAAGGACCGCGCGTTTCGCCCACGCCGACACCAGCAGAAACCAGCCGTGGATCGGCGCCCACCAGAGCACGAAGGCGGCCAGGCCGTAGGCCATGATCACCAGGCCCTCGAAGAAACGCATTTCCGCCCACATCGCGGAGGCGCTCAGCCCGCTGGCCCAAAGGACAGCGCTCCTCGCGTAGAGCAGGAGGAGCTGCGTGGACATGCCGAGCACGTAGGCGATCACGGGCAGAACCAGCAGCGGGATGCTCGCTTTGGAGAGCACGGTCGTCCGATCCGAGACCGGAAGCGACTTCCAGAACAGGATGCTGCGATCCTTGCGCTCTCCGTGGAGAGCCTCGAGGCAGTAGAAGAGGCCGACCATCAGCGCGACGAACATGACCGGCGACGGCGCCGTGCTGGGGGAGCCAACCAGGACGTCGTGCAGCTTCGCCGGATCGCTCGCCGCGTTCCGCACGCGGCCCGGCAGGCCGATCGTGCCGATGAGCGTGCCGAACAGCACCACCGCCGAGACGATTGCGGGCGCGAGGTAGAGGGAGCGATTCTCCCAGAGCTCCCGCCGCACGGACCAGTACATCGGACGGATCTCCCGCGCGGGCGCAGCCGTGAGGGGCGGGGCCGCGGCCGGCACAGCGTTCGGTGAGGTCATCGGGCGCCTCCCTGCGGGGCGGCAGACGGATTACCCATCACCGCGACGAAGAGATCGGCGATGCCGGGCGTGCGCACGTCGCCGAGGGCGCCGAGCTTCTGTCGATCGGCTCCGTCGAAGAGCAGGATGCTGCGGCCGAAGACCTGCCGTTCGCTCATGGGCTTCAGCGCCTGCGCCGCCTCGAGGTTCTCGGGGTTCACCATGACCTGCGTGTAGCGCCTCTCGAACTCCTCCATGCTGCACTCGAGCACGATGCGACCCCGGTCGATGAACATGAGATCCGTCAGGACGTCCTGGATCTCTTCCACCTGATGTGTCGTCACGAGGATCGTGCGGGTGCCGTCGAAGTAGTCGTTGAGCAGCGAGTCGTAGAACTGCTTGCGATACAGGATGTCCAGGCCGAGCGTCGGCTCGTCCAGAACCAGCAGCTTCGCGTCGAGTGCCATGACGAGAGCGAGGTGCAGCTGGGTCACCATGCCCTTCGACAGCTCCCGGACCTTGCTGCCGCGCTGGATCGTGGTCTTCGCCAGGAAGGCCTCGGCTTTCGCCCGGTCGAATCGCGGGTGCACCCCCTGGACGTAGTCGAGCGCCTGCCGCACCCTCATCCAGCGCGGCAGCACGGCGACGTCGGCGATGAAGGAGACGTCGCGCATGAGCTGGTCGCGATCGGTCCAGGGCTCCCTTCCGAGCACCGTCAGGTCTCCCTGATAAGAGGTGAGGCCGAGGATCGCGTTGAGCGCCGTGGTCTTCCCGGCGCCGTTGGGGCCGATGAGACCGAGGATGCGGCCCTCTTCGACGCGGAGATCGACCCCGTCCAGCGCGACGGTTTTTCCGTAGACCTTGCGGAGGCCGCGTGCTTCTATGCAGGCCATGGTCTCAACGTCCCTCCAGCGGCTCGCGACACGACGAATTGGGCGGGGCTCGGGCGGCGCGTGGCGAGCCGGTAGCGATAGACGCGCAGGGGCCAGGTGTTGGTGATGCGACCGGACTCCGTCTTGTACCAGCTACGGCATTCGCCGTTCCAGACGGTGCCCTGAAGCCACGACGCCATCTTCCGCTGATACTCGGCAAAGACGTCGGGTCTCACCTCGATCGCTCCGCCTCTCGGGATCATCTCGAGGCACCCCATCACGTACCGGACCTGGCTCTCGATCATGGAAATGACCGAGTTGTTGATCGAGCTCGTGTTCGGGCCGTAGAGCATGAAGAAATTCGGAAAACCGGGCACCGTAATGCCCAGGTAGGCCGCGGCGCCGCTTCGCCACACGTCGGAAAGACGACCGCCGGGTCCGCGGATGTCCATGGACGCGAGGAAGTGGGTCGACTCGAACCCGGTGGCAAAAATGATGGTGTCGACTTCTCGAACGCGGCCGTCGGAGGTCTCGATGCCGTTCGGGACAACCCGGACAATCTTGTCGGTGACCAGCTCGACGTTGCTCCGCGTGAGCGCGGGGTAGTAGTCATTCGAGAGGATCATTCGGTTGCACCCGAGAGCGGACTTCGGAGTCAGTCTCGAGCGCAGCGCGCGATCGGCAATCTGGCGCCGGAGATGGAAATGCGCCACCACCTCGACCGCGCGCGCGAACAGGCCGGGACGCATCGGCGAGTACGCGATGAAATCGGCGAGCAGGCTCCAGATGATCCGGCTCAACTTCTGTGATCCGGGGAAGCGGCGGAAAACCCACCGGGCGACCGGCCCGAACTGGCGGTCCCACTTGGGGACGATCCATTTCGCCGAACGCTGAAAGACGTGGAGCTGCCTCACCTCCGCCGCGATCTGCGGCACGATCTGCGCGGCGCTGCAACCGTTCCCGATCACCGCCACGGTTCGGCCCCGGAGATCGTGGCGCGGGTCCCATTGCGCGCTGTGGAACGCCCGCCCCGTGAACTCCGCTCGGCCCGGGATGCTCGGCACGCGCGGGTGACTGAGCTGGCCGGTGGCGGTGACGAGGGCGCGCGCCCGGTGCTCGCTCCCTGAGGCAGTTCGCAGCCGCCACACCTGCCCGTCCGAGTCGAATGAGACTTCGGTGATCTGCCTGCCGAGCTTCAGGTGCGATTCGACGCCGTATTTCCGTGCACAACGCCTCAAATAGTCGAGAATCTCGGGCTGGCTCGCGTAGGTTCGGGTCCAGCGGTCGTGCGGCTCGAACGAATACGAGTAGAGGTGCGCAGGCGAGTCGCAAGCCGCGCCCGGGTAGACGTTCTCTCTCCAGACGCCACCGACATCGCTTCCCTTCTCGAAGACCGTGAAGGTGCGCATTCCGGCCCGTTTGAGCTCTATCGCCATGCACAGGCCGGCGAGTCCCGCGCCTATGACGGCAACATCCTCGGTGACGAGCGTTCGCCTCGCGCCTCTACGGCCCCCCGATGGCCTTCGTCGTGGGATCTCCTCGGGGAGGCCGCGAGCTTCTGTCCAGGCCATGGCTTCAGCGCTCCTCCCCGGAGGCATCCGGCGACGGCCCGCGGGGAGCGGCGGAGATCAGCAGGTCCTCCGGCGTCAGGCCGAGCCGTTGGATCATGGCCTGGACTCTCGGCCACTGTTCGGCGAGGAACTTCTGGCGTTCCCCCTCCAGGAGCAGGTTGCGCGCGCCGCTTTTGACGAACATCCCGATACCTCGCTTCTTCTCGACGAGCTGCTCGTCGACGAGTTGTTGGTAGCCCTTGAGAACCGTGAGCGGATTGACCCGGTACTCGGCCGCGACGTTGCGCACGGACGGCAACGGATCGCCTTCCTTGAGGACGCCGTCGAGGATCAAAGCGACGACGCGGTCTCGAAGTTGGCGGTAAATCGGCTGGCTGTCGTTCCACTCACCATCCATCCGCGTTTCAGTGAGCCCTTTCGAGTTTGAAATCACGCATAAGCGGCCTAGTGATGTAGTCAACTACAACACCATGTCACACGCAATGCTTTTTTTACGGAATGGTCAGCTCGGGGATAACCACTCGAAGCTAGAAGGTTTTAGCTAGGCCAGGGATCGAACTATCACGGAGGTGACGAACAGCAGATCCGATGCATCCGGTTGCTCGCGAGCGATCCTGGAGAGCTTCCGGCCGACCTCTTCCGGTATGGCTCCCGGGACCATCATCCGTTGCTCGATCTTGTAGCCGCCGCAGATCGCGCAGAGCACCGCGAACCGCTTCTCCGAATCGGGTGCGCCGCCGCGATGCATCGCCGGTCCGACACGAGCGTCCGCGCCTCGACACAGAAAACAGTTCTGGAGCGCCACGCGGGGAGTCTAGACCCCGGCTCGCGCCGCTCCGCCTCGGGTTCGCGCTCGAGAGAAAGGCGCGCGCTACGGACACTGCGCGCCGGTGGGCACGCACAGCACGCACTTGGGCTTGTTGTTGACCATCTCGATCTCGCAGCACTTCTGCCCGGAGGGGCACATGCCGCCGGTGGGGGGCTGCGGCTGAGGGAAGTTGAACGTCGTCAGGGCCCCGAGCTCCTGCTCGACCTGGTCGATCGGGCTGAAGACGAACGAGCTGCCATCATTCGGCCCTCCCCAGAGGATCCCGGAGAGCAGGACCGTCAGGCCCTGATATCGGAATACGGGGGATCCGCTGTCACCGTTGTCCGACATCTTTTGCGTCTGGCTCGCCAGCCGGTTCACGCGATGCTGGCAGAACAGGGTGATGTCGGTTCCCGCGACGTTGGTGTTCTGGCAGGTGCCATTGACCAGGCCGAACGTCCAGCCCGTCGTCCGTCCGATCTTGTCGAGGTCGCTGCCGGCGACCCAGCTCGACATCTCCCCGACGATCAGCAGCCGGGAATTCGGACTGGAGATCGTCAGCAAGCCGTTGTTCCATCCGGTCGTGCGGGCGATGTGGCTGCCTCGCGCCACGGTGTAGTCGATGAACGCGCTGTCGCTGAACCGGCAGCGCCGGCCGCTCGGGCAGGCTCCGCCGGTGAAATACCCAGGGTCGGCGATCTCGTCACCGACGTGGTTGCCCGAAAGCAACGGGTCGTTGGGTTGATGAAAGTCCGTCCCGTTGCTTCCGCCCTGCGCCGTCGTGCAGTGTGAGTTGGTGACGAATCCGGCCACCCCGGTCCGGATGGCATTGAAGCCCATCGTGCAGATCTTGTAAGCGAACACGCCGGTGTCCGCTTCGACCTGGACCGCCCCGGGCATCGGGCGCACCTTGTCGCGCAACGTGCTGTGCGGATAGACGGGCTGCGTCGTCTCGAGCACGACCGCCTCCCGCGGAACGCCGCTCTGCCGGATCGCGGCCTCGACCTGCTCGCGTGTGGCGTCCGGGCCGATGCCGATCTTCAAGCGGTTGCTCCGTTCATCCAGATCGGTGAAGACGACGCCCGAGACCCCGAGCGCGCCGTCCACCTGCGCTCTCCAGGAAACGAGCTGCAGGATGTCGTAGTCCGCTTTGATGATTCGAATCACCGGCGGGGTCACCGTGACCTGCTCCCGCCTCTCTTCGGACCGCCGCACCTTCCCCTGCGCGAGAAAGTCCGCTCCGTAGACCTCGATCACGGCCTGCGCCAGTTGCGCCCTCCTCGCATCCTGGGCCTCGGGGGCCAGAGCCGCCGGGTCTCCGACCATGTACACGTTCAGGTTCCCGTCGTCGTCGAAGTACATGCCGCCAAACCCGGGCACCCGCCGGGCGACTTCGATCAGCTGTTCATCCAGCGCGACGTCGGCGGGAGCAGACGACGCCTCCGGGGGGGCGTCCTCCCGACGGCAGGCGAGGACGAGACAAATGGACGCGATCAACAGACGGGTTGTCTTCATGGTCGTCCCCTCCCCTTGTTGTGCCGCGAATCTCGGTAAGGCAGCTCCGCTTCGACCGCGAAGCTCGCAAACATGCGGGGGATCTGTGCCGTCTGCCGGTTCGGATGGCGCGACACGACGTGTTCGGAAGCCTAACACCCGCCGGCGTAGCGCGTTGAGACCACACGGCACCCTGGTGCCGGTGGACCACACGGCGGTGGTATGGAAGAAAACGTGAGAGATCGTTATCCTCGGAAGCGACACGGAGGAGCCATCCATGAGTCGCATGTACCCGCAATCAGCGGTCGGGATCGCGTTGGACCGAGCTGTTCTTTGTCCGAACGATGAAACCGTTTATGACACGGAACGGTGGGACGTTTGTCCGACTTGCGTCAATAAAGAGGGTATGTCCCTCTCGAGGATCCTCGGAGGAACCGCTGATTACATCGGCGGTCGCGGCAAGCGCTGGGGTCCGAGATTGGAAACCGACACTTTCGCCGGCGGTTTGCTCGCAAAGGCCCCTTTTCTCAGCAGCGACCACTAGGACTGCCTCCCGGCATTCCCCGGACCTCGGGACGATTTCCGGCGGCCGCCTCCATCAGTTTTCATTTCAAGGAGCCATGGGGGTTACTGGCAACCTTCTTGCTTCTTTGGGCGGCACAGCAAAGCCCTATGGATGCCCCACTGGATCCCCGCGAGACCGCCAGTACGGTCCTCATCGTCGACGACGACCACCCCCTGAGAGAAGCGCTCCGGGACCTCATGGCGGAGGAGGGTTTCCGACCGCTCGTGGCATGCAACGGAGCGGAAGCGTTGGAGATCATCCGGCGCGAGAGCCCGCCGTTCCTCATCCTGCTCGACCTGATGATGCCCGTGATGGACGGATGGCAGTTCCAGGCGGCGCTCGAGAAGTCGCCCGAGCTCTTGAAGGTGCCGGTCATCATCATCAGCGATCACGTCCAGAGCCGCGTGATCGCCGGCGCCCGCGGCGTCCGGTTCTTCGTGCGCAAGCCGGTCGCCGTTCCCGAGCTGCTCGCGTACGTGGACCGCTACCGCGCGAGCTGACCGAGTCCGCAGTCCCCGGGCGTCAGGGAATCAGGAGCAGCTTCCCCTCGGTCTGACGGCCTTCGAGCAGCCGGTGCGCCTGCGCGGCATCGCGCAAGGGCAGCTCCCGGTCGATGCGGATGCGGATTTTTCCCGACACGATTTCCTCGAAGAGCTCCCCGGCTCGCCACAGCAGCTCCTCGCGCGTCGCGACGTAGTGCGCGAGGCTGGGACGGGTGAGATAGATCGCCCGCTTCGCCAGGCGAGAGGGGTCGAAGGGAGGAACCGGGCCGCTCGCCTGCCCGAAGAGAGCGAGGACGCCGCGGCGGCCCACGCAGTTCAGGCTCTTGTCGAAGGTCGCCCGGCCCACGCCGTCGTACACGGCGCGGACTCCTGCGCCGTTCGTCGCCCGCAGCACTTCCGCCTCGAAGTCGCCGGTCGTGTAGTCGATGACGCTGTCGGCGCCGAGGTCGCGAACAGTGGCGAGCTTCGTCGTCGACGCAGTCGCGAAGACGCGCGCTCCCCGCTGCCGGGCCATCTGGACGAGGAGCCCGCCGACCCCCCCGGCGGCCGCGTGGATCAGCACGGCGTCTCCGTTCTGAACCGAGTAAGTGCTGACGAGCAGGTAGTGCGCCGTCATGCCCTGGAGCAGGGATGCGGCTGCGGTTGGGAAATCGACGCCCGGCGGCACGGTGACGAGCTTCTCCGCCGGCACGGCCGCGTGCTCTGCGTAGGACCCGGGGACCATCGCCCAGGCCACGCGGTCGCCCGGCCGGATCCCCGCCGCGCCGGGACCGACCTCCTCGACGACACCGGCGGCCTCCGAGCCGGGAATGAAGGGCGTGGTCATCGCGTAGGTCCCGGTCCGGTGGTAGATGTCGATGTAGTTCACGCCGATCGCCTCGACGCGGGCGAGCGCCTCCCCCTCGCGCGGCTTCGGCTTCTCGAGCGTGACGTGCTCGAGGATTTCGGGCCCTCCCGGGGCCGAGACGCGGATCGCGTGCATCCGGCCGCTCCCTCCAACGCTCGCGCCTACCATGTCGACCGAAACGCCCGTTTCACCGCGGCAATCCTGCTCTCGTCGCGCCGGTAGAACGTCCATTGCCGGATGCGGCGGGCGCGGAGGAGGCCGGCCTGCGTGAGGACGCGGAGGTGCTCACTGGCGGTCGGCGGCGTGACGCCGAGCTTCTGGGCGATGAAGATGCCGCACACGCCGTCGCGCTCGAGGTCTCCGTACACCTGCGGCGGGAAGTGGCGGGTCGGATCCTTCAGCCAGCCGAGGATCCGCAGCCGTTTCTCGTTGGCGAGGGCCTTGACCACTCCTACTTGAAGCATATACGCTCATTTGCCAATTTACTTACCGAGCCTCCCGCTGTCAAACCCTTCTTCCCTGCCTGCCATCGACGCGGAAGCCATCCGCGCGGCCTACGGCATCCTGCGCGAGCACGTACGGCGGACGCCGGTTCTCGAGGTTCGCGGCGAGGAGCTCGGGATCAACCCCTGCACGGTCGTCCTCAAGCTCGAGTGCTCCAACATAGCGGCTCCTTCAAGGCACGCGGGGCTTTCGCCAACCTGCTTCTGCGACACATCCCGGTCGCGGGCGTGGCCGCGGCCTCCGGCGGGAACCACGGGCTCGCCGTGGCGTACGCGGCGATGCGGCTGTGGATCCCGGCGCGGATCTTCGTCCCCACGGCCGCGTCGCCGTCGAAGGTCGAGCGGATTCGCGTGCGGCGCCGACCTCGTCGTGTCCGGGGACCTCTACGCCGACGCCCTCGCCGCCAGCGAGGAAGGGACCGCCGGCTCCGGGGCGCTGGCCATCCACGCCTACGACCAAAAGGAGACGCTCCTCGGCCAGGGCACGGTGGCGCTCGAGCTCTCCGAGCAGGCGCCGGGTCTCGACGCGATCCTCGTCGCCGTCGGAGGGGGCGGGCTGATCCGCGGGATCGCCGCCTGGTATCGGGGCGCGGCCGCCGTCCTCGGAGTCGAGCCGAAGGGGTCGCCGACGCCTTCGAGGCGCTCCGGGCGGGGCACCCGGTCGATGCGCCGGCTGGCGGTATCGCCGCCGACTCTCTCGCGCCGCGCCGCGTGGGGGGAGTTCATGTTCCCGCTCGCCCGTCGCTTCGCGAAGGGCGTCCTGCTCGTGGAGGACGAGGAGATCCGGCGCGCCCAGCAGGTCCTCCGGGACACCGCCCGGATCGCCGCCGAGCCCGGCGGGGCGGCGGCCATGGCGGCGCTGATCTCCGGCCGCTACGTGCCGCGCGCGGGGGAGCGTGTCGGAGTCATCGTCTGCGGCGGCAACACGGAAGCCGTACGCTTCTCCTGAAGCCGTCGCGGCGCAGATCCCTTTCGGCGCCTGCGTAGAGATCGAGCTCGCGCGGAGGTTTGGAGTCCTCCGGTCCCGCCGCCTGCCCGCCGGCATAGAATGGCGCAAAACCCAGTGAATCCTCGACGGCGGTCCCTTGCGGTCCTCGCGGGCCTGGCGCTCGCCGCCCCCGCGGTCCTCGCCGCGGACTTCCAGGGAGAGATCGAGCGCTTCGAGTCGCTGCGGCTGGCGGGGGCCGCCGCGCCCGTCAGCGGCGTCTCACTCGCCTCGGGGAACGTCACCCTCCTTCTTCGGTCCGGTCACGCGGCGCCGGTGAAGGCGGGAGACGAGATCGTCGGGCTCTTCTTCAGCGGAGAAGGCAGCTTCGAGTGCAACGCTTCGGACCCGGTCGAGCATCCCGTCGTCCTGTTCAACGCGAAGAAGAACTCCGGGGTGGCCGTCGAAAAGGCCGATGGCCGGTTGACGCTGCGGAGCCGATTCCGGCGTCTGCTGTGGATCGCAGAGGGCGCCGGTTCGCGACCGGAGCCCGGAGCCGGCGGGCCCGGAATCGATCTGGGCGGCGCCTTCCGCGATCACGTCGAGAAGTTCCGCCGTGCTCGGGGGAGCCCGCTTTCGCACCTCCTCGTCCTGCAGCGCTCCGTCCCCGGCTCCCGTCTCGTGGTCGCGGAAGTCGGGGGAGGCGACGACCTGCGCTACGTTTACGACGACTTCGAGCGGCGCGAGGAGTCGCTTGCCGTGCTGCGGCGGAGCGAATCCACGGACGCCGAGACGCGCCGCTATCTCTATCCCGTCACCCTGGCCGAGCGGCCGCTCGGGCGCGACCGGAAAACCGTTCCGGACCCGCTCTGGACGCTCACGGACGTCCGGCTGGAGCTGACCGCGTCCGGCGGAAGAGACGCGGAGCTCGTCGCCACCGAGACCGTGGTGCCCATCGGGAGGGCGCGCCGCGCGTTCCGGTTCGACCTGTACAACACGACCTACGCCGTCGTCGGCACGGGCGCTCTCCAGCCGCGCGTTTTCCGTCTGCGGTCGGTGCGGGACGCCGGGGGAAAGGAGCTGCCCTTCCATCACGCCGGCGACGAGGTCCTCGTGTCCCTTCCGGAGCCGGCCGCCGCGGACAGGCCCTTCACCCTCGAGTTCCGTATCGATGGCGACTTCCTGATCCGTCCCGGCGGAGACAACTACTGGCTCCTCGGCGTCGAGCCGTGGTTCCCACAGCCCGAGCTGCGCGCGCAGTACTACACGCTGACGACGACGGTCCGGGTGCCCAAGCCCTTCGTCCCCTTCGCGCCGGGCGTCACGAAGAGCCGGCGGGTCGAGGGGGACGTCAACGTGCTCGAGACGCGGGTCGAGCAGCCGGTCCAGTTCGGCGTGATCCTGGCGGGGAAGTACGCGCTGGAGGAGCAATCCCGCAACGGCGTGACCGTTCGGGTCGCGACCTACGCCATGGCCAACCAGCGCGCCGCCAAGCAGCTCCTGGACCTGGCCTTCGGGATCATCGAGTATTACCAGGTATTCCTCGGCCCCTTTCCTTTTCCCGAGTTCAACATCATCGAGATCAACTCCTACGGGTTCGGGCAGGCTCCCCCCGCGGTCATGTTCATCACGAAGGAGGCGTTCAACCCGTACATCGGGGATTTGAACCAGCTCTTCTCTCAGGGGATCAACGAGCGATTCGCCCACGAGATCGCGCACCAGTACTGGGGACACGTCGTAAAAATGCCGAGCTTCGAGGAGCAATGGATCACCGAGTCATTTGCCCAGTACAGCGCGGCGATCTTCCTCCGGGCGTTCAAGGGCCAGTCCATGTACAACCGCCTCCTCAGGCACTGGGGCTCCCGGGCGAGGTTCGCCACCGAGGCCGCGCCGATTCCGCTCGCCAACCGCGTGTCCGTGCCGCGCGACTTCGTCACCGAGTTCTCGATCCGGACGGGCCTGCTCTACGACAAGGGCGCGTACCTGCTCGCGGCGCTCCACAGAGACCTCGGCGATCAGATGTTCCTGACCTTCATGAAGTCGTACCAGAAGAGCTTTCGCTGGAAGTTCGGATCGACGCGCACCGTCGCCGGCATGCTCGAGCACCTCACGAAGAAGAAGTACGACGACTTCTTCGAAGCGCACTACTGGGGAACTCGCATGCCGCCGGAATGACCGTTCGGCGCTCCTCGCCCGAACCGCCCGCTCCGGGCGCCTAGACCGGGCCGATAGGGCCGGCATGGCCGTTGCACTTCCCGTGCGCGTCATGGCGATTGAGACGCGATTCCGGTGGAGGTCGGCTGCGCTCGGCATCCTGCTTCCCGGCGTGATCGCCGCCTCCGCGTGCTTCAGCATGCGGGCGTCTTCGGGGGGCGGGCAGACGACCTTCCAGGGTCCTCGCGTCGTCCACCCCGATGGCGTGGCGCTCCCGGAAGGCTACGGGATCGAAGCGATCGCGCAGGGGCTGAACCTCCCTTCGGCCGTCGCCTTCGACGCGTCCGGCCGCCCGCACGTGGTCGAGGCCGGTTACTCCTACGGGGAGGTGTGGGCCACGCCGCGGCTCTTGCGCGTCGAGGAAGACGGCCGGACGACGACCGTCGCTTCCGGCGGGAACAACGGCCCGTGGAACGGCGTCGTTTTCCATGGCGGGAGCTTCTACGTCGCCGAAGGAGGCGAGCGCGACGGCGGACGGATCCTGCGAATCACTCCCGGGGGAGAGATCTCGACGCTCGTCGAGAAGCTTCCGAGCGTCGGCGACCACCACACGAACGGCCCCGCGGTGGGCCCGGACGGCTGGATCTACTTCGGCCAGGGCACGGCGACGAATTCGGGGATCGTCGGAGAGGACAGCGCGAAGTTCGGGTGGCTCGCCCGTCACCCGAAATTTCACGACGTTCCCTGCCGCGAGGTGACCCTCGCCGGGAGGAACTTCGAGACGCCGAACGTCCTCCAGCCCGGTTCCAATGCGGCGGTCCAGACCGGCGCGTATCTGCCGTTCGGAACGCCCTCCCGGGCGGGCCAGATCGTGAAGGGGGAGATTCCCTGCACGGGCGCCGTGATGAAGGTGCCCGCGGAGGGTGGCCGGCCCGAGCTCGTCGCCTGGGGGCTCCGCAACCCGTTCGGCCTGGCCTTCTCGCCGGCCGGGCGACTCTACGTGACCGAGAACAGCTACGACGTCCGCGGCAGCCGTCCCGTGTTCGGGACCGGCGACGTTCTCTGGGAGATCACCCCGGGAGCCTGGTATGGCTGGCCCGACCACCACGGGGACCGGCGACTCGACGACGGCGATCACTTCGATCCGCCGGGGGGCCCGAAGCCGGAGCTTCTCCTCTCGTCCCATCCCGGCAAGCCGCCGAAGCCTTCGGCTCTTTTCGGAGTCCATTCCTCCGCCAACGGCTTCGACTTCTCTCGCAGCGAAGCCTTCGGGCACGTCGGACAACTGTTCGTCGCGCTCTTCGGGGACATGTCGCCGGGCACGGGAAAGACCCTTTCCCCGGTGGGCTTCAAGGTCGTTCGCGTCGATCCGCGGACCGGTGTCGTGAAGGACTTCGCCGCCAACAAGGGTCCCAAGAACGGGCCCGCTTCGCGCATCGGCGGGGGCGGTCTCGAGCGGCCCGTGGCCGCCCGCTTCGACCCGAGCGGCTCGGCGCTCTACGTCGTGGACTTCGGGGTCATGACGATCGGCGAGAACCCCCAGCCGCGGCAGAACACGGGCGTGCTCTGGCGGATCACGGGCCGCTCCAGCATCGCGGAGCCGAAACCGTGAGGAAGAACCGGACCGGATGGGCGCTCGCCGCGCTCGCGGCCGCCGCTGTGGCCGCTGTTCTCTTTTCCGGATGCTCCGTCCGGCGCAGCGAGCCCGTGGTCGG
Organism: Thermoanaerobaculia bacterium; assembly: GCA_046261875.1. GTDB lineage: Bacteria > Acidobacteriota > Thermoanaerobaculia > UBA5066 > Gp7-AA6 > JBHENW01. The sequence goes on along the minus strand of JBHENW010000024.1, from coordinate 25,848 downwards.
CCCGATCCCTTTGAATACGCTCCAGCTCCAGCGCGGCGAGGTCCTCTACATGAGGCACTGCAACCAGTGCCATACGGGCGGGGAGTTCGGGTTCAGCCCGGCCCTTTCTAACAAGCCGGCGCCGAAGTTCCTGATGCGGACCCAGGTGCGCGCGGGACTCGGAGCGATGCCCAGGTTCTCCAGGGAGGAAATCAGCCCCGAGGAGCTCGACGACATCCTGGAGTACGTCGTCGCCGTGCGAAAGCACGGCCGCTGACGCCCGCCGGCTGTCCCTTCCCCCTCCCAGTTTCTATACTCCCGCTGTATGCCCGAGTTCGAGCTGCCCCTGCCCGGGATGGAGCGCAATGCGCTGGAGAGCTACACACGCGACCTGACCGACGCGGCCCTGCGGGAAGAGCTCGAGCCGGTGCGATGCCGCGACCGCGAGATCGAGCGGGTCGTCGCGATCCTGCTGCGGCAGTCGAAGAACAACCCGGTCCTCGTCGGCGACGCGGGGGTGGGAAAGACGGCGATCGCCGAAGGGCTCGCGCAACGGATCGTCTCGGGCCGGGTCCCTCCGTCGCTCGCGCGCGCCCGCGTCCTCATGCTTTCCCACATCGACATGATCGCGGGCACGACCTTCCGCGGCCAGTTCGAGAAGCGCCTCCAGGGGGTCATCGACCAGGCGAGCCGCGATCCGAACGTGATCCTCTTCGTAGACGAGCTCCACAACCTCATCGGGGCCGGCTCCGCGATGGGACAGCCGCTGGACGCCGCGAACATGCTGAAGCCGGCCCTCTCGCGGGGAGCGCTGCGCGTCATCGGGGCGACGACCCGCAACGAGTACGAGATGTACATCCGGCCGGACGCGGCGCTCGAGCGGCGGTTCCATCCGGTGGACGTCGTCGAGCTGACGCGGGAGCAGACCCTGGAGGTCCTCCAGGCGCGCCGCCGCCGCCTCGAGATGCACCACGTGATGGCGATCACGGACGCCGCGCTGGACCGCGCCCTGGACCTCTCGGAGGCGCGCGGAGGCGAGTACCGCGAGCGAAAGCGGCCCGACAAAGAGATCGACCTGATCGACGAGGCCTGCGCGCTCGAGCGGCTCCGCCGGAGCCGTGAGCTGCCGGCGCGCATCACCCGGCTGATCCGGGAACGGTCCGAGCTCCTCGCGATCGAGCAGGAGTCCCTCGATGCGCTCCTGAAGCTCGCCCGCGAGCGCGGCAACCCGCTGGAGCGGTTCTCGAGCGGGACCTATCGCGCCTTCGAGGTCGTCGGCCTGCGCCTCGAGCGCCTGCTCACCGGACAGACGACTCCGCGGCCGCCCCTGCCCCGGCCGGAGAGCGTGCGGCGCCTGGAGGCCTCCGATCCGGCGGCGCGCCTGCGCGACGCCCACAGGAAGCGGGCGCGCCTCGAAGCGCGGATCCGCCAGGCGAGCCTCGACGCGGGGCTCGTCCTCGACGCCGCGGAGGTCGAGCGGGCGGCGGGAGCTGTTCCCCGGGAGTCCGCCTAGCTCCGCGGGGGACCCTTGGCTCATCCGGAGACGTTCGACGTCCTCGTGATCGGCGGCGGACAGGCGGGAATTCCGCTCGCCCACGCCCTGGCAAAGAAAGGAATGCATGTGGCGCTCGCGGAGCGCCAGGACCTCGGCGGCTCCTGCGTCAACTTCGGGTGCTCTCCCACCAAAGCCGTGATCGCTTCCGCCCGGGTTGCCCAGCTCGCCCGCCGCGGCGACGAGTTCGGGCTGAGCATCCTCGCCGTCAAGCCGGACTTCTCCCGGGTCCTCGCTCGCGCGCGGGACGTCGTCACCCAGTTCCGGGCGGGCCTGCGGGAGGGCTTTCACGGCGGCGAAGCCCCGCGGCTCCTGGAGGGCCATGCCCGCTTCGAAGGCCGGGACAGAAAGGGCTTCCGCCTCCGGGTCGGCGCGACCGACGTCCGGGCGCGGCGGGTGGTCATCAATACCGGCACGCGCAGCCGCATCCCTTCAGTCCCGGGGCTGTCGAAGCTCCCTCGCATCGACTCGGAGAACTGGCTGGACGGCAAGGAGCTGCCGGAGCACCTGCTCATCCTGGGGGGCGGCTACACCGGCCTCGAGATGGCGCAGTTCTACCGGCGGATGGGCGCGCGGGTCACGGTCATCGACGAGTCTCCCGAGGTCGCCGGCCGTGAGGACCCCGAGGTCGCCGGCGCGCTGCGCCAGTTCCTGGAATCCGAAGAGATCGCGTTCCGGCTCAATGCCCGGGTCGAGCGGGCGCGCCGCGCTGGAGAGGGAGTCCAGCTACAGATCCGCCAGGACGGCGGCAGCGTCCGCCTGGAGGGCTCGCACCTCTTCGTGGCGGTCGGCCGCCGCGCGAACACGGACGACCTCGGCCTCGGAAAGATCGGCCTGCGGAGCTCGCGCGACGGGTTTCTCCGCGTGGACCGGCGGCTGGCGACGCGCGTCCGCGGCGTCTGGGCCGCCGGGGACGTGCGCGGCGGGCCGATGTTCACCCACACGGCATGGGACGACTACCGGGTCCTCCTCTCGCAGCTCGCCGGCGACCGATCGCGGACGACGGACCGCGTCCTGCCTTACGCGATCTACACGGACCCCCAGCTCGGCCGGGTCGGTATGACGGAGGCGGAGGCCCGCAGGGCGAGACGCCCCCTGCGTATCGCGCGCTTCGAGATGCCGAAGAACGGCAAGGCGCGGGAGGTCGGGGAGCCCGGCGGCTTCATCAAGCTCCTCGCGGATCGAAAGTCCGGCCGGATCCTCGGCGCGGCGATCCTGGCGGCCGAGGCCGCCGAGATGGTTCACGTGTACGTGACCCTGATGAACGCGAAGGGGTCGTACCAGGTCGTGCGGGACGCGACGTTCATCCACCCGACTTTCGCGGAGGCGGTGCAGGGCGCGGCGGCCGCGCTGGACGAGGAGGGCTGAGACGGTCGGGCGCGCGCGGGAGCGTGGGCGGCGCCCGTCCGCGCCCGAGTCGGCCGAAGGCGAGCTAGAGAAGCTGCAGCGCGAGACCTTCGGCTATTTCCTTCACGAGGCGAACCCCGGCAACGGTCTGATCCCCGACAACACGCGGTACGGCGCCCCCTGCAGCATCGCGGCGGTCGGGTTCGCCCTGACGTGCTACCCGGTCGCCGTGAAGCGGGGTTGGCTGACCCGGACGGAGGCCGCTGAGCGCACGGCGACGACTCTGCGCTTCTTCGATCGAAGCCCGCAGGGGGTAGAGGCCGACGCGACGGGCAACCGCGGGTTCTACTATCACTTTCTCGACATGCGGACGGGGCGGCGCGCGCACGGGTGCGAGCTGTCCACCATGGATTCCGGGATCCTTCTCGGCGGGGCCATCACGGCCGGCGCCTTCTTCGACGGGGACTCGCCGATCGAGCGGGAGATCCGGCAGACGAGCGAACGGCTCTACGAGCGCGCGGACTGGCGCTGGACCCTGAGGCCGAATGGCCTCATCTCCCATGGGTGGCACCCGGAGTCCGGGTTCCTTCCCACGTCCTGGAACGGATACAACGAGGCGCTGATCCTCTACGTCCTCGCGCTCGGTTCTCGGAGGCACGCGATCGGTCCCGGCAGTTACGACGCGTGGGCGAAGACCTACCGCTGGAAGAACCTGTACGGGGAACGGTTCCTCTACTCCGGGCCGCTCTTCACGCATCAGCTTTCGCACATCTGGATCGACTTCCGCGGCATCCGCGACGCGTTCATGCGCGCGAAGAAGACGGACTATTTCGAGAACAGCCGCCGCGCGACCTACGTCCAGCAGCGATACGCGACGAGGAACCCCCACGGCTTCACCGCGTACGGCGACCGCTGCTGGGGAGTGACGGCGAGCGACGGGCCGGGCAACGTCGTCCGGCGCATCGGCGGCGTGACACGGCGCTTCTACGACTACCGGGCCCGCGGAGTTCCGTTCGGTCCGGACGACGGGACGATCTCGCCATGGGCCGCGGTGACTTCGCTGCCGTTCGCGCCCGAGATCGTCCGGCCGACGATCGCGTTCTTCAATGAGCGCTATCCCCAGATGCGGAGCCGGTACGGGTTCATGTGCAGCTTCAATCCCTCGTTCCGGGCGGAGGGAGGGACGGGGTGGGTCGCGCGCGGCTACTACGGCCTCGATCAGGGACCCGTGGTCGTGATGATCGAGAACGAGCGCTCGGAGATGATCTGGAAGCTCATGCGGAATTCCGTCCCGCTCGTCCGGGGTCTGCGGCGCGCCGGTTTCCGGGGAGGCTGGCTGGACGCGGCGTCCGACTCCCCGGCCGGCGGCTGAATCGTCAGAAGCGGGAAAGGCGCCCGCGGAGCGCGCGCCGGACGAACTCCGCCGTCGCTCCGAAGACCCAGTGCGAAACGAGCGCGTAGAGGTGGACGGAAAGAGGGTAACGGCCGGGCGGCTCGGAGAGCCCGAGCAGCGGGACGGCGGATTCGTCCGCGACCAGCCAGAACGCGGTCCCGAACGGGATGCCGGCGCCCGCGGTGACGCGCGGCTCCTTCTCGGCGATCGCGCCGTAGAGGCCTCCGACGGCCGCGCCGAACGCGTAGTGAACGAGCGGCCCCGCCCAGCGCTCTTCTTTCTGCGACAGCTCGTGGCGGAAGAGCCCCACGGAGACCGCGCGCGCCGTCCTCACCGTCGTGTCTTCGCCCTGCTCGTCCTCAGGCATCTCCCGCTGATACGACCGGAACCGGTTCCAGAGGAACTGGAACTGGTTCATCGTCCAGGACGCGCAGAGGCCGGCGGCCAGTCCGGCGAGAAGGCCCGCCCACGGATCGTTTCGCCTTTTCATGTTTCCGCTCCTCGCTCAGTCCGGCATCCGCAGCCGCAGGCCGCCGCGGAGGGCCCTCGGCGGCCCCAGGGTGCGCACGGGTGTGCGGCCGATCTCGTAGCGCTCGTCGAAGACGTTCTCCACGGCGAGGAAGCCCTCGAGGCCGCGCCACAGGCTCCGGGAGACGACGGCGTCCGCCGTCCAGAAGGACGCGAGGGGAAGGAGGTTCTTGTCGTCGTCGAACTGGCTGGAGGTCCAGCGCAGGGAGAGCCCCGCCGCGGCCAGGGCGGGTTTCGAATAAACCGCTTGCAGCGAGACGCGATGGCGGGGGACCTGCGGGACGCGCAGGCCGGCGAGAGCCGGCTCCGCGGGCGACGACCGGACGGTCGCGTCCGCGAGCTGGTAGCCGCCGGCCAGCTTCCAGCCCGCCGTCGGGCGCCAGTCGAAGTCGAGCTCGGTTCCCCGGGTGCGGATCTCCCCGATGTTCTGTCTCCGGCGCGTGATGAGCGAAGGGGTCACGGAGAGGGTCACGTTGCCGACGGCGTCCTCGATCTCCATCCAGAAAAGGGTCGCCCGGGCGCCGAGGCGGCCGGAGCCGGACGAGAGGATCGCTCCCGCGTCCACGCCCCGGGAACGCTCGGGCGCGAGCGCCTCGTTGGCCAGCGTCAGGGCGTTTCCGACGCGGAAGGTCCGATACAGCTCGTTCAAGGTCGGGGCGCGGAAGGACCGGTAGGCGGAAACGGTCAGCGAGACGGCGCCGGAGAGGCGATGGAGCGCCGAGAGCCGCGGGCTCCAGGCAGTCTCCGAACGGCCGGACAGTGGCGTGACGACCGGTGCTGCGTCGCGCGCCGCGCGCGTGGCCGATCGGGCCTCCGCGTTCCACCAGCGATCGAAGCGCACCCCCGCCGTCAGCGTCCAGCGGGCGCCGGCGGTGACGATGTCCTCCAGGAAGACGGAGGCGGTGCGCTCGCGGCCGCCCGCGTCCACGAAGCTCGAACCGCCATCGGTGAGAACCTCCTCGCGGCTCTCTCCGCGGACCTGCCGTCCCTCCGCGCCCGCGACCAGGAGGTGCCGCCCACCCGCGGCTCCCGTCCATTGCAGCGCGGCTCCGGCCGCGTCGGAGGGGACCCGCTGGAGCCGCGTCAGCCGCTCCGTCGCGCGGTCCGCCGCGATCGCCGAGAACGTCTGGCGGAAATCCTGGTCGGCGCCGTGGAGCCGCGCCGTGAGGCCGCCGCCGCCCAGCCTCCAGTCGCCGCCCGCGGCGAGGTGGAGGCTCTCCGTGTCATTCTCCTGGAGCGGGGTTCCGTTCTCACGCGACTCCTCGAACCGCGAGCCGCGCAGGAAGAGCCGCGAGCCGCCGCCGCCGCGCTCGACGGCCAGGTCGACGGTACCGTGCCGCGACGCGGCGCGCGCATCGACCGGTCCCCGCGCGTCCTCCTCTACGAGCACGTAGCCGCCGGTCCGGAAAGCCTCGCCCGACAGCACGGCCCCCCAGCCGTCCCGGCGGCCCGATGCGGAGAACGACGCCTCCGGAGTGTCCTGTGATCCGTAGGACGTCTCGAGGGTCACGGCAAAGGGATCGGCCGGGCTCCGCCGGAGCATCTGAACGGCCCCCCCGAGAGCCGCGCTGCCGTAGAGATCGGACGCACCGCCGCGCAGTACCTCGATTCTCTCGACCGCCGCCCGCGGGGTGCGCCCCCAGTAGATCCACCCGCCGAACGGGTCGTTCAACGGCACGCCGTCATCGAGCACGACCGCGCGGCTCGCGCCGCTGGCTCCCGCGCCGCGCAGCGAGACGCCGTGCGAGGTCGGATTCGCCGTCCGGCTGCTCGACCGCCGGAACAGCGAAAAAGCCGGGACTTGTCTCAACGCGTCGTCCAGGGCGGGGGACGCGGAAGAGGCCAGGTCTTCCGAGCTCAGGACGACGACGCTCGCCGCCGTGTCCGCCAGGCGGGCGGGCGTTCGGGTCGCCGTGACGCTGAGTCGTTCGGACACCCCGGCCGCCACGAGCACCAGACGCAGGCCGGCCTCGAGATCGGCCGGTTCCACGCGCCGTTCCAGAGGGCGGAATCCGGGAGCTTCGACCCGCAGGGTTACGGGAGCGGAAGCCTCGAGGGAAAAGCCGCCGTCAGAGTCCGTCGTCGTCCGCGGCCGGCCGCGGGCAGTCTCCAGGGTCACGTTGGCCCCGGCCACCGCCCGGCCCGCCTCGTCGGCCACCACGCCGCGCAGCGCCCCCGGTCCCTCCGCCGCCCCGGCCGGACCCGCGCCCGAAGCGAATGCGCACAGGAAAGCGGCCGCGAGAACCGGTCGGGCGTTTTTCATCTCTTCTTCAGGCTCGGAGCATAAGCAAGGGCGGCACCATCACCGGTCCGTGTCTTGCATCCTCCTGTCTCCAAAACGCGTCCGCGAGACGCCAGCGGAGGGGCCACCATGAAGAGCAAGGCCGCCATCGGCGATCACCCCATCCACCCCATGCTCGTGCCGATCCCCATCGGCGCATTCTTCCTCGCTCTCATCGGCGACGTGATCCACGCCGGGGGGTCGGATCCTTTCTGGTACCGCTTTTCCTACGTCTGCATCGGAGCGGGCCTCGCCTTCGCGCTGCTCGCGGCCGTCTTCGGCCTGATCGAATATTTCGGCGTGACGATGAGCGCCCGGGGAAAGCGTCTCGCCGCGTGGCATGCGAGGCTCAACGTCGCCGTCGTCGTGCTCTACGCGCTCTCCTTCTGGATGCGGCGCGGGGACGCGGCGCTCGAAACGGGAAGGTGGCCGCTCGCGCTCGGGACGTCGATCCTCGGCTTCGCGCTCCTCGGCGTCTCGGGCTGGCTCGGCGGCAACCTGAGCTATCACCACAAGGTGGGCGTCGTGGAGAACAAGGACCCGGAAGCGCTCGAGATCGGCATGCGCGAAGCGAGGGGAGGCGCGCGATGAGAGCGCTGCTCCGGGCCGCACTCCTCCTCGCGCCGTGCGGCGCGCTGGTCGGCTGCGGCGGCGGCACGCTAGACACCCGCGGCGCGGAGCAGGCCGCGAGCTACAAGGCGCAAGTCGCGCCCGCCGACGCCATCCAGGTTCCGGACGGCTACCGCGCCGTGCAGGTCGTCGAGGGCCTCAACTTCCCGAGCTCGATGGCCTGGGACGACAAGGGCAGCCTCTACATCCTCGAGTCGCACAGCGTCGCCGTCCCGACGCTCAAGCCGAAGATTCTCAAGGTCGCGGGGAACGGCGAGCTCGAAGAGGTCCGCTGGGAAGGCCCCGGAGCGCCGACCGGCGAGACGGCGGTCGGGCTCGCGTTCCGCGGCGGCTGGCTGTATCTGTCGCACGAGGAGAAGGACGGGACCTGGGGGATCAGCCGGCTGCGTCCCTCCGGTGGAGCGGCCGAGCCCGTCATCCGCGGGATGCCGGGCGACGGCGACCATTGGGTGAACTACCTGGCATTCGACGGCCAGGGGAGCCTCTACTTCGGCGTCGGGAGCGCGACCAACTCGGGCGTCGTCTCCTCGCAGGATCCGGTCAACCAGAAGTGGCTGAAGAAGCGTCCGAAGACGCGGGACATCCCCTGCCGCGACGTCGTTCTGACGGGTAAGACGTTCACCGACGACAACGCGCTGACAGATCCCGACGACGACAAGGCGACGACGGGGGCCTACCAGGCCTACGGAGAATCGGCGGCGACGCAGGTCGCCGGGAAAGTCCCGTGCACGGGCGCGATCTTCCGTTTGCGTGCCGGCGCGACGACGCCCGAGCTCGTCGGCTGGGGATTCCGCAACCCTGTCGCGCTCGCCTTCGACCCGCGCGGCACGCTGCTCGTTGGGATGCATGGCGCTGACATCCGCGGCACGCGTCCGGTCCTCGATGACCCCGACGCGATCTATCGGGTCCGGCCGGGCGTCTGGTACGGCTGGCCGGATTACTCCGGGGCCCTCGAGCCGGTCACGGCGCCCAAGCACCGGGCGCCCGCGCAGTTCCTCGCTCCGGGACATTCGGGCCTGGAGTTCGTTTTCGACCACGCGGCGAGCGGGCTCGCGGCACCCGACAAATCGCTTCTCGTCACGGTCACCGAGCCGCACGCGGCGCTCGGCGGCATGTCCGTCGTGCCGGCGGGGGGGCCTTTCTCCCGCTGGTCGGGCCAGCTCCTGATCTCGGAGATGGGAGACTTCAAGCCCACGACGGACGCGGTCCGCCCGGACGTCCGCACGGGCTTCCAGGTGGAAGCCGTCGATCTGCAGACGGGACGCCGCACCGTCTTCGCGCGCAACCGCGGCGCGGGCGCGCCCCAACCGGCCTCGCGTCTCGACCTGGAGGTCGGCCTCGAGAGGCCCGTGGACGTCCAGATCGGCCCGGACGGCCTCGTGTACATCCTGGACTTCGGCGTCTTCAACCCGACCGAGAAGACGATGAAGGTGTTCCCGAAGACCGGGCGGGTCTTCCGCGTCGAGCCGGCGGGGCGGTGAGCCGGGTCGCACCGGCGACGAACGGGTAGCGGGCCGCGGCCCTCGCGCCGCGAGCGGAACGGGCCCGTTGCGATGACGCGCGGGCGGGCGGGGTTCGTCCCCGTCATATCTTTGTCGGGATCCTGATGGCCGCCCCTCCGGTATTTCTCTCCGCCCATCCCGCCGACCTGCCCATCCGCGGGGAGCTGTTCTCTCTCGAGCGGCTCGAGGAGTTCGCCGAATCGCTCGCCGCGACCCATCGCGTGCTGCCCGGCAAGCGCCGCGGGAGCCGGCTGCTCCCCCGGCTGCGCGAGAACCACCGCGTCCTGCTCGCTTCCTACCGGGCGATCGGCCAGGCGATCCGGGAGGAGCGCGCGATCTCCCCGGCGGCGGAATGGCTCGTGGACAACTTCCACATCGTGGAAGAGCAGCTGCGCGAGATCCGCGAAGATCTCCCGCCGAGCTATTACCGCGAGCTGCCCAAGCTCGCGGACGGGCCCCTCGCCGGGTATCCCCGCGTGCTCGGGATCGCCTGGGCGTTCGTCGAGCACACGGACAGCCGATTCGAGGCGGAGGCGCTGCGCCGATTCGTGACGGCGTACCAGCGCGTGCAGCCGCTGACCATCGGCGAGCTGTGGGCGATCGCGATCTCGCTGCGACTCGTGCTCGTCGAGAACCTGCGCCGCCTCGTCGAATACATCGTGCAGCGGCGAGCGGACCGGGAGCGCGCCGACCGGCTCGCCGACGTGCTCCTCGGGGTCGGAGGCCCGGGCGAGAAGCCGCGCGAAGCGCTCCGCGAGCTCGAATCCGGGACGCTCTCCACCGCCTTCGCCGTTCAACTCGCCGAGCGTCTCCGCGACCGGGACCCGGCCTCGACCCCCGCCGCGTCGTGGCTGAACGAGAGGCTCGCGGCGCAGGGCACGACGCCGGAGGAGTTCGTCCGGCAGGAGCACCAGGAGCAGGTCGCGTCGCACGTGACGGTGCGCAACGTCATCACGAGCATGCGCCTTCTCTCCTCGACGGACTGGGAGACCTTCTTCGAGGAGGTCAGCCTCGTGGAAGCGGCGCTGCGCGAGGGAACCCTCGTGGCGGCAATGGACTTCGCCACGCGCGACCGGTATCGCCACGCCGTCGAGGAGCTGGCGCGGGGCTCCCGGCTCGCGGAGCTCGAGGTCGCGCGGCGGGCCGCCGAGAAGGGCCGGGAGGCCGCGGCGGAGGGAGCCGCGGCCGGCGGGGACGCGCGAAGCTCGGATCCCGGCTTCTACCTGATCTCCCGTGGGCGCGAGGCGTTCGAGAAGGAGCTCGGGTACCGCGTTCCGCCCGCGCGCTGGCTCCGGCGCGCCTTCGTCGCCTTCGCCACGCCCGGATACGTCACGAGCGTGTTCGTGCTGACGGCCGCGCTCATCGCCCTGCCGGTCGTTCTCGCGGCCGCGACCGGCATGACGGGGCTCCCGCTCCTCCTGATCGCTCTCTTCGCGCTCGTCCCGGCCTCCGACCTGGCAACGGCCGTCGTGAACCGGGACGTCACCGATCTGATCGGGCCGAGGCGCCTTCCCAAGCTGGAGCTCGCGCACGGGGTGCCACCGGAGCTCGCGACGCTGGTCGCGGTGCCCGCTCTCTTGACCGACGAGGAGGACATCCGCGCGCTCATCGGACGCCTCGAGGTCCACGCCCTCGCCAACGACGACGGGGCGATCCGCTTCGCGCTGCTGACCGACTGGGTCGACGCGCCGTCGGAATCGCTACCGGAGGACGAGCTCCTGCTGGCGGTCGCCCGCGCCGCGATCGCCGAGCTGAACGCGCGCCACCCGGCCCCCCCGCAAGGTGGGGGGCCGCGATTCCTTCTCCTCCATCGCCACCGCGTCTGGAACGCGTCGGAGAAGTCGTGGATCGGCTGGGAACGCAAGCGCGGCAAGCTCCACGAGCTCAATCGGTGGCTGCGCGGCGCCCGGGACACGACGTTCCTGTCACCGGGGCCGCCTCCCCCCGGGGTCCGTTTCGTCATCACGCTGGACGCCGACACGCGGTTGAACCGCGGGGTCGCGCGCCGGCTCGTCGGGACGATCGCGCACCCCTTGAACCGCCCCGTCTTCGACCCGGCGGCGGACCGCATCGTCGAGGGGCACGCCGTGCTGCAGCCGCGCGTGACGACGACCCTTCCGTTCCACGGGCCCGGCACGGTGCACCAGCGTGTGTTTTCTGGGCCGCAGGGTATCGACCCGTACGCGTTCGCGACCTCCGACGTCTACCAGGACCTGTTCGGGGAAGGCATCTACACAGGAAAAGGACTCTACGAGGTGGACGCGTTCGAGACGGCCCTCGCGCGCCGTGTGCCGGAGAACTCCCTCCTCTCCCACGACCTCTTCGAAGGTCTCTTCGCCCGGGCCGGTCTCGTATCCGACCTGGAGCTCTTCGAGAGCTTTCCGGGCCATTACGAAGTCGCCGCCGCCCGCCAGCACCGGTGGGCGCGCGGGGACTGGCAGCTCCTCCCATGGATCCTGGGCATCGCGCGCGACGCGAAGGGCCGTCGGCGCCGCGGCATCACGGCCATCGCGCGGTGGAAGATGGCCGACAACCTGCGCCGGACGCTGTCGGCGCCGGCCGCGGTGCTGACGTTCGCCGCGAGCTGGCTCCTGCCGGGCGGCTCGCCGGAGCTGTGGGCCTCTTTCATCGTCGCCACGATTGCGGGACCGAGCGCGCTCCACCTGATCGCGTCGCTCTTACCAAGCCGGCTCGGGATTTCCAAGCGAAGCTTCGTCGCGGGGCTCGGCAGGGACGTGACGCTGGCGGTCTCACAGGCGGCGATCAACCTGACGCTGCTCGCGTACCAGGCGTACCTCATGACGGACGCCGCCGTGCGCACATTCGCCCGCTTGATCGCGCGGCGGCGCCTGCTCGAATGGGTGACCGCGGCGCAGGCGCAGAGCGGGCTGGACCTGAAGCTGAGCGGCTTCTACCGCCGCATGGTCCCCGCGCCCCTCATCGCCCTTGCCCTCGGGGCAGCCGTCGCGATCTGGCGCCCCCTGGCCTTCGACCTGGCGGCGCCTTTCCTCCTCCTGTGGGCGGCCTCTCCGGCGGTGGCTCGGGCCATCAGCCTGCCGCCCCGAGACGCCGATGCCCCCGGCCTGACCCCCGCCGGGGAGCTGTACCTGCGGCGGATCGCGCGGCAGACCTGGCGCTACTTCGAGACCTTCGTCACGCCGTTGGACAACCAGCTGCCGCCCGACAACTACCAGCAGGATCCCAAACCGGTCGTGGCCCACCGCACCTCCCCGACGAACATGGGCCTCTATCTGCTGTCGGCCGCGGCTGCCCACGACCTGGGGTGGATCGGGACGCTCGAGCTCGTCGAGCGGCTCGAAGCGACGCTCGCCAGCATGGGCCGGCTCGAGCGCTACCGCGGCCACTTCTACAACTGGTACGACACGGAACGGCTGGCGGCGCTGGAGCCACGGTACGTGTCCACTGTGGACAGCGGGAACCTCGCCGGGCACCTGCTGGCGCTGCAGGAAGCGTGCATCGAGCAGCTTCGGGAGCCCGCTCTGGGCGAGCAGGCACTGGCGGGCATCGGCGATGCGTTGCATCTCGCCCGCGAAGCATTCGAAGAAGCGCGCGGTGAGCGGCGAGGCCGCGCCGGCACGACCCGCGAGCTCGAGCGCGTTCTCGAGGAGATCGAGGAGATGGCGCATGTCCTCCCGCGGAGCCCGGCGGAGTGGCGCGGGCGCCTGGGCGATCTCGCCGCGCGCGCCGCGGTTCTCGTGGACGCCTCCCAGGCCCTCGCCGAAGAGGAGGGCCCCGCATGGACCGAAGTCGTTTTCTGGTCGGGCGCGGTCCGGGACGGGATCGAAAGCCATCGACGCGACCTGTTCCTGTCCGCCGCGTGGGTGGAGACGGGCGCTTTCTCCCCCCCGGCCTTCCCCGAGGAGATCCGAGCGCGGCTCGAGCCTCTGGAGGCTTCTCTTCCACCGATTGCCGAAGCGCCGGAGACCTTCGCCGAGGCGGCGGACGCGCTGGAAAGGATCCCCGTCGAGGGCTCTCCGGCGGGGACCCCGGAGACCGTGCGGCAGATCCTCGCCGGTCTGCGCCGCAGAGCCGAGGCGGGCGCCGGGCTGGCCCGGCGGCTCCAGACCATCGCGCGCACGGTACGGGAGATGGCCGACGTCATGGAGTTCGGATTCCTCTACGATCCGACGCGAAAGCTCTTTTCGATCGGTTATCGGCCTTCCGATGGGCGGCTGGACTCCGGGTACTACGACATGCTCGCCTCGGAAGCCCGCCTCACGAGCTTCCTCGCCGTCGCTTTCGGCGAAGTCCCGGTGACCCACTGGTTCCGTCTGGGACGCGCCCTGACTCCCGTGGGACGCGGCTCGGCGCTGGTCTCCTGGTCCGGGTCGATGTTCGAGTACCTCATGCCCGAGCTCGTTCTGCGGTCGCCGTCGGGGAGCCTGCTCGAACAGAGCGCGCGGCTGATCGTCCACCGCCAGATCCGGTACGGCGCCGAGCGGGGCGTCCCCTGGGGAGTTTCCGAGTCCGCCTACGGCGCCCGGGACATCGAGCTGACCTACCAGTATTCGAACTTCGGTGTTTCCGGGCTCGGGCTGAAGCGCGGCCTCTCCGAAGACCTCGTCGTGGCGCCTTATGCCACGGCGCTCGCGGCGATGATCGCGCCGGCGGAGTCCGTCGAAAACTTCCGCCGCCTGGCGAGAGCCGGGGCGGCGGGTCCGTACGGCTTCTACGAAGCCCTCGACTTCACGGCGGCCCGCGTTCAGGAAGGGCAACGGGTCACGGTCGTGCGCGCCCACATGGCCCACCACCAGGGAATGACGATCGTGGCGCTCGCCAACGTCCTGCGGTCGGGAATCATGCGCGAACGTTTCCACGCCCATGCGGTCGTGCGGTCCGCCGAGCTCCTCCTGCAGGAGCGGACTCCGCGGGGCGTCGCCGTGGCCCGGCCCCGGGCAGAGGAAGTGCAGACGCACCTGCACGTGCGCGATTTCATCCCGCCCGTCCTGCGCAGCTTCCGGTCGCCGCACGATCCGACCCCGCGCGCCCACCTGCTCTCCAACGGGAGATACGCCGTCATGATCACCGCCGCGGGCTCGGGGTTCAGCCGCTGGGGGGGCCTGGACGTCACCCGCTGGCGGGAGGACGTCACGCGCGACGCGTGGGGCAGCTACGTCTTCCTGCGCGACGCGGCGAGCGGGGAGGTCTGGTCGGCCGGGTATCAGCCCGCCGGCCGGGAAGCCGACAGTTACGAGGTGGCCTATTCCGAAGACCGCGCGGAGATCCGCCGGCGCGACGGCACGATCGCCACGATGCTCGAGGTCCTCGTCTCCCCCGAGGACGACGCCGAGCTGCGGCAGGTCTCCCTGACCAACCTCGGCGTGCGCCCGCGGGAGATCGAGGTGACCTCTTATGCGGAGATCGTGCTGGCGCCCGCTGCTGCCGACCTCTCCCACCCGGCGTTCTCGAACCTCTTCGTGCAGACCGAGTACGTCCCGCGGCTCGACGGCCTCCTCGCGACGCGACGCCCGCGCTCCCAGGAGGAGGAGCGCATCTGGGCTGCGCACGTCGTGAGCGTCGAAGGGGAGAGCGTCGGGGCGCCGCAGTACGAGACGGATCGGGCGCGCTTCCTCGGCAGGGGCCGGACGATCCGCAACCCGGCGGCCGTCCACGACGGCCATCCCCTGTCCAACACGGCCGGCCCGGTGCTCGACCCGATCTTCAGCATCCACCGGCGCGTGCGGCTGGCTCCGGGCGCTACCGCGCGCATCACCTTCACGACCCTCGCCGGCAAGGACCGCGAGGCGCTCGTCGGGGCCGCGGACAAGTACCGGGATACCGCCGCCTTCGAGCGCACCGCGACGCTCGCCTGGACCCAGGCGCAGGTCCAGCTCCGGCATCTCGGGATCAGCGGGGACGAGGCGCATCTCTTCCAGCGGCTCGCCACCCGGGTCCTCTACTTCGATCCGACGCTGCGCGCCTCGCCGGAGCTGCTCCAGCGCAACACGCGGGGCGCCTCGGCGCTCTGGGGGCACGGCATCTCGGGGGACGCGCCGATCGTGCTCCTGCGCATCGACCACAGCGAGGATCGTGAGATCGTCCGGCAGCTCCTCCGCGCGCATCACTACTGGCGCCTCAAAGGGCTCGTGGTCGATCTGGTGATCGTCAACGAGCAGGCGCACTCTTACGCGGGCGACCTCCAGGGCGCGATCGAATCGCTCGTCCGGGCGGCGCAGGCGGCGGCCGGGCAAGACCCGCATCCTGGCCGCGGCGGCATCTTCGTCCTCAAGGGCGAGTCGCTCGATCCCGAGAGCCGCGATCTCCTGCGCGCGGCGTCCCGCGCCATCCTGCTCTCGCGACACGGCGCCCTCGCGGAGCAGGTCGTCCGCCTCATGCGGGCCCAGCCGCCCGCGACGACGCCGGCGCGGCCGGTCGCGCCGGTGCAGCCGCCCGCCGAAGTCCCGCCGCCGCGGCTCATGCTCGAGTTCTTCAACGGCCTGGGGGGCTTCGAAGCCGAAGGTCGCGAGTACGTCACCGTGCTCGGGGAAGGCCAGTGGACGCCGACTCCATGGATCAACGTCATCACGACCCCGGAGTTCGGCTTCCAGGTGTCCGAGTCGGGTTCCGGATTCATCTGGGCCGAGAACAGCCGCCTGAACCAGCTGACGCCATGGTCGAACGATTCCGTC
This sequence comes from Thermoanaerobaculia bacterium, assembly GCA_046261875.1. GTDB lineage: Bacteria > Acidobacteriota > Thermoanaerobaculia > UBA5066 > Gp7-AA6 > JBHENW01. Next base: position 9,986 of record JBHENW010000024.1, on the reverse strand, counting down.
TCCGATCCTCCCGGAGACGCGCTCTTCGTCCGCGACGAGGAGAGCGGCGAGATCTGGGGGCCGACGCCCCTGCCCATCCGCGAGGAATGGCCTTACGTGATCCGGCACGGACAGGGCTACACCGTGTTCGAGCACGAGAGCCACGGCATCGCACTCGAGCTGACCCTCTTCGTGCCGACCGACGTCCCGGCGAAGGTCTCGCGGCTCAGACTGCGCAACCGCTCGGATCGTTTCCGCCGGCTGACCGTGACGGGCTACGTCGAGTGGGTGCTCGGGTCTGCCCGAAGCGGCTCGGCGCCGTATCTCGTCACGGAGCTGGACCGCCAGACGGGCGCCCTCTTCGCGAGGAATCCGTGGAACGAAGAATTTCGGGGGCGCGTGGCCTTTGCGGATCTGGCGGGACGGCAGACGGCCTGGACCGCGGACCGGACGGAGTTTCTCGGGCGCAACGGGACGCTCGACCGCCCCGCGGCGCTCGCGCGGGGCAAGGAGCTCTCTGGGAGGATCGGCGCCGGCTTCGATCCCTGCGCCGCGCTACAGCAGCCCGTCCGGCTGCCGGCCGGCGCGGAGATCGAAGTCGTCTTTGCGATCGGGCAGGCGCGGGACGCGGAATCGGCGAGGGCGGTCGTCCAGCAGCTCCGCTCCCAGAATTCCTCGGAGTCGCTCGAGAAGGTGCGCGCCCTCTGGGACGTGCTCCTCGGCACGGTCCAGGTGCGGACTCCGGATCGCTCCATGGATCTCATGCTGAACCGCTGGCTCCTCTATCAGGCCCTGGCCTGCCGCATCTGGGCTCGCTCGGCGTTCTACCAGGCCGGAGGCGCGTACGGCTTCCGGGACCAGCTGCAGGACGTCATGGCGCTGACGGTCGCCCGCCGCGAGATCGCGCGCGAGCACCTGCTGCGCGCGGCGGCGCGGCAATTCCGCGAAGGGGACGTGCAGCATTGGTGGCACCCCCCCTCCGGAAAGGGGGTGCGGACGCGCATCTCCGACGACCTCCTCTGGCTCCCTTACGCCGTGACGCACTACATCGAAGTGACGGGCGACGCCGCGGTGCTGGACGAGCTAATCCCGTTTCTCGAAGGGCCTCCGCTGGAGAAGGACCATCACGAGGCCTATTTCGCCCCGTCCGTCTCGAAGGAGACGGCCACCCTCTACGAGCACTGCGCCCGGACGCTCGACGCGCGCCTCGAGGTGGGCCCGCACGGACTGCCGCTCATGGGCGCGGGAGACTGGAACGACGGGATGAACCGGGTCGGCCACCAGGGACGGGGTGAGAGCGTCTGGATGGCCTGGTTCCTCCACGCCAACCTCTGGGAGCTCGCGAAGCTCGCGGAGGCGCGGGGCGATCGCGACCGGGCCGAGCGCTGGCGGCAACACGTGGACTTCCTCAAGGTCGCCCTCGAGCGGGAGGCGTGGGACGGCGACTGGTACCGGAGGGCCTATTTCGACGACGGCACGCCGCTCGGCTCGGCTTCGAACACGGAGTGCCGCATCGACTCGATCGCGCAGTCCTGGGGCGTGATCTCGGGCGCCGCGGATCCCGCGCGGCGGCAGCGGGCGATGGCGGCGCTGGAGGAGTACCTCGTGCGGCGCGGCGACGGGCTCGTGCTCCTCTTCACGCCGCCGTTCGACCGCAGCCCGCTCGATCCGGGTTACATCAAGGGATACCTGCCGGGCGTCCGCGAGAACGGGGGCCAGTACACGCACGCGGCGCTCTGGGCCGTCATCGCCTTCGCGGCGCTCGGCGAGGGCGACAAGGTGGGCGAGCTCTTCGGGATCTTGAACCCGATCAATCACGCGAGCACCCGCGCGGGGCTCTATCGGTACAAAGTCGAGCCCTACGTCGCCGCAGCCGACATCTACGCCGAGTTTCCGCACGTCGGACGGGGCGGGTGGACCTGGTACACCGGCTCCTCCGGCTGGATGTACCGCGCCGGCCTCGAGTGGATCCTCGGTTTTCGCCTGCGGGGCTCGACGCTCCAGCTCGATCCGTGCATCCCGCGGGCCTGGCCCGGATTCGAACTGACGTTCCAGTACCACTCGGCGCGGTACCGGGTCCGAGTGCAGAACCCGCACGGCGTCACGCGAGGCATCGCCCGCGTCGAGGTGGACGGCTCCCCCACGCCGTCGCGGGACGGCGCCATACCGCTCGCCGACGACGGCGTCGAGCACCAGGTCGTCGTGACCCTGGGCGCTCAGCCCGAGACAGCCGGGCTGCCCGGGGCCGCCTCATGACGGGAACCTTGTCTGCGGGATTGCGTCTCATTCGGAGAGGCCCATCGCCTCGCACGGGAGGCTCGTCGATGAAGCGCAAGGTCCATTTCCGGCCCGTCGTTCTGGTGCTGGCTTTCGTTCCCACCCTGGCGGCCGCGGACACCCGCATCGAGCGGACCCTGCGGCTCGACCCGGGGGGCGAGTTCCGGCTGGAGGCCGGCGCCGGCAGCGTCACGGTGACCGGGTCCTCCGAGCCCGGAGCCCATGTCGTCGTGACGTCGCGCCGCAGCGACATCGAGCGCGTCTTCGATCTCCAGTTCGAGGAGCGGCCCGGCGCGGTCGAGGTGACGGCCAGACGCAAGCGGCGCCTCCTCTTCGACGTCGGCAACTACGGCTCTCTCCACTTCGAGGTCCGCGTGCCGGCTCCGACGCGCCTTCAGATCGACACCTCCGGAGGAAGCATCCGGGTGACGGGCACGCGCGGCGATGCCGACCTGGAGACCTCCGGCGGTTCCGTGAACACGACGGACCTCGCCGGCGCCCTCGACGTGAGCACGTCCGGAGGCTCGGTCGCCGTGGACCGCCTCGACGGAGACGTCCGCGCAACGACGTCGGGCGGATCGGTGCGGGTCCGCGACGTCAAAGGCCGGGTCGAGGTGCAGAGCTCCGGCGGCAACATCGAGGGGAACGCCCTCGGCGGCCCGGTCCGCGCGCGGACGAGCGGTGGTTCCGTCGAGTTGCGGGAGATCGGCGCCGACGTCGATGCGCAGACCTCGGGAGGATCCATCGAGATCACCGGAGCGCGCGGACGCGTCAACGCGGAGAGCTCCGGAGGCTCGATCCGCGCGGACCTATCGGAGGGCAACGAGGCCGGCGGGACGCTCGAGACGTCCGGCGGAGGGATCCTCGTGAAGCTGGACCCGAAGGCCAACCTCGAGATCGACGCGTCGGGCGGGCCCGTGACCGTGGACGTGCCAGTGCGTGTCCAGGGCGAGATCTCCCGGCGGCAGATCAAGGGCAGCCTCGGATCCGGAGGGAAGACGCTGCGTCTCCATGCGAGCGGCGGATCCGTGCGGGTCGAGCCCCGGTCTCGCTGACGCGCCGCGTCTAGACTCCGCCTCCATGCAGGCGGAATCGGACCCCCCGAACCGCGCGGCCGCCGCGCTCCTGCGGGACCTGCCCGACACGCCGCAGTGGGTCGAGACGCGCAGCATCCTTCTCTCCGGCGAGTGCCGCGTGTCGACCGACCCCCTGGGCTCGATCGTCGGCCAGGCGCGGTGGCCCCAGCTGGCGGTCGTCGGTCGTCCCGACCCGGATGCTCTGCGGGACGCCGCGTCCGCCGCCCCTGAACGGACGGAGATCCTCGTGCCCCCGGACTCCGAGGATCACGTCGGCCGGACGCTTCCGGAGTGGAAGCGGTGGGTCGCGGTGATCCACTCCCTGCCGCCGGGCGTGGCCGAGACGACGCCGATGGGAGCGTCACGGGTGGCGCTGCTCAGCCGCAACCGGCCTCCGCCCCTTCCCCACGTGCCCGAAGAGCTGCGGCGGGAGCTGGAGGAGGCGCTCCAGACTCGCTCGCACGTGGCCGCGGCGCACGTGGACGGCGCTCCGGTCTCCTTCTGCTACACGGCCTCCGAGACGGAAACGCTCTGGGACGTCTCGATCGATACGCTCGCTCCCTTCCGGCGGCGGGGGCTGGCCCTCGACTGCGCGCGGTTTCTCATCCAGCACATGACGGTCCACGGCAAGGAGCCGGTGTGGGGCTCCTTCGAGAACAACCAGGCGTCCCTCCGGGCCGCCAGGTCCCTCGGGTTCCGGCCGGTCGCACGCATCCTCGTCTTCTTCCGCCGGGGCGAGGAGCCGCGCTCGTGAAAGCGAAAGCGGACCTGGACCTCCTCGCCGCACGGATGGGCCGCGCGACCCGGCTGACGGTTTTGACCGGAGCGGGAGTCTCGGCTGCGAGCGGCGTTCCGACCTTCCGCGGTCCGGGCGGGCTCTGGAGGGACTTCCGGCCGGAAGAGCTCGCGACCCCGGAAGCTTTCGCGCGGGATCCGCGGGTGGTCTGGGAGTGGTACGACTGGAGGCGCCAGCTCGTCGCGCGGTGCCGCCCCAACCGGGCTCACGAGGTCATCGCAGAGTGGAGCCGGCGTTATCCCGTCTTCCGGCTCGTCACGCAGAACGTGGACGGCCTCCACGAGCGGGCGGGTACGCGGGGAGTGACCCGATTCCACGGCTCCCTCTGGGACGTCTCGTGCTGGAAACGTTGCAGCGGAGCGCCGCACCGCTGGCGCGACGAGACGGTGCCATTGCCGGAACTGCCCCCCCGCTGCCCGCATTGCGCGGGCTGGATACGGCCCGGCGTGGTGTGGTTCGGCGAGTCGATCGACGCGGAAGTCCTGCGCGACTCCGACCGCGCGCTCGACTGCGACGTCTGTCTCGTCGTCGGGACGTCCTCGGTGGTTTATCCGGCCGCCGGCCTGGCGGGGGAGGCTCGCCGGCGCGGAGCCTTCGTGGCCGTCGTCAACCCCGATGCGGACGCGGGCGCGGAGGACGCGGACCTCGTCCTCGCGGGCCGCGCCGAAGAGGCCCTGGACGATCTGGAGAAAGCCCTGACGAGCGAAACGGGGCGATGACGGCGGATCAGGGAAGCTCGCTCGCCCGCACTTTCGCCGCCTGCTCCTCGCGGAAGAGGCGCAGCTTCTCCTTCAGCTCCGGCCGCTTCCCCGCGAGGACCGCGATTCCGAGGAGCGCGGCGTTCTTAGCGCCGGCCTCGCCGATGGCGAGCGTGCCGACGGGTATCCCCCCGGGCATCTGGACGGTCGAGAGGAGCGAATCGAGCCCCTTCAACGCTTTCGACTCGATGGGGACGCCGAAAACCGGCAGGAGCGTGTTCGCCGCCGTGACGCCGGCCAGGTGAGCCGCCCCGCCGGCTCCGGCGATCAGGACCTCGATGCCGCGCCCCTCCGCTTCCCGCGCATAACGGGTCGCCTCGTCGGGCGTTCGGTGCGCGGAGAGGACGCGCTTCTCGTGAGGCACGCCGAACTGCTCGAGCGTCTCGGAGGCGTGCCGCATGGTCTCCCAATCCGACTTGCTTCCCATGAGTATCCCGACGAGAGGACCGTCGCCCGGCACGTTGGCGATCTTATATGGCGCGTCTCAGTCGCTTCTGAGCTGTCCTTGGCGGGCGACCGCCTGCTGGGCCCCCGGTTTGAAACATCTGGCCGCCAGTCGCGCGGCGACCGCACGCGGCCCAGTCAGCGACGGATTAGCGATCCTCCGGGAGGCGGTTGAGCTCGAGCCAGTAAACCGGCAGCATGCGGAGCCTCTGGAACATCAGCTCCGGGGTGTCCGACTTGGAGACGAAGGAGTTGGCGCCGTACTCGTACGCCTGCCGGATGTCGTCCTTTTCCTGCGAGCTCGTCAGGACGACGATGGGGAGCCCTTTGGTCCGGGGGTTGGCCCGGAGCTGGCGGAGGACCTCGAGCCCCCCGATTCCCGGGAGGTGGAGGTCGAGCAGAATGAGGTCCAGGTTCGGCGCGCGGGAGGCCCTGTCGATGGCTTTCTCGCCGCTGTCGGCCTCTTCGACCGAGATTTCCTCGCCAAAGGCGCTGTCGAGCACGCGTTTCATCACCCAACGGTGATTCCTGTCGTCTTCGACGAGCAGGATCCGTCTGGGGGTCGCGACGCGCTCCAAGATGGCCTCCATTGCAGTGGCTCCGGAGCTTCAGAAGCAAAAGGAATACCGACCGGGGGCTTCGGCCCCGGCCGGGCCCTCCGGAGGGGGCCGCCTGGCCCTCCAAAATGTTGTTAAGATGACAGTTGATCCTCTGAGCTATGAAGAAAGCCATCTGGGTGGGGGTGGCGATCGGAATCGCTGTCGCAGGCGCCTGGGGTTACGGCGCCCTGGTTCGGCAGGAAAACGACACCGGCCAGCCCCTACGGCTCCTCGCGGTGGCCGAAGAACAGAGCCTGGCCCTCTCCTTCTCGCGTAGCGGGCGGCTGGTGACGCGCGTCCCCGAAGAAGGGGAGACCGTGGAGGCGAAGTCGGTCGTCGCTCGCATCGAGCAGCCGGGGCTCGCGCAGGACGCCACGGACTACGAGCGCCAGCGCGCGCAGGTCCGCGCCCGCGAGCTGACGCGGCGCGAAGAAGTCTCGCGCCTCAAGGCGGAGCAGGCGCAGGTTCTGAGCGAGGAGCGGCGCATCGGGCGTCTCGTCGGCGAGGGGATCGCCCCCCGCGCCGACCTCGAGACACTGCAACACCGGCGTGAGGCGATCGCCGCCGGCATCCGCGCGCGCGAGGCGGAGAAGGAGGAGCTGGCGGCGGAGGAATCGACGCTCGGCGTGCGGCTCGAGAAGGTCCGCGAGTTCGAAGGGGAGGGCACGCTGATCGCTCCCGCTTCCGGAACGGTCCTCACGCGGCACCACCGGCTGGGGGAATGGGTCGAAGCGGGAGCGCCGATCGTCACGCTCCAGGTGGAAGCTCCTTACCTGCGTGCGGAGGTTCCCGAAGAGCGGCTCTCGTCCTTCACCGTGGGCCGCCGCGTGATCGCCTGGCCGCAAGCGCGTCCGACCGAGCGCTTCCCGGTGCGCGTGGTCTCGATCAAGCCGCGCTCCGAGTTCGCCACGCGAAAGAACTGGGGGTTGCAGGACCGCGACCTGCGGACCTTCTCCGTGCGCCTCGCGCCGGAGGGAGGCCACGTGGTCGCGGGCCAGACCTTCGTCGTCCAGACGGGCCAGAGCCCTTGAGCCGGCCCTGGGCCGAGGAGTCTCCGGAGCCCGCGCCCGCCGAGGTCGCTGGCGAGGAATCGGTCTCGCTCGAGGATCCGGCCGATTCGGTACGCTCGATCGAGGTCCTGGAGCTGACCAGGAAGTTCGGAGACGTGGTCGCCGACGACGCCGTGTCCTTCACCGTGCGCGCCGGCGAGACGTTCGGGTTGCTCGGACCCAACGGCGCCGGCAAGACCACGCTGATCCGGATGCTCACGACCCTGCTCTCGCCGACCTCCGGGACCGCGAAGATCCAGGGGCTCGATCTGCGCAAGCAGAAAGCCGCGGTGAGGGCCGTCATCGGGACGGTGTCCCAGGCCGTCACGACGGACGAGAACCTGACGCTGCGGGAGAACCTCTCCGTGCAGGGCAAGATGTACGGCCTCTCCGGCCGGACGCTCCGCCTCTCGATCGAGCGGCGCCTCCGCGAAGTCGGTCTCTGGGATCGGCGCAACCAGCTCACGAGGACACTCTCCGGAGGAATGCGGAGGCGGCTCGAAATCGCCCGCGGCGTGCTACATTCGCCACAGGTCCTTTTCCTCGACGAGCCGACCACGGGGCTCGACCCGCAGAGCCGCCGCGGCATCTGGGAGATGTTCGGGGAGCTGAAGGCGCTGGACCCCGGTCTCTGCATCCTCCTGACGACGCACGCCATGGATGAAGCGGACGTCCTCTGCGACCGTGTGGCGATCATGGACCGTGGCCGCATCCTCTGCGAAGGATCGCCGGAGGCGCTCAAGCGCGCCCTCCAGACGGGCGAGCGCGTCGAGCTGGAGATCGACGGCCCGATCGCGGAGCCCGACGTCGAAGCGCTCCGCAGTCTCGGCGCGGTCAATTTGCGCCTGGACTCGGGGAAGGGCCTCGCGTTCCAGGCCCGCCCGGGGGAGGGCATCGGTCGGCGCGCGGCGCAGCTGCTCGAGACACGAGGCTACCGCATTCTCCACCTGACGATCGCGCCCGTCAGCCTCGAGGACGTGTTCTTCTCGCACACGGGCCGCGCCCTGCGGGACGCGTGAAGCCGGATACCCGCCGCCCGACGGCGCGCGGTCCGCGTCTCGTGGTCCTCGGCATCGCCGCGATCTGTCAGCGCGCGTACCTGACGCTGTGGCGGCAGCCGATCCTGCTCATTTCCACGATGCTCTTCCCGCTCGTCTATCTGCTGGTCCTCGGAAACGCTCTGAACCGCCAGCTCGTCGGGCTGCCGCTCGCCGTCGTGGACGAAGCGGGCAACGCGCTGTCGGCGGAGTGCCGGCGGGGTGTCCTGGCTCTGCAGACCGGCCGGGACCTCGTCCGCGCGACGTTCACCGCCGATCGCGCGACCGCCCTCGACGATTTGCGGCGCGGTCGCTTCCGCGGGGTCTGGGTGCTCCCCTTCGGGTTGTCGCCGGCGGGTCCCGTGCCCGCGTTCATCGGCGACAACACGGACCGCTTCTCGTACGACGTCCTGGAGAGCGCGCTGGGACAGATCTGGGCGGAGACGAGCGGCGCGGGGAAGAACATCGCTCCGGCCGCGCGGCTCGAAGCGTTCCCGTACGTGGACTACCTGACGTATCTCTCGCCGGCGATCGTGTGCCTCGCGATCTTCATGGGATCCATGGTCTCGGGGGGCCTCCAGGTGATCGAGGACCGGATGTTCGGCTACCACGAGGGGTACCTCGTGACGCCGATCTCCACGGGCACCCTCGTCGCGGGTCACATCCTGGCCGGCGGGATCGTGGCGTCGTTTGCGGGCGCGCTCGTCCTGCTCGGGGTCCTGCTCCTGACGCCCCTCCCGGTCCGGCTCGCGTCCATCGGCGCGGGGGTCCTGACGGTCTTTTTGACCTCGCTGTCGATCGCTTCGCTCTGGTTTCTCCTCTTCGCGCGGGCGCAGCGGACGAGCGTCCTGCGCGGGATGTTCGGGATCATCAACGTCGTTCTCTTCTTCCCGGCGGGGGCCCTCTATCCCGTCGAGTCCTACCCGAAGTGGCTGCGCGTGATCTCGGACGTCAATCCGCTCACGTACGGCCTGCGCGCCCTGCGCGACCTCCTCCTCCGCGGGGCGGACCCGATGAGCTGCCTGCCGGAGCTGCTGTTCCTGCTGACGTTCGCGCTGGTCTGCGGGGTGCTGACGCAGGTTCTGTTCCGCCGGGAGGTCTAGGTCCGCAGGTAGTTCTCGTACTCCTCCGGGTGCGCGGCGCGCGAGCGCGCTTCCTCCGGCTCGACGATCCCCTCTTTCACCAGGCGCGCCAGGGATTCTTCCAGCGTGACGGAGCCCTGCCGCCGGGTCAGCGCGATCTCCTGATGCAGGTGCTGCAGCGCGTTCTTGCGAATGTGCTGCCGCGCGCCGTACCCGATGAAGAGCAGCTCGGCCGCGACGGCGCGCCCGCCGCCCTTGCGCGGCAGGAGCGTCTGGGTCAGGACGCCCGCGAGCGTGGAAAGCTCCTGGCGAATCGTGTTCTGGCGCTCGGGCGGGAAGGAATCGGCGACCCGGGAGACGGTCGAGGCCGCGTCCGTCGTGTGCACCGTGGAGAAGACCAGGTGCCCCCGTCTCCGCCGCGGCGAGGGCGATCCGCATCGTTTCGGGGTCCCGCATCTCGCCGACGATGAGGATGTCCGGGGCCTGCCGCATCGCCGCGCGCAGGGCGGTGGGGAAATCCGGAGCGTCGGCGCCGATCTCGACCTGTTCGACGAGGCTCGCGCGGTGCGGGTGCTCGTACTCGATGGGGTCCTCGATCGTCACGATGTGCCGGGCGTCGCGCCGGTTGATCTCCTCGACGAACGCCGCGAGCGTCGTCGTCTTGCCCGATCCCGTCGGCCCGCCCACGAGGACGAGACCGCGCGGCAGCGGCGTCAGCCCCTCGGCGCCCGCGGGGAGGCCGAGGCTCGCCAGGCGCGGCGGCTCGGACGGGGATAGTAAGGGGTCGTTCGTGCATATTGCATTCTTCCAGTCGAAAAATGCAGGATGCACGATTGACCCCTACTTCGCTGGCGCCGGCTTGGGCTCCTCGTAGTCCGGGATGCGGTTC
>JBHENW010000023.1:0-49583 GCA_046261875.1 Thermoanaerobaculia bacterium | reverse complement strand
CCGGAACGCGGCGGCTCGGGCGCCACGATCGTTTCGCTCCGCGGCGGTTCGACCGGGCCCCCGACGTTCCGGTAGGATCCCGGAAGGAGGGCTCCCTCATGAAAAGGTCGTTGTGGGTCGTGACCATCGCCCTGTGCGGGGCGTCTTTTCTCGGCGCGCAAGCAGCGCAACCGGCGAGCGCCGAAGCGGAGATCCGGGACATGGCGAAGACGTTCACCGCGGCCGCCAACGCGAAAGATGCCGCACGGATCGGGGCTCTGTACGCGCAGGACGCTGTGCTCATGGCGCCCAATCAGCAAATGGTGCGCGGCCGCGCCGCGATCCAGGCTTACTGGCAGAAGATGCTCGACGCCGGATCGAAGGACGTCTCGGTCACGACCACGCACGTGGCCGCGTCCGGGAACGTCGCCTACGAGGCGGGCACCTACCAGTTCACCATGGCCGCTCCCGGCGCGCAACCCGTCACGGATCGCGGAAAATACGTCGTGGGTCTCCGGCGCGACCCGGACGGGAAGTGGCGCATCGTCCATGACGCCTTCAACAGCGACGTGCCGTGCCCGCCTGCGGCGGCGGCCGCGCACCACTGACCCGGCGCGTCAGACGGGCTCGATCTCGACCTCGAGGGGCATCGCCTGTCGGGCGACCTTGGAGATGATGCAGTATTTCTCGGCGAGGGCCAGCGTCTTCTCGACCTTCTCGCGGTCTTTCTCGAGCAGTGAAGCCGGCACTCGCGCCCGGATGCGCGTGCGCACCATCCGATAGCCGCCCGCCGGGTCTTTCTCGAGCTGGCCGTCGACCCCGACGGCCGGATCCGAGTATTCGAGCTGCAGCTTCTGGAGGAAGATCGCCCACGTGTTGACGAAACACGCGCCGATCGAGGCGAGCAGGAGCTCCTCCGGGTTGGCCCCCTTGCCGCAGCCGCCGAGCTCCGTCGCGCCGCCCACGGGAACGGGTGAGGCGAGGCCGGCCACGCGGACCTCGCCGCATCCGGTCCCGGCCCCCGACCACGTCACGTTCACCCGGAGGGGTAGGATTCCGGAGGGGGACGCGGTCGCCGGAGCGGCCTCCTTGCGCCGTCCCGAGGGATCGCCGTCGGCCTGCGCGGCGCGCGCGTCCTTTCCCGACGGGATCGTCTCTTGCGTCATGGATTCCCTCCGCGGGGATCATGGCACACGGTTGGCGCGACTAAGATCCCGGCGACCGTGAGAGGCCGACGCTCCCGTCTCGCCGCTCTATCGATCGCGTGCGCCCTCGCCGGGGCATGCGCCAGCGCCCCGCGGCTGACCGACGAGGCGATCCGCCGCGGCACGAACGCCCGCGCGACGGTCACTGGAACGGTGCGGGACCCGGGCGGGCGGCCGATCGCGGGGATCCGCGTCATCGGGCTCCCGCGGGACCGCGACCTCGCCTGGTCTCCGCCCGCGGTCAGCGACGCGGAAGGTCGCTTCCGGCTCGAGCTGATCGCTCCCGGCAATTACGGCTTCCTTCTCTCGTGGAACGGCGTCACCGTGATCACCCTGGACCCCAAAGACCCCTCTCGCGTGCGCGTCCACCTGAAGCCTTCCGAGGAGAGAGCGATCGAGCTGACCTTCCCGCGGGAAGCGTGGGAGCGCACGCTCGCCGAATCGGGCCAGAAGCTCCCGCCGGCGCCGTGAACGGCGCGGCCCACCGCGCCGACTTCCTCGGCCGGCTCTTATAATCGCCGCGTGGCCGCCACCCCGCGCGCCGATCGCCTCCGGGTGCGATGCGTCATCAACGGCGAGCCGGTGGACGTCTGGGAGGGTTATCGCCTCTGGGACGCGGCGCTCGATGCGAACGCCCGGCTGTGGCAATGGTGCGGAGGGCACGGACAGTGCGCCACCTGCGCCGTCCTTCCGCTCTCGGGCGAGGAGAACCTGACGCCGCCCACGCGCCTGGAGCGCTTCTCCCTGGCGATCTGGTTCGCCAAGCCGCTCGCGTTCGTCCGCCGGCGCTGGAAAGGAAAGCCGCTGCGCCTGGCCTGTCAGGCCTACGTCCGGGGGCCGGTCGAAGTCGTCGGCGTCTTCGGCCGGAAGGCCGGAGCCGCGCGTCGCGCGCGCGGCCTGCGCTGAAGAAGTCCCGCCGCCTCCCCTCTCTGCTCTCTTTTCTCTCGGGAGCGCTGCTCTTCGCGGGCGCTTCCTGGCTCGCCGCCCGGCGGCTGGCGCACCGGCTCGTCTCGCCGCACGGTCTCGCGCCGGCGCCCCGCGCCCGCGGCAGCCTTCTGGCGGCGTTGCGCCGCAGCGCCTCGATCGTCGCCGAGATCGCCCACGCGGGCAGCGCACACGATCCCGCCGAGCTCTCCGCCGTCTTCGCCTCGCCGGGCCGGCCGGCGGACCGGCCCACGATCCTGTTCCTCCACGGGAAGGGGGGCAACGCGGCCGAGTGGGAGCCTGCGGCGGTGCGCGCCCTCGACTCCGGTTACAACGTCCTGCTGCCCGACCTTCGGGGGCACGGCGAGAGCGGCGGCGAGTTCGTCACTTACGGTCTGCTCGAACGCCACGACCTCGCCCTCGCGCTGGAAGCCGCGAGGGAGCGATTCGGCATCGATGCGGGACGCATCGGCATCCACTCCTGCTCCGCCGGCTCGGCCGTCGCGCTCGCTTTCGCAGCGGAAGAGCCGCGGCTGAGGGCCCTCTGGCTGGAGAGCCCTTTCGCGGAGGCCGGCGCGATGGCCCGCCACTATCTCTCGCTCGCGACGGGCATCCCCCCGTTCCTGCTCGGCCTGACGAGCCGCTGGGCGGTCCGGCACGCGATCCGCGGCATCGAGCGCCGGCTCGGCCGGGAAGGCAGCGAGGGCCTCCGCGAGATCGACCCGATGCGCCGCGTCGCCCGCATCTCCGCGCCCGTCCTGCTCGTTTATGGGCGGAAGGACCGCCTCGTTCCCATGCGTTTCGTCGAGCGGCTCGCCGCCGCGCTCCCTCCGGGAAGCGAAGTGTGGGAAACGCCGGCGGGCCACTGCCACCATGCGGATGAAGCAGAGAAGGTCGTGGCGGATGAGTACCGGAGGAGGTGGAAGGAGTTTTTCCGCCGTCGCCTCCCGGTAGAGTCGACCTGACGCCGGGCTCTCAGCAGACCCGGTTGCGGCCTCCGGCCTTCGCTTCGTAGAGCTTCACGTCCGCACGCGCGAGCGCGGCCTCCGCCGACTCCCCCCGCTCGAACTCGGAGACGCCGGCGGAGATCGTCACGGTGCCGACCCCCTCGACGTTCAGGTTCGCAACCGCCGCCCGGATCCGCTCGGCCGTGGCATGCGCGCCTTCCAGGCCGACGTCCGCCAGGATCGCGAGGAACTCCTCGCCTCCCCACCGCACGGCGGTGTCGCCGCCGCGCAGGAACCCATTGATGAGCTGCCCGACGGCGCGCAGCACGCGGTCGCCGGCGGGATGCCCGCAGGTGTCGTTGACGCGCTTGAAGTGGTCCACGTCGAAGAGCGCGAAGGACAGGGGCTGCCCCGTGCGGTACACGCGGGCCACGTCGCGGGCCACCGCCTGCTCCCCGGCGCGCCGATTGGAGAGCCCGGTCAGCTCGTCGGTCAGGGCGAGCCGTTGCCGCGAGTCGGCGATGTCCACCTCGGCGGTGATGTTCGTGAAGATGACGAGCTGTCCCCGGCCCGAGCTGACCATGACCGGCTTGACCGAGCAGCCGATCTGCAGCCACTTGGGCTGCTGAATCTCGAAATCGTCCTTCGTGGGGTGGTTGCCGGCGGTCAGCGTCCTCAGCTTGTCGAGGATCGGATCTTCGGCGAGGGCCGCGACCTCGCGCAGGAACTGCTCGCGGTTCATCCGCACGACGCGCTCGGGCGGGATGTCGAAGAGCGCGGAGAGGGCCTGGTTCGCATAGAGCACGCGGCCCCCTCCGTCGAACAGAAGGATCCCCGAGTCGATGTTGGCGAGGACGGACTCCAGGGCGGCGAGCGAAGAGATGGCGGTTTCCCGCCAGCGGCGCTCGGTGCGCAGCTCCTGATCGAGGCGCTGCAGCTCCGAGGAATCCGCCGTTCGCTCGCGCGGCGAATCTTTCTCCGCCGCGACCGGCTCGCCGAAGTCTCTTGTCTGAATGCCGACGATTATACCGGGCGCGAGCCCGTCGCCGGAGGCGCGGGCGCCGCCGACCCGGCGCGGCGCCTCGGATCGGCCGTCCGGCCCTTGAGCTGGCCGCAGGCGGCCTGCGCGTCCGGACCTTTGCTGCGGCGCACGGTCACGCGCACGCCGCCCGACGCCAGGGCCCGCACGAAGGTGTCGATCGTCTCTTCCGCCGGGCGCTTCCATCCCGGGAGGTACATCGGGTCCTCGTTGAGGGGGATCACGTTGACCTTCACCGGCAGGCCTCGCACGAGACCGGCCAAGCGGCGCGCATCCGCGGCAGAATCGTTGACTCCGGCCATGAGGACGTACTCGGCGGTGATGGGCCGCCGCGAGTCGGCAGGCCAGGCGCGCATCGCGCGGAGGAGACCCGCGAGGGGATACGTTCGGTTGATGGGCATCAGGCGCGTGCGCGTCTCCTCGTCGGCGGCGTTGATGGACACCGCGAGGTTGGGACGCCGGGGAAGCGCCGCGAAGCGACCGATGACCGGGGTGATTCCGGAGGTCGATACCGTCACGCGGCGGGGAGAAACGATCTCGAAGAGGACTTCGAGTGCTGCGAGGACCGCTTCCGGGTTGAGAAGCGGCTCACCCATCCCCATGAATACGACCCGCAATCCCTCGGGGGAGCGTCCGGCGTCGTCGAGCACGGCGTAGAGCTGTCCGAGGATCTCTCCCGCCGACAGGTTGCGGCCGCCGCCGAGCCGCCCCGTCACGCAGAAAACGCAATCGACCGCGCAGCCGGTCTGCGAGGAGAGACAGACCGTGAAGCTCTGCCCGGGCGGCGTCGCTCCGGTCCGGACGACTCGGGGGGGGCCGGTCGCGGGCCCGGCCACCGCACGGGCGTCCTCGAACTCGTTGACGGCGGCGACCGCGAGCTCTCCCGGCATGAACACGGCTTCGATCAGGTTCCCGTCGCCCATCCGCAGCCCGTACTTGACGCTTCCGTCGCGCGATTCCTCCCGCCGGACGATCTCCGGGAGCCGCAGCGGCATCTCCGCAGACAGGCGCACGCGTAACGTTCCCGGGATCTCGCGCATGGCTTCGTATTTCCGCACGCCGCGCCGGTGCAGAGCGTCGAAGACCTGACGCCCGTGGAATGCGGGAAATCCCCGCTCGGACATCCATGCTTCCCATCGGGACCGGGAAAATCCCAGGGGTTCGGCCGCCCCGTTCATGCTCGCCAGTTTACGCGCTGAAAAACGATGCGCCGCGCGAACCGAAGGGAACCAGAGGGATCTCCGCGGAGGGAGAGACTATTCGGCGCCGACTCAGCGGCCGGCGGCGGAGCGCACCGGGCGGCGCGGGCGGCGGACCGGCGAAGGCCGCACGCGGACCTTGCGCGTGGGATCGATACCGACCGACTTGAGGAAGCGGAGGTCCTTCACGTTGATCCGGAACTCCGCGCGTTCACCGGAGCGCGCGGGGCGCTCTTCGGGGACCGCGGCTGAGGCGCCCAGGCGCTTGCGCGATCCGTTGCGGCGGTTCACGCCGACCTTCGCGTCGAGGACCATGTACAGGTTGTATCCCTCGTCGCGGATGCGCTGGATGGACTCGTGCACTTTCCCCGATCCGGAGATCGATTCGTTGATCGCCTGCCCGAGGTCCTTGAGCATCTTGCGGAGGTGCTCGTTCAATTCCATGACCGCGGCGATTATCGCTTCGCGTTCCGCGGAGCGTCAAGCTGTCCGACCGGACACAAAGGTGGTATGCTGTCACCCGGGTTGCGAAGCGTGTGCGCGTCACCCTGCTCCACCACCCACCACCCACCACCCAACGTCACGGCCATCGTCCCGCTCCGGCGCTCGGCGCCGCGCGCAACACCAGCGCAATTTTTTCCGGCGCGGTGAGCGCGACGCGGCGCGAGAGCGGCGCGGCGGGATCGCTTTCGATCTTGCGGAGGATCGCGCGATAGACACCGCCGAGCAGCGCGACGCAAACGCGCGCGTCCGCCGAGATCGCCGAGATCAGCGGCTCGGCCCGGCGGAACGCGTCCTGCGCTTTTGCGATCTGCTCCTTCATCAACGCGAGCAGCGCGGTCGTCGCGCGTCCGGAGCGTAGGTCGTCCTCCGAAACGCCGTGACGCCCGCGCGCGTCGGCCGGCAGGTACACCCGGTTGCGGACGGCGTCCTCGCCGACGTCGCGAAGAACGTTGGTCCGCTGGAGAGCCGTCGAGAGCTCGCGCCCCCATGCGCGCGCGCGGTCGTCGGAAAACCCGAAGATCGGCAGCGTGAGGTCGGAAATGGTCCATGCGACGAGGCGGCAGTAGTCCAGAAACTCGGCCTCGTCGGCGCAGGAGACCCGGGACTGGTCGCGGCGTCCCCCTTCGAGCAGCAGCCGGAAGGGCTCGCGCGGAATCGGGAAGCGCCGCACCGCGTCGGAAAGCGCCCGGCCGACCGGCGTTTCGGGCTCGCCCCCGTACACCCGCTCGAGCTCCTCCTCCCACGCGTCCAGGCGCTCGAGCACCGAGCCGCCCGCGCCTTCGAGCCGGGCCACCGCGTCCTCGTCGGCGATGTCGTCGGCAAACCGGCAGAAGGCGTACACGGCCTCGGCCGCGCGCCGCTTCTCGCCGGGAAGGCAGCGCAGGCCAATCGAGAAGTTCGCGCCCCGAATCCGCGCGATCGAGCGGCAGACGCCGTAGTCCTCCGGGAGCGTCACGGCGGCCGGGAGCCCGATTCCGGAGCGCGGCCTGCCCGAG
Source organism: Thermoanaerobaculia bacterium (assembly GCA_046261875.1). Taxonomy (GTDB): domain Bacteria; phylum Acidobacteriota; class Thermoanaerobaculia; order UBA5066; family Gp7-AA6; genus JBHENW01. Next base: position 42,791 of record JBHENW010000023.1, on the reverse strand, counting down.
CGGGTCCCTGGGGAGGGGCATCACGGGCCTCGCGCGCCCGGCACCAGTGATCGGGCAGGGCGTGGGGACAGCTCTCCGGGGAAGGCCAGACGGCCCGAGCGACGACCGAGAGCGACTCCTTGAAGAATCCCGCGCGGCTCCACCGGGCGAGGTAGTCGCGGAAGTCCCGCCCCGCCGCGCGCCGGGCGAACCACGCCAGGCCCGCGTCGCCGAGCCCTTCGTAGAGCAGGCGCAACCCGAGGCCACTGCGGCGCCGCGCGCCGACGCTCCCCTCCCAGAGCTCGTCATAGGAGCGGCCTTCGAGCAGGCTGCGCGCCGCGAGCCACCCCGTCGTGATCGCGTATCGGATGCCGAGGCCGAAGAGGTAGTCCTGGAAACCTCCCGCTTCCCCGGCGACGCGGGAGGATCCGAGGAGCGCCGAGTCCGCGAGCGCGAAGTTCATGTAGGAGTAACCGATCCGCTCTTCGGACACCGAGAAGTCGCCGATCTCGCGGAACCGTTTGGCGCAGAACTCGAAGTGGCGGTCGATGCGCTTCAGATCCCGGACGACGGCGCAACCGAGCGTCGCCATCCCCTTCTCGACGAAGAAATAGGCGTATCCGCCCGGGGCGCGCACAGCGTCGAAGAGGACCTGGACCCGGTCCGGCGAATCCGTGCGGAACGTCATCTCTCGGGCCAGACCGTCTGCCGCGCGGGGCCCCGTCGCGACGACGTCGACCTGCGCCGGATCCCGCCGGACCCCGAACTCCACCTCGACTCCCGCCTGTCGGGCCTGCCGCAGCAGCGAAGCGTCGAGTGTGCCGTCGTCCGGTCCGCGACGGAGGAAATAGGCGAAAGGCCGGCGGCTCGCCACGCGCGTCCGGCGCAGCCGCGAATCGAAGAGCTCCGCCTCCGTGAGGCCGCGTCCCAGAAAGTCCGGCGCGATCCCGAGTCCCGCGAGGAACTCCTGCGCGTCCTGCTCCTCGCTGAAGTTGTCGAGAACCTGGAACCCGCCGATGAACCGCGCGCCGACGGTGGGGCGGGCTTCGGAGACGACGACGCGCCGGCCCCCCCGCGCGAGCGTCAGGGCGCACGTCAGCCCCGCGGGGCCGGCGCCGGCGATGCGGACCGGATTGGCTTCGGGATCCACTCGCCGCCGATTCTATGAGGCGGACAGCTGATAGCTTGCCTCTCGTGTTCTCGAAGCTCGCCCATCTGCAGTGCACGCGCTGCGGCTGGCAGCAACCGCGGGACGCGCGCGCCAACGTCTGCCCGCGCGCGGGCTGCGGAGGCCCGCTCTTCTGCCGCTACCATCCGGGAGCGCTCGACCGCGACGCCTTCCGCGGGCGCCCGCGGTCGATCTGGCGCTGGCACGAGATGCTCCCCGTGGAGGACCCAAAGCACGTCGTCTCCCTCGGGGAGGGGGACACGCCCCTCCTGCGGGCCGGGCGGCTCGGCCGCCGCGGCGGCTTCTCCGACCTCTGGATCAAGGACGAGTCGGCCAATCCGACCGGGTCGTTCAAAGCCCGAGGGCTCTCCGCGGCCGTGTCGCGCGCGAAGGAGCTCGGGCACCCGCGCGTCGTCGTCCCCACTGCAGGCAACGCGGGCGGCGCCGCGGCCGCCTACGCCGCCCGCGCGGGTATGGAGTGCCGGGTCTTCATGCCGGAGGACACGAAACCGCTCTTTGCCGCCGAGTGCCAGCGCTACGGGGCGGAGGTCACGTTCATCCCGGGACTCATCGACGCATGCGGGCGTGCGGCGGCCGAGCTCGCCGCGCGCGAAGGCTGGCACGACGTCTCCACCCTGAAGGAGCCGTACCGCGTCGAGGGGAAAAAGACGATGGGGTACGAGCTCGCCGAGGCGTTCGAGTGGAAGCTTCCCGACGCGATCGTCTATCCGACCGGCGGCGGCACGGGCCTGATCGGGATGTGGAAGGCGTTCGAGGAGATGGAGGAGCTGGGCTGGATCGAAAGCGCGCGACCCCGGATGATCTCCGTCCAGGCGGCGGGTTGCGCGCCGATCCCCAAGGCGTTCGCGGAAGGGAAAAAGGTCTCCGAGAAATGGGAGAACGCGCGGACGGAAGCCTCCGGTTTGCGCGTCCCCAAGGCGTTCGCCGACTTTCTCGTCCTGCGCGCCGTCCGGGAGTCCGGTGGGGACGCGGTCGCGGTGACGGACGAGGAGATGCGCGAGGCCTGCGAGGAGATGGGGATGGAAGGGCTTTTCGCGGCTCCCGAGGGAGGGGCCACGTGGGCGGCGGCGAAGAACCTCGCCGCGTCGGGCCGGCTCGACCCGAAGTCACGGGTCGTCCTGTTCAACACCGGGACCGGGTTCAAGTACGCGTAAAGGTAAAATCATCTGTTCCATGCGATACGCGTCGCTCCGCCCCCGTCTGGATCCGCTCCTCCCGCTCGTGGAGAAGCCCGGGCGCTACGTCGGCCTGGAGCGCAACGTGACCCGCAAGGAGCTGGGCGCCGCGGCGGCGACCGTCGCGCTCGCGTTCCCCGACACCTACGAGATCGGCATGAGCCACACCGGGCTCAAGATCCTCTACGAGATCGTGAACCGCCGGGAGGACTTCGCCTGCGAGCGGGTCTATGCCCCGTGGGTGGACCTCGAGGCGAAGATGCGCGCCGGCGGGGTTCCCCTGTTCTCCGTCGAGTCGTTCGCTCCGGTGGCGGACTTCGACGTCCTCGGGTTCTCGCTCCAGGCGGAGCTGAACTACTCGAACATCCTCAACATGCTCGACCTCGCCGGCCTCCCCGTGTGGCAGAAGGACCGCCGCGAGCGGGATCCCATCGTGCTGGGCGGCGGGCCCTGCACGGCCAATCCCGAGCCGATCGCCGACTTCTTCGACGCCTTCCTGATCGGCGACGCGGAGGAAGCCCTCCCCCGTTTCCTCGACGCGTATCGAGCAGGCCGCGGGGCCGATCTCTCGCGCCGCGATCTGCTCGCGCGGCTCTCCGCGGTCGAGGGGGTGTACGTCCCGTCGTTCTACGACGTGTCGTACGACGAGGCCGGACGGATCCTGGCGATCGAGCGAAACGATCCCCGAGCGCCCGAGCGGCCCCGGCGGACGTGGGTCCCGGCGCTGAAGGCCGAGTACTACCCGGACCGGCCAATGGTCCCCTCCGTGGAAATCGTGCAGGACCGCCTCGGCCTCGAGGTCATGCGCGGCTGCACGCAGGGGTGCCGCTTCTGTCAGGCCGGATACTGGTACCGACCCGTCCGCGAGCTCGACTCCGGCGACGTCGCCGACATGACGCGCAAGTTCATCGCGGAGTCGGGATGGAGCGAGGTCGGCCTGCTGTCCCTTTCGACCGCCGACTACTCCCAGATCGAGCCGCTCGTGAAATGCCTCGCCCCGGAGCTCTCGGAGCGCCGGGTCTCCATCTCGCTCCCCTCGCTGCGCGCCGAGGCGTTCTCCGTCGGCCTGGCCGACGCCGTTTCCGAAGTGCGCAAGTCGGGGTTCACGTTCGCGCCCGAGACCGGCTCGGACCGGCTGCGCCGGGTCATCAACAAGACCTTCACCAACGCGGACATGATCCAGGCCGCGGACGTGGCCTTCGGCCGCGGCTGGGACCTGATCAAGGTGTACACGATGATCGGGCTCCCCACCGAGACGAAGGAGGACTTAGACGAGCTCGTCGTGCTCGTGGAAGGCATCCTCCGTCAGGGGAAGAAGCACGGCCGGAAGCAGGTCAACGTGTCCGTCGGCTCCTTCGTCCCGAAATCTTGGACGCCCTTTCAGTGGGCGCCTTTCGACGGCGTCGAGTTGCTCGAAAAGAAGCTCGGGTACCTCAAGGATCGGTTCCGCGGCGTGCGCGGGGCCCGCATGAAGTGGCACGAGCCGCGCGAAGCCGAGATCGAGTGCGCCCTCTCGCGCGGCGACAGGCGGATGGCGCGGGTGCTCCACACCGCGTGGCGGTCCGGGGTCCGCTTCGACGGCTGGAGCGAGCACTTCCGGTACGACCTCTGGACCCTCGCCTTCGAAGCGGAAGGAATCCCAAAGGAGAGCTACCTCCGCGCCTACGACGAGAAGGAAATCCTTCCGTGGGACGTGCTGGACGTCTCGATCCGCAAGCGGTTTCTCCAGATCGAGCTGATCAAGGCCCGCAAGGAGATGCGGACGGAAGACTGCAAGTGGGGCCATTGCTACGCCTGCGGCGTTCCGGGCAACGGCGAGGACATCGTGCTCGCGAAGACGGCAGGGGGGACCCTGCCGACCGTCGAGAGCGCTTCCGCCGCGGATCCCGCCGCGTACCGCGAGGTCGCGAAGGGGGCGGCGTACCGCCAGAAGGCGATGCCGGACCTCCCCGCGGCGGCACGGATCCGGTCCGGCACGCCATCGACCGTCCACCGCCACCGGGTGACCTTCGAAAAGACCGGCGACGCGCGATTCCTCTCTCACCGCAACACGATGGACGTGCTGGAGCGCGCGATCCGCGCGGCCGGCCTGCCGGCCCGTTATTCCGAAGGCTTCAATCCCCACATGAAGATCTCGATGGGTCCCGCCCTCGCCCTGGGGCTCGAGAGCCGGCAGGAGGTCTGCGACGTCGAAGGGATGTCGCCTTTCGGCCCCGACGCCGCGGTCCGTATCAACGAGAAGCTCCCGACCGGCCTGACGGTCCTCGGCGTGCGGGAGCTGCTCACCGGCGAGCCGCCGCTGTCCAAGGCGGTCCGGGCCGCCCGTTACGCCGTAAGGCTTGTGGGCTCCGAAGCGCTCGGGCGGGCTCGGGAGGCGGCGGCGAACCCGTGGCAGCAGGTCGTCCCGGCCCTGCGCGAGCTCTCCGTCGAGACCGAGGCGGAAGGTGCGAGCCTCTGCTTCGAAGTCAACCTCGACCAGACCGAAGGCGAGACCTCGACACCGCGCAAGGTGCTGGAAGCGCTCCTCGGGATCTCTCCGGAGGCGCAGGCGTCTCTTCGCATCACGCGGGAAGCCACGGTCCTCAGATAGGAGGCCGCTCATGAGCTACCGGGTCACGGTCTCCGCGCGGTTCGAGGCCGCGCACAACCTGATCGACTACGAGGGCGGGCCGGAGCCCCTCCACGGGCATTCCTACAAGGTGGAGGCGGTGCTCGAGACGGAAAAGCTCCAGCGCTACGACCTCGCGGCGGACTTCCAGCCCGCCAGCCGGGTGCTCGAAGAGATCGCCAGGGAGTTCCACTTCACGTACATCAACGACCATCCCTCATTCATCGGGCGCAACACGTCCGCCGAGAACCTCGCGCGATACTTTTCCGAGAAGCTCGAGGCCTCGCGCTCGCTCGGCTGGGCCCGCGTTGCGCTCGTGACGGTCTGGGAGGGGCCGGAGAACCGCGCGACCTACCGGCCGCGCGGCCGTTCGTTCGACGACTCGACGGTCAGCTAGGCCGGTGCCGCTTCTTTTTGTCGACCGGGCCGCGCGGCGGCGCCCTAGGATTTCGCCATTCATTCCGCGATCGGAGGAAAAATGCGTCTGCGCCTGCCCGGTCTCGTCGTCCTCGCCCTGGGCGCCCTCCCCGCGTTTTCCTCCGCCTGACCTTCACCGTCCTCAACACCAACGACGGGGGCGCCGGGTCCCTGCGGCAGGCAATCCTCGACGCGAACGCGAACGCCGGCGCGGACCCTCTCGACCTGGATGCTCGTGCTCTTCGGCCTGCTCGTTGCCGGGGTGGCGCTGAAGCTGCTGCGGCGGATGGAGGAAGGAAACGTCTGACCGGCCTGGCCGGCGCCCGATTCGGTTACTTGAGCAGCATGCAGTGGATGCCGCCTTCGCCCGCCGGAAAGACCGGGACGGGAAACACGCGGACTCCGTTCTCCTCGTAGATCCGGACTTGCGCGGCGAACTCGGGGTTCGGCGCGTGGATCGCCGCGTCGAACTCCTTCCAGATGGCCTGGAGGTTCTTCTCGACCTCCGACCACCGGGCGTCCGTGGGGGATCGGCGCCAGGCTCCCACGCGTTTCTCGAGCGCGTCGAACGCGGACTGGATCTCCCATTGGAGGTTCCGCCCGTCGGGCAGCGCGAAGTGGTACGGATATTTCCCCAGGAGGAGACTCTGCTGCCCGGTCGTGGGATCGATGAACTTTCCGACCTGGACCGGGGTGCGGACCGGATGATCCGAGAAGGGAATGCGGACCACCCGATAGCCGCGGGCCCTGAACTGCCGAGCCACGGCGTCGTACTCGGCCTCCGCCCGCCGCCGGACCTCCGGCTCCAGAGCGAGCCGGGTGATAGCATCGACCGCCGCGACGCCGTACGTCGGAACGAAGGCGGTGACGCCCTTCGATCCGCGCAGGACGTTGACGACCATGTCCGAGTGGATCAGGACGTCGCTGGCGAGCCCCGGATCGCGCAGAGCCGGCTCCCCGACGACGAGCGTCTCCAGGCCGAAGAAGGCGCGCGAAAACTCGGAAGCAGCCCGGCGGATCTCATCGTCGCGGATGCGAACGCCTCGGAAGGGGCGTCCATGACGCGCCTCCAGAGCGACCAGAACGCGGTGGCGACCGACCAGGACGGCGATCCGTCCATTCGGGAGCCACGCGAGCTCGATGTCCCCGCCTTCCGTGTCCACGCCCGGAACTTCCCGCAGGACGAACTCGTCGGGGAAGGCAGCCACGAGGCGGCGGAGAGGCTCGTAATAAAAGGCGTTCGTCTCCGAGCCAAAGCCCAGCACAAGGCGGCCCCGGGAGTCGTGGCCGAGAGGCTCGGCCATGTCCTGCGGATACGGGATCGTCCCGGGGATCCGGAAGAATTGAACCTTTTCGCGAATCTGCGTGGCCGACCAACCGACCCGACGCGCCAGGTAATCCCGGAACACTTCCTCTTCGTTCTCGTGCGATCCGGGAACGGACCCTGGCTCGGGCACGGCGACGAAGAAGCGGGTCTGCTGCGGAACGGAAGTCAGGATTCGTCCGTGGTGCAGCTCGAAGTTCATCCAGTAGAGCTGACGGCGCAGATGGCGGACCCGAGGATCGTTCTCGCTTCGGGGAAGCGTGCCGGTCTCCGGCAGCATGTAATACCGGGTGTCGTTCGCGTCCAACCCCATCACGAGCCGGCGCAACCGGCGATCGGACTCGGGCTCCAACCGCAGGTCGGAGGAGACCGTCAGGGGCCGGAAGGCGACCACGGGCGCCGACCCGGGCTGGGGGCCGGCCCCGGCGGAAACCGGAAAAAGAAGGAAAGGGAGCACCCACTGGGCGAGGATCACGATGCTCCATGATACGTGTGGAGGGCAAATGAAGCTGCAGCACGCGCGAGGCGGCTCCTCGAGTTTCGCGTCGGCCGGGAGAGGGCCGGCGGCGATCCTGCTCCTGCTGAGCGTCGCGGGGGCAGCGCGGGGACAGCCGTCGGGTCCGTCCCCCACGACGCGAGAGATGGAGCGGATCAACTGGATGGAGTTCCGCGAGTGGGTGCCCGCGAAGATCCAGACCGTGATCGTTCCGCTGGGAACGCTCGAGCCGCACGGCGTGACGGCCAACGGCGCCGACATCCTCGCGCCGGTCGCCATGGCGCGGGACATTGCCCCGAAGGTCAACGCGATGGTCGCGCCGGCCGTCGCATACGGCATCACGGGCTCCATGGACGCTTATCCGGGCTCTTTCACGATCCCCGAGGAGGCTTACAAGCCCTACGTGAAAGCCGTCATCCTCGGGATGGCGCGCAACAAGTTCCGCAACGTCGTCCTGTTGAACGGGCACGGCGGGCCGCAGACGACCGTCCTGACCGCGCTCGCCGCGGAGGCTGGCCGGGAAGCCGGAATCCGTACGCTCGTCGTGAACTGGTGGTCCTATTGCGCCGACGTCACCCAGGAAGTCTTCGGCGAGGCGGGCGGCCATGCCGGCGACAACGAGACGGCGTACATCCAGGCCATCGATCCGGCTCTCGTGCACAAGGGTCGCTACACCGGCCCGGAGATGACGACCGCGAATCCCGCGCTGGGGTCGTGGAGCGCTTACCCCAACCCCTCGGGCATCGGTCTCTACACGGAGGGGGAAGGCTACCCGAGGTTCGATGCGGCGAAAGCAAAGACCTACTTCTCCCGCGTCAACGACAAGGTCGCGCGGCTGATCCGGGAGACGATCGAGAAATGGGACCGGGCCGGGCTGTGAGACCCGGACCGGTCGTCTATTCCACGAAGACGGGCAGGCAGTGTCCGGGGTGCGGTTGGCCGGTGAGCGATTGCCGCTGCGCGAAGCCCGCCGAAGACGCGGTCCCGGCTCGGATCCACGCCGGCCTGCGGCTCGAGCGCGCCGGGCGGAGCGGGAAGACCGTCACGGTCATCGACGGCCTCCCGCAGAACGCCGGATTCCTCGCCGAAGTGTCGGATGAGTTGAAACGGGCCTGCGGAACGGGAGGACGCGTCCGGGAGCGATCGATCGAGCTGCAGGGCGACCAGCGCGAAAAGCTGCGGCCGATCCTGGGGGACAAGGGATGGCGGGTCAAAGGCTGATCACGCGCGTCTATCTCGTGCGGCACGGCGAGAGCGAAGCGGCCGCGGAAGACCGTTTCGCCGGAGAGATCGACGTGCCCCTGTCGGAACGGGGGCGCGAGCAAGCGAAGAAGCTCGCCGAACGTGTCGGGGCCGAGCCGATCGCGGCCGTTTACTCGAGCCCGCTCGCGCGCACGACGGAGACGGCGCGGATCCTGGCCGCGCCCCACACGCTCGAGGTCCTGCGGCGGGCCGAGCTCCGGGAGATCTCCCACGGGCGATGGGAAGGGAAGCGGCGCTCGGAAGTCGAAGCCCTCTACCCGGAAGAATACGCGCGATGGGATCGCGACCCGTTCAACTTTGCGCCGGAGGGCGGCGAAACGGGCCTCGCCGTGACCGCGCGCGCTCTTCCCTCTCTGCTCGAGATCGTCGAGACCCACCGCGGAGCCCACGTGTTGATCGCGTCTCACAAGGCGACGATCCGGCTCGTCCTGTGCTCACTCCTCGGCTTCGACGCGCGGCGGTACCGCGACCGCCTCGACCAGAGCCCCGCCGCGCTCAACGTCCTGGACTTCCGCGCGGGGGGAGAAGCGCGGCTGATGCTTTTCAACGACACATCGCACTACGCCGCCGCTCCCGAAGTCGCGCGGGCGCGCCTCTCGAAGCCGTGGGACCAGAAGCGCTGACGGGACCCGGCGCCTCCTTCAGCTCATCGATTCAAAATCCAAGCGACTCCACCCGGCCAGCGGCTCGGAACCCGACGTCCGCTCCCGTCGAGACGAGACGGACGTTCAGGTTCGCGTCGAAGTTGAGAGTCCCGCGAGTCACCTGGAGATTGGAGATCGTGCCCAGGATGTCATTGTCGAGGACTTGCCGTTGGCCGTACAGCCGACGGTACCATCGGGACCCGGCTCGCAAGAAAACGGACTCCACTCCCAGCCCATTCGAGGGACCGACGTCTTCCGGAAGTCGAAGTTCCTGGGCGTCACGTTGAAGGTTGTGAGTCTCGTCTCGCCTTCTCCAGCGCTGCATATGCGATACGCCACGCCGTCCTGGGTTACGGTATGGCCATCGCAGTTCGAATGCGGCACCCCCCAGACTTTGGCAGTGGCCGTCGCACCGTTGAGAAGAAAGGGCCCGCCGGAATAGATCGGGAAGCGAGACGACGACGGCTCATCCGGCGTGGTCGGCACGACCGGAACGTCCTCGGGGCGCGGCTGTCCGCCGATCTGCCCCGCCGCGGGCAGGTAGAGGAAGGTGCGCTCTCCGCGGAAGGGGCCGCCGTTGTAGGTCAACGATGGGGCTCCACCTCCTTCGTTCCATGGGCTTGGGGGATGTGCGGTATTTCGCCCGAGCCGAGTTCTCGATGCGCCGAATGGAGGAGAAAGACGCCAGGGCTGTGGGCCGCGGCGACCTCGAAGGAGCTAGGTGCCGCTCTTCTGGGACGTCTTGCGGCGGCTGTGGTCCAGGATGCGCTTGCGGACGCGGATGGCGGCCGGGGTGACTTCGACGAGCTCGTCGTCGTTGATCCACTCGATGGCCTGCTCGATCGTCAGCTCACGCGCCGGCGTCAGCCGGATCGCCTGGTCGGAGGTCGAGGCCCGCATGTTGGTCAGGTGCTTGCGCTCGCAGGGCTGGATGACCATGTCCCCCTCCTTGACCTGCTCGCCCACGACCTGGCCGGCATAGACCTTATCGGTCGGTACGACGAAGAAGATCCCGCGGTCCGCGAGGCGGTCGAGCGCATAGGCGGTCACCTCGCCCCCCTCTTTGGCGACCATGGCGCCGCGCTTGCGGTTCGGGAGGGGGCCCCGGTGCGGCCCGTACTGGTCGAAGAGGTGGTTGAGGAGGCCCGTTCCCTTCGTGATCGTCAGGAATTCCAGGCGAAACCCGAGCAGGCCGCGGGAAGGAATCGTGAACTCCAGCCGCGATCGGTCGCCGTGGCGTCCGACGTGCTTGAGCTCTCCCTTGCGCTCTCCCACGGCCGCGATGACCGGTCCCGTGAACTCCTCCGAGCAATCGATGACGAGCTCCTCGTACGGCTCGAGCAACTCGCCGGACTCCCCGCGGTGGAAGATGACCTGCGGCCGGCCGAGGGAGAACTCGAAGGACTCCCGGCGCATCGTCTCGGCGAGAATCGCCAGAGAGAGCTCGCCGCGACCGAGCACGAGGAAGGAATCCGGCTCGGGCGTGTTCTCCAGCCGCAGGCCGACGTTGCGCTCGAGCTCTTTCTCCAGCCGCTCGAGCAGGTGGCGGCTCGTCACGTACCGGCCCGACTGGCCGGACGCCGGCGAGTCATTGATCCGGAACTCGATGGAGAGTGTCGGCTCGTCCACGCGGATCCCGGGCAGAGGGAAGGGGTCCGACAGGTCGAGGATCGTCTGCCCGATCTCGATCTGCGGGAACCCGGAGATCATGCAGATGTCGCCGGCCGAGGCGTCGGTGACCTCGACCCGCTCGATGCCTTCGAAGAGATAGATCTTCCCGGCGCGCCCTTTCTCGACGATCGAGCCGTCCGGACGGACCGCGGCGAGATCCGTCGCGCGGGACAGGCTTCCCGAGAAGATGCGTCCGACGGCGAGCCGGCCGAGGTAGTCGGAGTACTCCGTGTTCGCGACGATCATCTTGAACGGCGCGTCGCCGATCGCCGGCGGCGGGACCTCGTCGAGGATGAGGTCCATGAGCGGAGCGAGCGTGCCCGATGCCGCGGCGGGGTCCGGCGAAGCGAACCCCAGACGGCCGGACCCGTACAGGATCGGGAACTCGAGGTGGTGCTCTTCGGTCGCGAGCGACAGGAAGAGGTCCTGGATTTCCTCGCGCACCTCGAGGGACCGCGCGTCGGCGCGGTCGATCTTGTTGATGAGGACGATGGCGCGCTTGTTCCCCTCGAGCGCCTTCTTGAGCACGAAGCGGGTCTGCGGCAGGGGTCCTTCAGCAGCGTCCACGAGGAGGAGGATCCCGTCCACCATCGTGAGGATCCGCTCGACCTCCGAGCCGAAGTCCCGGTGGCCGGGCGTGTCCACGATGTTGATGATCGTCCCGCGGTAGTTCACCGCGGTGTTCTTGGCGAGGATCGTGATGCCCCGCTCGCGCTCGAGCTCGCCCGAGTCCATGACGAGCTCCTCGACGTGCTGGCCCGCGCGGAAGGTCCCGCACTGCTTGAGCAGCGCGTCCACGAGCGTCGTCTTGCCGTGGTCCACGTGCGCCACGATGGCGAGCGCCCGGCGGTCCGCGCGGACGCCAGTCGAAGAAGCGGCGGGAGCCGTCATGGTCGTGCTCATGTTCGCAGAGGGGACGAGCCCGCTTCAACGCGGCGTGCCGCGGAATCATTCCCCGGCGGCGGTTGCGCGGGGTCCGTCCGATGTGAGAGCCTGCGCGGCCCGCTGCAGGAGGAAACGCTTCGATGCCTTTTTCGCAATTCGGTCTCGACGCCAACGTCCTCCAGGGCGTCAAGGAGATGGGCTTCCACCGGCCCACCCCGATTCAGAACGACGCGATCCCCCCCGCCCTGGCGGGCAAGGACGTGCTCGCCTGCGCCGCGACGGGGAGCGGCAAAACCGCGGCGTTCATCCTGCCGATCCTCCAGCGGCTCCAGGGCCGGCCGCGCCGGGCGACGCGTGCCCTCGTCCTGACGCCGACGCGCGAGCTCGCGGCTCAGATCGAGGACCACGCGCGTCAGCTCGCCACGCACACGCCGCTCCAGACGGCGGCCGTGTTCGGAGGCGTCGCCATGGGCCCTCAGGAACACGCTTTTCGCGCGGGGGTGGACCTGATCGTCGCGACGCCCGGACGGCTGCTCGACCATTTCCGCCATCCGTACGCCAAGCTCGACGCGCTCGAGGTCCTCGTGCTCGACGAAGCGGACCGCATGCTCGACATGGGGTTTCTGCCGGACATCCGCCGCGTGCTCAGGCACCTCCCGGCTCGCCGCCAGACGCTCTTCTTCTCCGCCACGATGCCGCAGCCGATCGCCGCGCTCGCGCGGGAGATTCTGAGAGATCCGGCCGCGGTGAACCTCGAGCGCCCGGCGGCGCCGGCGGTCGGAATCACGCAGGCGGTCTATCCCGTTCCGGGCAACCTGAAAACCGCGCTCCTCGTGGAGCTCCTGAAGCGCGGGGACCTGGAGAACGCCCTCGTCTTCACCCGCACGAAACACCGGGCCAACCGGCTCTACGAGGCTCTCGCGAAGAAAGGACTCTCCGCCGAACGCATCCACGGCAACAGGAGCCAGCCGCAGCGCACGCAGGCGCTCGCAGGCTTCAAGAGCGGCCGCTACAAGGTCCTCGTCGCGACGGACATCGCCGCCCGCGGCATCGACGTCGAAGCGCTGCCCCACGTCGTGAACTTCGACGTGCCCCACGTGCCCGACGACTACATCCACCGGGTGGGCCGGACCGCGCGCGCGGAGCGGATTGGCGACGCCTTCACGTTCGTCTCCCCCGAGGAGGAGCCCGAGCTGCGCGACATCGAGAAAGCCCTGGGGCGGCGGCTGCCGCGCGTGACCGTGCCCGGCTTCGACTACGCCGCGCGCACCGCGGAGCGCCTCGAGGTCCCGCTCGCCGAGCGCATCGCCGCCATCCGGGCGCGCAAGGCGGAGGAACGGTCGCGGGCGCGGGAGAAAGCCGAGCGGCGGCCAGTCAAAGAAGCGGCGGACCGGGGGAGGCCGGCCGCGGCGCGGCGGCCCTCTCCGATCGCCTCCCCCCCTCGCTCCCCCTCCGAGCCCCGCTTCCCCGGACGTGGCCGGCGGCGGCGGGGATAGGTATCAGCCTTCCGGCGTCAGCCGTCAGCTACTTTCCGGCTCCCCCTCCGTAAACCGGCAGCGCCGGGGCGGAAGCAAAGCCTGAGGTCGGCACGGGCGCGCCGGCGGGCACCGCGGGCACGCTCTGCCCGGGCAGCGCCGGTAGCGGCACGTTCCGGCCGCGGGCGTACACGTCGTGGCGGCCCCGCGTCTTGTACCACTCGGCGAGGGACGCCGTCTGGAACATCTCTTCGATGATCTTGCGCCAGCCCACGCCCGTGTTGTAGGCGCAGAAGGAGATCTCCCCCATCTGCGTCGCGTACGGGATGATGCACATCTCGGTGCGGCGGAAGTCGTAGTTGAAGAGGTCCTGGAACCACATCCCGCCGATGAAGAAGACCCGCCAGGGATAACGGTTCGTCTCCGCGAACCCGAGCTTGCCGCCGGTGTGCCCGTCCATGATCTTGGCGACCTTCCACGGCGTCAGCCCCTTGGGGATGCCGGCGGGCCGCAGGTTCCGCAGGACCGAGAGCCCGACCTGCATTGCCGTCCAGACGCGCTTGCGGCCCGAGTCGGTGATCCCCTTGATGTCCGAGAGCAGCCCGTCGACGTCGAGGACCGAGGGGACGGTGACGGCCCGCCGCGTGCTCTCCTCGACGAGCAGCATCGTGCCGATGCCGCAGTTGGGATGGCACCCGCACTTGAAGGAGCCCCAGTCCGTCTCGAGCCCACCGAGCAGGTCCTTGAGGTCTGAGAAGGGCCCGGAGGCCGAGAGCGGATACCAGTCGCGCATCGGTTCGCCGATCCCCGCCTGCGCCTTCACGTCGTGCGCGAGGTGCGAGAGCGTGTAGCGCTGCTTCTGCCGCGTTTCGTCGTCGATGTCCTCGTCCCGGCCCGTGAAGGAGACCGGCTGAAACGCAACGGCCGTGACTTTGTCGATGTTCGCGAGGCCGAACCGGATGATCTCTCCGACCTGGTGGTCGTTGATCCCGTTGACAATCGTCACGACGAGCGTGACGTCCACCCCGTGCTTGTGGAGGTTCTCGATCGCGCGGAGCTTCACGTCGTAGAGGTTCCCGACCTTCCGGTGCTGGTTGTTCTCGTTGCCCACCCCGTCGAACTGCAGGTACGCGAAACGCAGGCCGGCGTCGGCGGCCGCTTTCGCGAACTCCTCCTCCTGGGCGAAACGGATCCCGTTGGTCGCGCACTGGACCGAGAAGTAACCGAGCTCCCGCGCATAGCGGACCGCCGGGAGGAAGTGCGGGGAGATCGTCGGCTCTCCTCCGGAGAACTGGACGGAGAGCTGCCGGCGCGGCTTGATCGACGCGGCGTCGTCGAGCAGCTTCTTGACGTCCTCCCACTCCAGCTCGTGGACGTAGCCGACCTGGTTGGCGTCCATGAAGCAGGGGTTGCACATCATGTTGCAGCGGTTCGTCAGGTCGATCGTCAGGACGGCGCCGCGTCCGTATTTGATCGACGAGCTCCCGTGCTCGTGGAGGCCGTCTTTCGGGATGACGAAGTCGCGGCCGGGGTAGAGGGTCTCGAGCCGGCGGAAGAAAGCGGGATCGATCGACATGACGTCTTCGAAGCGGCCGTGCTTCGGGCAGTCCTTCCGCATGAGGATCCGGCCGTCCTCCTCGACGATGGACGCCTTGATCTCTCCGGGCTTCCCGTCGACGAGCACTTTCCAGTCGGCCTCTCCCGAGAGGATCTGCTCGCGCACCTCCGAGACGCATCGGGGACATAGCGAGTCGGTCTCGCGGGGAAAGCCGAGCTGGGGAAAGCTCCGCTGCTTCTGCTTGAGCAAGGGCGCCGGCGCCCACCGGGGCTGCAGGCTCCGCTGCGGAAACCGCCGGTCCACGGCGCGCGCCAGGTTCCAGAACGAATTCGCCGTGCGCTGCACGGCGGTATAGATCACCTTTCGCATCTTGGGTTCACCCGAATCCGCCTCGGTTCGGGGCACGTCCCTCCAACTCCCGGCGGGGAGAAGCCCCGACGGGAATTCGATTGATTCTAGCCGAAAACTCTACACGCGCCTTGCGGCGTGGCCGTCCGCGCCCGGTCGTTCGCGCGCCGCTCCCGCCTCGGAAGGAGAAGCGAGGCGGTCGGGGGAAAAGGGAGCGAGCTCCGAAACGGGAGATCCGGCCATCCGGTCGGCCAACGCGCGTGCCGTCCAGGGCGCGAGCAGCACGCCGTTGCGGAAATGCCCCGTCGCGAGCCAGAGCCCCGGAACTCCGGACTCTCCCAGCAGCGGAAGTCCGTCCGGGCTTCCCGGCCGCAGTCCCGCCCAGGCCCCATCGAAGGCGGCGCCGCCCAGATTCGGAGAGAGACGCAACGCGGCGGCGAGAAGCCCGGCAACCCCCTCCGCCGTCACCTCTTTGCGGAAGCCGGCCTCCTCCACGGTGGCGCCCGCGAGGAGCTTCCCGTCCGATCGGGGAACCAGGTAGACCTCTTCCGACTGGACGACGGCGGGCGGGCAGTTTTCGGTGCGCAGCGCGACGATCTGCCCGCGAACGGGCCGGACCGGCAGCTCCCAGGGCAGCCCGCCCAGAAGACCGGCCCACGCTCCAGCGGCGTCCACGACGGCGTCCGCCTCGAGCGGGCCGGCCGGCGTCTGCGCCCCGCGGCACCGCCCGGCCTCGACGCGCAACGCCAGGACCATCCTGCCCGCGTGGACGCTCACCCCGCGGAGCTCCAGCGAGCTGGCCAACGCCGTCATCAGAAGAGGGCAGTGCACGAAAGCTTCGTCGGGGAAGAAAAGAGCCCGGCGCACCCGCTCGGACACGTGGCGCCGGAGAGCCGCCGGGATCGCCGCCGCTTCGTACGCCTCGACGGACAGGTGGCCCTCGGTCTGCCATGCGCGACAACTTTCGAGCCGCCGTTCCTCTTCCTCGGTGAACGCGCACACGAGCGCGCCGCTCCTCCGGTATCCCACCTCCTCGCCGGTCTCTTGCTCGAGGATGCCGATCCAGTCGGGATAGAGATCCCGGCTCAGCAGACCGACGTCGAAGAGCGGGCCGCGGGTCAACGATTCGGCCTGAGGGGTCAGGAGTCCGGCCGCGGCGCTCGACGCCTCGCCGCCGATCCGGCCGCGCTCCGCGAGCGCGACGCGGGCGCCGCGGCCGGCGAGCTCGCGCGCCAGCGCGCACCCGATGACACCGCCGCCGACGATGAGAACGTCGGCGCCCGACGTCATCCGCCCGCGGCCCGGCGGACGCGCGAGACGATCGTGCGGCGGCGGTAGTAGTCGCGGGCCTGCATGCCGACGGTCATGACGGACGTGTACGAGAGCGCTCCGCCGATCACGGCGCCGGCGATGGGCATCAGCCGCGAAAGGGCCTGCTTGCGCATGCCGCGGGTCACCGCTTTCACGATGCCGCGCCGGAGGAATTCCGCGCCCCCGCCGAGGGCGAGGCTCGCCGCCACGGTCGCGCCGCGCTGCTCGCGCGTCGTCGGCTTGCCGTAGATGCGCGCGATCGTCAGGACGAGCCGGTTCAAGGCGAGTACCTGGTAGGAGAAGTCCGCGGCGAGCGGGAGCACCGCCAGGAAACCGGGAGCCGACGCGACCGCGCCGACCGCGCCGCAGCGCACCGCCGTGGTTCGGATGAGCTTCTCGACGAGCTCGTCGTTGGACAGACCGTGGTGCTTCAGCCGGAAGCGCCGGACTTCCTTGTCCACCGCCGTTTTGTCGATGTCGGTCCAGATCGAACGCGCAAGCCCGAGATACATATCCCCTCAATCCTACCGGCGCTTCAAAAGACGGGCCAGAAACGTCGCCCTCCATGGCGTCGCGCGGAATGTCTCGCGTTCCCGCATGTTAATGTTCCGGCCGGATCTGGACGGCTGAAAGGAGTCCCCGTTGAAGACGAAACTCACGACTCTCGCGCTCGCTTTGCTGGTCGCAGCCCCCCTCTGGGGAGCCGCCGCAACGAAGAGCAAGACGGCGACGGCCGGAAAGGGGAAGAAAGTGAGCTCACCCCGCGACTACGCGAACACCATGGCGACGCTGCAGACCGACATGGGAGACATCACCCTGAAGTTCTTCTACGACAAGGCTCCGAAGCACGTGGAAAACTTCGTCGATCTGGCAGCCAAAGGCTTCTACGACGGGACGATGTTCCACCGCGTGATCCCCGGGTTCATGATCCAGGGGGGAGATCCCCTCACCAAGCAGGCGGAGAACCCGAGCCGGGCTTACGGCACGGGGGGCAACGTCGTCGGCGGCAAGGAACAGCGGATCAAGGCCGAGTTCAACGACACCTCCCACAAGCGGGGGATCGTCTCGATGGCGCGGGCGTCCGATCCCAACTCCGCGTCTTCCCAGTTCTTCATCGTCGTGAAGGACTCGACCTTTCTCGACAACCAGTACTCAGCCTTCGGCGAGGTCGTCTCGGGGATGGAGACCGCGGACAAGATCGCCGCGGTCGCGCGCAACGCGAACGACCGCCCGAACCAGCCGATACGGATCAAGAAGGTCCTCCTCACGCAGGCGAAGAGCTCCACCTAGGGGCAGGGGGCGCGGCGCGGCGCGCCGGTGCCCGGAGGGTAGACTCGCGCTTGTTCCCTCCGGAATTCTCCGGGCTGGAAAAGCTCGCCCGCCGGACCCGCCACGCGGCGGCCGCCGTGGAAGTCCTGCCCGGCGACGTCGGCCGCCGGCGCTACCTGCGTTTGACGCTCTCCGACAACCGGAGCGTCCTCGGCGTCGTCTATCCACGCGAGGAAGAGGAGGCGCGCCGCCGCTGGCTCGCCGCGCGCGCCGTCCTGCGGGACAGGGTCCGGGTGCCGCAGCTGATCGCCGACGACGGGATGGGCAACCAGATCGTCGAGGACTTCGGACGCGAGGACCTCGCCGCGCGCCTGGCTTCCCGGCCCCGGGAGCGCGCCGCCTGGCTGCCGCGCGCGGTCTCCGCGGCCGCCCTCATCGCCTCGCTTCCCGATCCGGGGATCAACCCGCCGTTCGACGCGGCGCTCTTTCGCCGGGAACTGGACCTGGCTCGCGAGGCCGTCTTCGATCTGTATCTCGGCGAGCCGCTGGACGCGGAGGATCGTCGTGCGCACGACGCGTTCGCGGGCGCGCTCTGCGAGGAGGTCGCGGCGCATCCGGTCGCGCTCTGTCACCGCGACTTCCACGCGAACAACCTGTTTCCGCTTCCGGACCAGGTCGGCGCGATCGACTTTCAGGACATGCGGCGGGGGCCCGACAGTTACGACCTGGCCTCACTGCTCTGGGAACGGACGACGCTCGACTGGATGGACGCGGAGACCTCCGAGCCGCTCGTCGCAGAGTTCGCGAGCCGGCGTGGCCACGACTTGCCCGGGTTCCGGAACCGATTCCGGCGGGTCCTTCTGCAGAGGGCCTGGAAGGTGTGCGGCACCTTCGCGAGGGCGGTCGCCCAGGGGCGCGGAGAGATCTATCGCCGCTACCTTCCCGGAGAGCTTTCGCTCACCGCGCGCCTGCTCGACCCGGAAGGTCCGGACGCCCGTTTCCGCGAGGTCCTGGCGGCCCGCTTTCCGGGGGTTTGCTAAGCTATTCCGTCGGCCCTTTCCCTAAGGAGAACGCTATGTTCGGCCACCTCGGAGTCCCGGAGCTGCTCATCATCCTGCTCATCGTGATCATCATTTTCGGGGCATCCCGGCTCCCCCAGCTGGGCAAGGGTCTGGGCCAGGGGCTGAAGAACTTCAAGGATTCCGTCCGGCACGAGGAGCCGAGAGAGAAGACGACGCCGCCCCAGCCGTAAGTCCCGTTACTTCTTCTTCGCGATGTCCGGCGACACGCGCCGCTTCTCACGCGGCAGCCGGATGTTGAGGATCCCGACCCGGTTTCTCAGCGTGTTGCGGTGGATCCCGAGCGAGCTCGCCGCGCGGCCGAGGTTCCCTTCGGATCGCCGCACGGCGCCGGAGATGTACTTCTTCTCAAACTCTTTCTTGGCGAGATCCAGGCTGATGCCGTGCGCGAGGAGCTCATCGATGATCTGCTGGAGCTGCCCGTCCAGGTTCACGACTCCCCCCAAAAAAAATCGAAGAAGTGAGAAGGCGCGCATCTTAGCAAACGATCTCGACGCCGTGTAGCGTCGAAAAAAAAACAAGGGCGCAGAAGGCGTTTTCAATTTCATGCCAGCCTGGACGGAAGCCTTCTGCCAGAAAAAGAAAGAGGGCCTTGCGGCCCTCTTGCAGCACGCGATATCTAAGCGGTCTACTTCAGCTCCACCTCGTCGCCGACTTCGATGAGGCGGTACGAGTCGGTGATGCGCCCCACGGCCCAGTGGTCGCCGACCATGAGAATCGCGACCTCGCCGAGGTAGGTTCGTGGGACGTCGGTCACTATCGCGGAGTGCTCCTTCACCTTGACCCAGTTGGCGCCGACTTCTCCGATCTCGCGTCCCGCCGGGCGTCCGCGCGCGTAGCGGTAGACCGTCAGGAAATCGCCGGCCTCGACACCCTCGGCCACCCCGAGGTTGATCAACACGGTGTGATCGGCCCCGAGCGCCTCGATTCCCTCGGGCGTGAAGATGATGTGCCCGATGGCCTTTCCGGAAGGGGGATCCCCGACCATCGCGAGCGGCGTCCGCCGTCCCAGCGGGATCGGCACGGGCTCGAAGGGCTTGAGGTAGGACCCCAGCGGGATGTCCGTGCAGGAGCTCGTCACCCGCACGATCGAAGTCCTCGGCTGAACGAACTCGATCCGTGCCCGTCCCCGGTACTGGTAGAACCGGCCCAGGCTCGTGCCAGTCACCGGGTGGAAGACCTCGTGCTCCGGCGTGATGAGCCAGTACTCCGCGCCCGCGGTGAACCCGCGATCGTCCCCCCCGTCGATGTAGAGCAGGTCGTTGTCGAAGAAGTCGATCTGCTCGGCGATGTTCTCCGCGCCGACGACGCGCCCCGAGAAGGACTCGGGCCGCGAGGCCAGATATCCGAAGCAGTAGATGTCGCTCTCATATCCCAGCGGCTGGGGCGCCGCCTCGCCAGTCACCGTGGTCGTCGTCTCCTCGATCCGCGTCACGCTCTCGGTCCGGGGCGCCAGCGTTTCGGTCCCCGACATGGGCCGCGGCGTCGGGGCCGGAGGGGGGGCCTGAGCGAACGCCCATGGCGTCGCCACAAAAAGGGCGATTCCGCCCAGCAGGCGGTTCCGGAGACGCATCGCGACCTCCTTACAAAATACGGGAAAGATTGTCTCTCTCTTAAATTACTTCGGAGGGCCGCCGTTGTCAATCGGCGGCGGGATGGGAACGCGCGGAATGCGCCGATATCTCTCGCCCGTCCTGAGGTTAGGGACCGCCCTCTACTGGGGGGCCGCCGCAACGCCGGTCGAGGCCGACCGCGTCGGCTTGTCCTCTTTCTTGTCCCGGGCCTTCTTCGCGTACTCGCTGTCGGGGTACTTCTCGATGAGCTGTGCATAGTACCGGGAGGCCTCCTCGTTGCGGCCGAGCTGCTCCAGGGCGCGCGCCGAGTAGAAAAAGAGCTTGTCCCGGCCGGCATACTCGGGGAATCTCTGCTCGAGCTCGGTGAAACGGCTCAGCGCGGCCGCGACGGATCCTTTGCGCAGGTAGAAGAAGCCGACCCCGAACTCGTGCTCCGCGAGGAGGTCGACGAGCTGCCGGATGCGCTCGCGCGCAGCTCCGGCGTATCCCGAGGTCGGAAACTCCCGGACGAGGGCGCGGTACTGCTCCAGAGCTTCCCGGGTGGACGTCTGGTCCCGATCCGGACGCTCGTGCTCCTTGTCGTAGCAGAAGGCGAACTGGTAGCGCGCATAGTCGCGTCGCGGGGCGCCCGGATACCGATTGAGGTAGTCGCGATACCGGAAGCGGGCTTCGGTGTAGCCCGTCGTGCCCCCCTGCTTGAAGTACGAGTCCGCGAGGAGCAACAGGGCCTCGCGGCCCAGAGGATCGTTCGAATAGGTTTCGAAAACGAAGCTCAGGTACTTCCGGCCCGTCTCCCACTTCTTCTTCTCGATGAGGGCTTTCCCCTTTTCGAAGAGGGCCTCCTTGGGCGTGCTGAGAAGCTCTTCCGTCAGCTTGTCCGGCTTCTTGCTGGCCGAGCACCGGGCCGAAAGCCCCCCGAGCGCCAGCGCGGCGACGGCGAGGAACAGGACCCGGCTCCGTACGGTCGTCTTCAAACCCTGACTCCTTCGGAAGCCGCCGCCTTGAGCCGGTCGATGGCCGCGGCGACGTTCCTCTCCCCGTAAATCGCGGTGCCGGCGACCAGAATTTCCGCGCCGGCCCGGATGAGCCCCCTCGCGTTGCCCGCGTCCCCCCCGCCGTCCACCTCGAGGAGGGCATCGCTGCCCGCCTCGAGTGCCTCCGCCTTCAGCCGCCTCACTTTCTCGACCGATTGCGGGAGGAAGGACTGTCCGCCGCGGCCCGGATTGACCGACATCACCACCGCATAGTCCAGGTCGGGCCAGGCGGCGGCCAGCGACGACGTCGGGGTGCCCGGATTGATGACCGCCCCCGCCCGCGCGCCGCCGCGCCGGATGCCGTCCAGACAGCGTTGCAGGTGATGCGTGGACTCGACGTGGACGGAGATCCAGTCCGCCCCGGCCGCCAGGTACTCGGCGATGGAATTTTCGGGCCGCTCGATCATCAGGTGGACATCGAGCGGCAGTCCCGTGACCCGTCGCAGCGCGGCCACCACGGGAGGACCGATGGTCAGCGTCGGAACGAAGTGCCCGTCCATCACGTCCACGTGGAGCAGGTCCGCCCCTCCTTCTTCCGCGGCGCGCGCCGCTTCCGCGAGCCGGGCAAAGTCCGCGGCGAGCAGGGACGGCGCGATCCAGACTTTCATGGCGTGGGCGCGGCCGCGGGGTCCTCCGCCGCCAGGGAGACCGTGAGCGACACGACTTCCCGGCTCGAGATCGGGTGACCCGCGGGAGGGAATTGTTTCAGGACGGTGTTGGGCGGGACGCCTTCGTACGCCTCATATCGAGCGCTCCCGACGCGAAAGCCGAAGGTCTCGAGCCGCTGGCGCATCCGCTCGGCGTCGCGGCCTATGAGGTCGGGCATCACGAACCGCGTCTCGGGCAACCCGCGGTTGGTCAGGACCTCCACGGCCGCGTTCTTGGGAGCGGGCGTCTGCGCCTCCGGCTCCTGCGCCACGATGCCCGTACGTGCCTGCGCATCCCGATACCAGGAGACCGGCCCGAGCTGGAGCGAAGCCTGCGTGAGGCGGGAGGCGGCGGCGCGGGGAGGCAGCCCCATCAGATCGGGGACGCGCAGCTCGCGCGGACCGAGCGAGAGAACGACCCGGATGACCTGGGCGGGCTTGGCCAGCGACCCCGTCTCCGGCTGCTGCATCAGGATGTGGTTGCTCGGGACCTCGTCGTCGTACCGGGCGCGCGCGGCCTGCTCTTCGACCCGAAGCCCGACGTCGTGGGCCAGCCGGATCGCTTCGACCATGGTCTTGCCGGCCAGGTCCGGGACGGCGACGGAGCGGCCCACGATCGAGCTCCGGAATGCGATCCAGGCCCCGGCCCCGAAGAGCAGGACGAGGACCGACCCGTAGAAGACGCGAAAGAGCAGCCGCTTCACCGGGAAAACCTAACATGGATGCCCCCCCGGGACCTTCGGGGGGTTGACACTCCGGTCCGGGGTTTGCACACTCGCTTCTTCGCAATGCCCGGGAAGAGAACGGAAGACCTCGACCAGCCCCCCTGGTTTCAAGAGAGCCGCTACCGCAAGGCGGATCTGCACTGCCATTCCGTCTATTCCACGTTCAAATACTTCCGGATCGCCAATACCCGCGATTCCTACAACCGGCCGGAAGAGGTCTACCGCATCGCCAAGGTGCGCGGGATGGATTTCGTGACGATTACCGACCACGACTCCATCGACGGCTGCCTCTACCTTCTCAACCGGCATCCGGACCTCACAGACTTCTTCATCTCCGAGGAGGTCGAGACCTGGTTTCCGGACACCCGCCAGCGCATCCACGTGAACGTCTTCGGAATCGACGAAGAACAGCACCGCGAGATCCAGCGCCGCCGCTCGAACATCTACGACCTGCACGAGTACATGCGCGTTGAAGGGATCATCGCGTCCGCCAACCACATGTTCCAGAACTACAGGTTCCGGAACTCTCCCCGCCGATATTTCGAAGAGATGCTGCGGATGTTCGACATCTTCGAGGTCAAGAACGGCGCCATGGCCTCGCAGCACAACCGGCTCGTCGAGGACCTCATGGCGCTCGTGCGCGAAAAGCGCGGCAACGTCTCGTTGATCGCCGGTTCCGACGCGCACACCCTCGGCCCCCTCGCCCGTGTCTACACCGTGGCCGAAGCGCAGACGGCGGCCGAGTTCCTCGAGAAGGTGCGCTCGGGTGACTGCTTCGTGTGGGGCACCGAGATGGGATTCCGCGTGCTGCTCTCCGACGTGTACCGGATGGTCTTCCGGTACTACGGGAGCGTCCTGGACTGGCGCAACCCCGAGTTCACGCGCGGGGAGAAAGCCCGGCACCTCGCGATCGCCGCGTTCGGCGCGCCCTTCTCGGCGGCGGGCCTGCCCCTCGCCGTCACTTCCCTGAACTACATCAAGCAGATCTTCGTCTCCCGCCGCATCGGTCAGGAGCTGCTCGCCGATCTCGACGAGCGAAAGCCGAGCTGACGAACAACTTTCCGCCGCCAGCTCTCAGCTCTCAGCTTCCGGTCGGGGCGCACGAGTCAATTGCCGGTGGAACCCCCCGCGCGGTGGAGCGCGCCGTCTCGGCCGGCTGCCGGGTCCTCCAGATCTTCGTCAAGAACAACAGCCGCTGGGTGGGCAAGACGATCGAGGGGGACGAGGCGCGCGCATTCCGGCGGGCTGCGCGCGGGGCCGAGCTGCGGCACGTCGCCGCGCACACTTCCTATCTCATCAACCTCGCATCGCCTGCCGGCGCGCTGCGCAAGCTCTCCGTCCTCGCCCTCGCCGACGAGATCCAGCGCTGCGCCCTGCTCGGTATCCGCGATCTCGTCCTCCATCCCGGCGCCCACTGCGGCGAGGGGGAGGGTGCCGGCGTGCGCCGGATCGCGGCGGCGCTGGACGAAGCGATCGCGCGGGCCGGGTCCACGCGC
Source organism: Thermoanaerobaculia bacterium (assembly GCA_046261875.1). Classification (GTDB taxonomy): domain Bacteria; phylum Acidobacteriota; class Thermoanaerobaculia; order UBA5066; family Gp7-AA6; genus JBHENW01. The sequence goes on along the minus strand of JBHENW010000023.1, from coordinate 18,624 downwards.
GTGCGGATCCTGCTCGAGACGGCCGCCGGGCAGGGAACCTGCGTCGGCCACAAATTCGAGCACATCCGCGACATCCTCGGGGCCTCACGGGAGGCCCGGCGGCTGGCCGTCTGCCTCGACACCTGCCACGTCCACGCCGCCGGGTACGACCTCGTCTCCCGGCCGGGATACGAGGAGACGATCGCCTCTTTCGACCGGACGATCGGGCTGGCCCGGCTGCGCGCGATCCACGTCAACGACTCGAAGAAGCCGCGCGGCTCGCGCGTGGACCGGCACGAGCACATCGGGCGCGGCGCGATCGGTGAGGCCGGGTTCCGCAACCTGATGCGCGATCCGCGCATGGCCGGGATTCCCAAGTTTCTCGAAACCCCGAAAGACGAGACGCTCGACTGGGACCGGGTCAACCTCGCGACCCTGCGGAGGCTGGCCGAAGAGACAGTCAGGTCGCCGCGGCCGTCTCGTCCCGGCGCGGCCCGCCGAACATCGCGAGCGCCGCTCCGAGGATAAGCGCCGAGAGGGCGGGCTGCGAGACGCGCGGGAACGTCCAGCCGATCCGCTCCCAGGGGTCCGTCGGATCGTGCAGGTAGTCGAAGGCGAGGAAGAGGAGAATCCCGGCGGCCATCGCGAGCGCCGGTAACGCCCGTCCCGGGCCGCGCCCGAACAGAAGCAGCAGGACGGCGGGCACGCCCCAGGACATTCCATGAGTCCCGGCGTCCAGGTTCCGGAACATCTCCCGTCCGATGCTTGCCAGGTTCTCCGGATGAAGCTCGAGGAGCCGGCCGTGCCCCCGGTAGCCGACCGGCAGGCCCGATAGGAGTTGAAAGGCGAACCAGCAGGAGACCGCCGCGACCGGAAGGGCGACGAGCCTGGCCGCCCTCCGCAGGACGCCGCTCCGTCCCTCGATCGAATCGCGCAGGAGAGTGCCGAGAATCAGGAACGCCGCCGCGGGCAGCGCCTCGACCTTCGTCAGCGCCGCCCCGGCCAGAGCGGCCGCCGGGAGCCACCGATCGGACGCCGGCGCGTCGCGCGTCTCGGTTGTGAGCGCAAGCAGGGCGACGGTCTCGTAGAAAAGGAGGGGCGCTTCGGCGTTCCCGCCCGAGTACGAGACGGACAGGGAGATCGCGAGCGCGACGGCCCAGTACGCCGTGACCGCGGCGGCGGGACTGCCGCCGATGCGGCGGCGGAGCATCGCGAAGACCACGGGGAGCGCGGCGAGGAACCAGAGGGACGAGGCGAAGGGCCCGGCGCGGCGCCACGGCATCTCCCCCGCGATGAGGATCCCCCAGGCCTGAACGATCGGTACGAGCGGCGGGTACTCCGGCACCCCGTGCCCGAAGAAGCGCCATTTCAAGAGCTCCACGTCGATGCCTCGGGCGTCCGCGAAGTGCACGGCTTTGACCCCCCAGAAGAAGAGGTAGTCCACGGAGGTCGATCGGGAGGTCGCGAGGGACGCGAAGAGGTGCGCCGACGCGAGGGTGACGAGCGCCGCTCCCGCGACGGCCGCCCATCGGGCGGGTCTCTCGGCGGCCGCCGGATCGCGCGGCCGGGCGGCCGCCTTCCACCCGGCGACGGCGGCCGCGGCGAGCAGCGGGAACGCGAGGCCGGGAAGTCCCCACGGAATGCGGAGGATGGAGAAAAGAAGGGCTTCGAGCGTCAGAAGGACCGCTCCCGCCCCGAAGCAGGCGCTGATGCGCGCCGCCGTCCCCAGAGAGCGAACGGATGGGTGATACGCGGCGCAGCCTCCGAGCAGGATGAGTGAACCGTGCGCGATCAGGTAGAGGACCGAGGGCCTCATCGCGCGGCGGAGTCCTGAAAGACGCATCCTTCCGGGAGTCGGGCCACCGTGCGAAGGCCCGCCCGGTAAGGCGGATGGCAGCCCAGGGAGAGGACGAAACGCGCGCGGCGCTTCGGATGCTCCGCCGGCGCGTCGTAGTAGGCCGCCGGGACTAAACGCGCCTCCGGGAGGAGGCCGATCGAGAGGATGTAGAGGCTCACCTCGCGCGCGTGGCTTTCCGCCCGCACCGTCACGCTCGCCCCATCGGGAACGAACTCCCTCGCGCGCGCGAGGAAGCGCCACTCCTCCGCGTAGCGCCCGAGCGTCCGGTCCACCGGGGTCTGGGGCACGAGGAGACGTTCCTGCGCCGGGACGTCGAGCCATCGCGCGACCGGCCCGACGAAGAGCGCCGCGGAGGCGAGGACCCAGACGAGCGCGCCGCGGGAAGCGCGCCGGCGGGAGGCGGGGGACGGGGAGGAATCCGGGGGCGTCACGCGGCGCCCCGGCGGGAGGCTACTCGCTCGGCCGCGGCGGGTCGGCTTGCCTTTCCGCCACGAGCCGGTCGATCTCCTCGAGGAACTCCTCGAGCATGTTGGGGCCCCCGATGCGCCGATACGGCTCGCCGTTCTTGTAGATCATCCCCATGTCCTTGCCGGCGGCGAAGCCGATGTCGGCTTCGCGGGCCTCGCCCGGCCCGTTGACGGAGCAACCCATGATCGCGACCTGCAGGGGAATCTTGACGCCGGCGAGGTGCTTCTCGACGCGCTCGACCATCGGCAGCATGTCCACCTCGAGACGTCCACAGGTGGGGCAGGCGATGACGTTGACGCCGTCGTCGCGGAGCCCGAGGCCCTTCAAGATCTCGCGTCCTACCCGGACTTCTTCGACCGGATCGGCGGCGAGGGAGACGCGGATCGTGTCGCCGATCCCCTCGGCGAGGAGCAGGCCGATGCCCATCGCGGACTTGATCGTGCCGGAGAAGAGCGAGCCGGCCTCCGTGACGCCGAGGTGAAGCGGGTAGTCGCTCTGGCGGGAGAAGAGGCGGTAGGCCTCGACCATCATCGTAACGTTCGAGGCTTTCAGGGAGACCTTCGTGTCGCGGAAGCCGAGGGACTCAAGGATCTCGAGGTGTCGGAAGGCCGACTCCACCATCGCTTCGGGGTTCGGCTCGCCGTACTTCTGGAGGAGATCCTTCTCGAGGGATCCCGCGTTGACCCCGATCCGGATGGGGATGCCCTTGTCCTTCGCCATCCGCGTGACTTCTTCCACTTTCCAGCGGGCCCCGATGTTTCCCGGGTTGAGCCGCAGGCCCGTCACGCCTTTTTCCATGACGCGAATCGCGCAGCGGTAGTCGAAGTGAACGTCGGCGATGATGGGCACGGAAGAGCCCGCGACGAGCCGGTCGAAGACGTCGGCCGCCTCGAGGTTGTTCGCCGTGACGCGGACGACCTCGCAGCCGGCCATGATCATGTCGCGGATCTGCCAGAGGGTCGCCTCGACGTCGGCGGTTTCCGTCTTGGTCATGGACTGGACGGTGATCGGCGCGCCTCCGCCGATCGTCACGCTGCCGAGCCGGATCGAACGGGTCTTGCGGCGCGGCGCGAGCGGCGCCTTGCGCCGCGGCGTCTCAGGCGCCAGGACGGGCAAAACCGCGACCGGAGCCTCCGGAAGCGTCGGCAGATTGGCCATGCGGGTCTATTTTATCGGGACGTTGAACCGACGGTAATCGTGGCTGATACGCCTCGGCTCGCGTGGCAGTGAAGCGGAATCCTGCCCGATCCATCCGAACCACGACGTAACGCCCGTACTCGACGCCGAGCAACTCTTCAAAGCCGCACGGAAAACCGCTGGGGCTGTCGTCGTAAACGCTGCGGAAACCGATCTCGTACAGAAGCGTCTTTGCAGGCACGGTCAGCGTCCGTGTCTCGAGGACGCGGTCATCACAGGTCGCGCGATGCTCGATCACACTGCCAACGCCGACAGGAAGTTGTCGTTGTAAACACCTACGTTGGTTCGGTGGGCTAGGGTTCCTAGGTCCGTTGCAAGATGGTAGCGCAATCCGAGAGAATCGAAAGTACATCGCTCGAATCACCGAGATCTCAATTGAGCTCGCGGCACGAGGAGTCTCCGCCCTCGGACCCGGCCCTCGTTTGCGGCGCGAGGAGTCTCCGCCCCCGGAGGAGCCTCGCCTCGCGGGAGCGGAAGCGAGCAAGGGAGCAGGCGAGCGGTCGAGCCCCTTTGAGCGAGCCGCTCGCCGATGCGCCAGCAGGTCCCGAGCGAGCGAGAGCGACGTCGGAGGAGCCTCGCGCCGCGGGAGCGGGAGCGAGCGACGGAGCAGCCGAGCGGCGCGGACCCCCCCCGCATCCGTCGGCGATGCCGCGGGGCAGTGCCGGAGGCAGCGACGGAGCGAGCGAACGCGACGTTAAAACGGCCACCAATTGGCGGGGATGTTCTTAGCCAGGTCGTTGTAGAGGACGACCACGAGCAGCGCGACGATCATCAGGAACCCGAGCTGGAGGATGCGCTCCTTCACCCGGAGCGAGAAGTCGCGCCGGGCAGCGCTTTCGAGGCCCAGAAGGAAGAGGTGGCCCCCGTCGAGCACGGGGATCGGCAGCAGGTTGAAGATCCCGAGCTGGAGCGAGATCGCGGCCATCAGCGCGACGAGCGGCACGGCTCCGGTGCGCGCGGCCTCGCCGGAAAACTTCGCGATGTCCAGCGGTCCGGACATGGACCGGATGCTCGCGCGGCCGCGGAAGAGGCGGCCCAGGATGGAAAGGGTCATCCGGAAGTCGGTCTTGACGCGGCGCCATCCCTCTCCGAACGCCTCCCCCAGAGGGAACCGCTCGAGCACCTCGGGAAGATCCGGGACCGGCTGGATGCCGATCCGCCAGGAATCCCCCTCCTTGCGCGGCGTGACGCTCGCCGTGCCGGTCCCTTCGCCGCGCCGGTAGGTCAGTGGGAAGGGGCCGGGCGCCGCGGAGGACACCGCGGCAACGAAGGTCTCGAAGATCTCGTCGGGAGCGCCCTGGATCTCCCGGCCGGCGATCGTGAGGATGACGTCGCCTTTCTCCAGCCCGGCCGCCTCCGCGGGGGACTTCGAGACGACCATCGCGATGCGCGCCCTCACCGACGTCCCGAAGTCCGGCAGGAGCCCGGCGTCGCCGAGGTCGTACTTCGTCACGGCGCGCGGCGTCACGTCGAGGGTCTGCTTCCGGCCGTCCCGCTCGATCTCGACCGCGAGCTTTTCGCGCGCGTTCATCCCGAAGAGGAAGTGCACGTCGCGCCAGCGCGGCGTCTCCTTGCCGGCGATCGAGAGGATACGGTCCCCCGGCTGGAAGCCCGCGGCCTCGCCGGCGGATTCCTTCTCGACGACCTTCACGACCGGCGCCTCGCGCTCGTACGCCGGCACGCGCACGCCGACGGCGAACACGGCCGCGTGCAGGACCCAGGCGAGCAGGAGGTTCATGAACGGGCCCGCGAGCAGGATCAGCGCCCGCTGCCAGCGCTTGCCGACGGGCGCCGCCTCCTTCGAAGACCCCTCCGTGACGGTCGATTCGTCCGGTCCCAGGCCGATGACCCGCACGTAGCCTCCGAGCGGGATCGCTGAGACGCGGTAGTCCGTCCCCTTCCACTTCTTTCCGAAGAGGCGCTTGCCGAAGCCGAAGGAGAACACGTCCACCGGAAATCGGAACATCTTGGCGACGGCGAAGTGCCCGAACTCGTGCACGACGACGAGCACGGACAGGACGAGGAGCAGTGCCAGGGTGTTTCCGACGATCGTCAAAAGAGGCTCCTTTGAGGTGGCTCGTTCAGCTCGCGACGCCGACGAGCTGCCGGACGATGCCCGCGGCGAGGAGGCGCGCTTCCCGGTCGATCCGCTCGGTTTCCTCGATGTCCGACGGCGCGGGGACGCGCCCGGCCGCCGCGACGGCGTCGGACACCACGTGAACGATCCCCGGGAAGGATATCTTCCCCTCGAGGAAGGCCTCGACGGCGACCTCGTTGGCCGCGTTCAACACGGCCGGGCTGCCGCCCCCCGCCGCCAGGGTCTCCCGCGCCAGGGCCACGGCGGGGTAACGGTGCGGGTCGAGACCGAAGAACTCCAGCCGGCCGAGCGCCACGAGATCGAGCCGGCCGAAAGCGGCCGCGACGCGGTCGGGGTAAGCGAGGGCGTAGAGGATCGGGAGCTTCATGTCGTTCCGGGCGAGCTGGGCGACGAGCGATCCGTCCACGAACTCGACCAGCGAGTGCACGGCGGACTGCGGATGGATCACGACGTCGATGGCGTCGGAAGGGACGCCGAACAGGAAGTGTGCTTCGATGATCTCCAGCCCCTTGTTCATCATGGTCGCCGAGTCCACGCTGATCTTGGGACCCATCTTCCAGGTCGGGTGGGCCAGGGCGTCCTCGACGGTGATCGTCTCGAAGGTGGCCATGTCCCGCTCGCGGAAGGGTCCGCCCGACGCCGTCAGGATCAGCTTCTTGACCTCCGAAGGCGACCCGCAGCGCAGGGCCTGGTGGATGGCGCTGTGCTCCGAGTCCACCGGAACGATCTCCGCTCCCGACTTCGCGGCCTCCCTCAGGATGAGCTCGCCGGCGACGACGAGCGGCTCCTTGTTGGCCAGCGCGAGCCGCTTGCCGGCCGACACGGCGGCGAAGGCGGAACGCAGGCCGAGGGCCCCTACGAGGCCGCCGAGAACCGTATCGGCGTCGGCGAACGTGGCCACCTCCTCGAGACCCTCCGACCCGTAGACGACCCGGGGAGGCGTCCCCGGCGCGAGGAGCGTCTCGAGACGCGCGACGTCCTCCCGCCTCTCGACGGAGACGAGGCGCGGCTGGTGCCGAGCGATCTGCTCGGCCAGCTTTTCCACGGAGCGCCCGGCCGCGAGGGCGACGACGCGGAAGCGATCCGGGAACGCGGAGGCCACCTCCAGCGCGGCGCGCCCGATGGAGCCGGTCGCGCCGAGGACGGAGAGATGGCGCATGGAGAGATTCTAGCTGTCAGCTGTCAGCCGTCGGCCGTCGGCCGTCGGCCGTCAGCGGGGGACGAAGAGACCGAGGATCCCCTCGCGCCATTCGCGGTCCCACGGCGCCATCGGCAACGGGAGCCAAAGGGTGGCGCACAGGGCGGCCACGCCCAGCAACGCGGCGAGCGGCCTGGACGGCGTCGTCGGGGGGAAGGCGCGCAGCGCCGCGGAGATGGCGACGGCAATCAGGACGGCCGGGATCAGGAGGGAGACGACCGGCGGGAGTCCGGCCAGGGTCCCCAGGCTCGGCGCGACGAGCCCGCGCGCCAGGAACCAGAGCGAGCCCGTCGCCGCGGGCCAGGGGAGCGAGGGAGGAAAGTAGGGAAAAGAGGAAGCGAGCAGCGCATGGTGCGCCACCGCGAACGTCGCGGCCGCGAGGAACAGGCCTCGGGAAAGAGCGCTCTGCAAGGCATGAGGGATGGCGAGCGCGGCGATGAAGAGGACGGGGACGAGGTAACGGCTTCCGAGGCACCATCCGCCTTCCCAGTTCGGATAGCCACTCATGACGGCGAAGAAGACGAGCGTGACGGCCAGGCAGAGCGCCGCGTCGGCGCGGCGCCGCCCCGACCGCCACCAGCGTGCGAAGCCCCAGACCGACCAGGCGAGAAAAGGCGCCGCGAGGAGCAGTCCCCGGTTTTCGTGGAACAGATACGACACGAAGATGCGCGGCCGCGGCATCCCGATCCCGAAGACTCCGCGACCCGCGAGCTCCGCGAACTGCGGGTGCGCTTCCCGCGCCGAGGAGAGCGTGAACGGCGAGCCGAAGCAGGCCGCGTTGTAGAGGAGCAAAAGCGCGACCGGCAGGGCGGCTCCGGCGCCGAAAGCGAGGGCGCGGTTCCATTTTCCGCCGGCGAGAGCGCGGAAACCGAACAGCGGGAGCAGGAGAAACACCGGGTACTCGGAGATCGCCGCCCAGGCCGCGAGGAGCCCCGCCGCCAAGGCCGCCCCCGCTCCCCCCTCCGGTCGCCTCCCCGCGGCGAGAATGCGATCCACCGCGAGGATCAAGAGCGAGGCGGTCCAGGCGTGGCTGAAGAAGGACCGCGCGTAGAAGAAGAACGGCGTGCCGAAACCGACGGCGGCGACGATGAGGGCCACCTCCCCCCCGCCGCCGAGATCGCGCAGGAGCCGCGCGAACCGCCAGAGGGCGAAGACGCTGACTGCGGACACGGTGAGCAGCCGCATCCAGACGAAGATCGCCGCCGTGCCCGACCTCGGCGGAGAAAAGAAGCTCCGCAGGCCGCGGTAAACGGGAATCCCCGCGAAAGCGAGGCCCGGCGCCTTGTTCGAGTAGAAGCGGCCGCCCGATGCGGCCTTGTCCTCGTGGTCGCCGAGCCGCGCCAGCTCCTCGTCGATCGCGAAGGTCCCTCGCTCGACGAATGCGACGACAGCCTGGAACCGCGAGAGCTCGTTGACGTTGGCGTGCGGGGGGAAGACGCCGGTGAACCAGACCGTGAGCAACGCGAAGACCGCGACGACGACACCCGCGACGCCCTGGCCCGGTTTCCGGGAAGCGGCGGCCTCCGAGCGGCCGGTCAAAGCGAGGCGACGAACGCCGCGAGGACGGGCCCGGCGAAGAGCAGGGAGTCGATCCGGTCATAGAAGCCGCCGTGGCCCGGCAGGAACGCCCCGGAGTCCTTCACCCCGGCGCCCCGCTTCCAGAGCGATTCGACGAGATCGCCCGCCTGTCCCGCGGACGTGACGACGGCGCCCGCCACGAGGCCCCGAAAGGTCCCGAGCTCGGGCAGCACGAGCCACGTTCCCGCGGCCGCGCCGATCACGGCCCCGCCGAGGAGCCCGAAGAGCGCGCCTTCGACGGTCTTGTTCGGCGAGACGACCGGGGCGAGCTTGTGCTTGCCAAACCGCCGCCCGCCGTAGTACGCCGCCGAGTCGCATCCCCAGACGAGGAGGAAGAGCAGGAGGATCGCGCGCGATCCGAACGCGGCGCTCGAGTCGCCGAACGGCGAGCGGAGGTAACAGAGCGTGACGGCCGGGAGAGCGATCGCCAGGACGCCGAAGAGCGTGGAGGACGCTCCCGCGAGCGCAACGTTCGGAGGGAGACGCGCCAGGAGGGGAGCGAGCGAAGCGAGAAAGACCGCGAGGATTCCCGCCGCCAGAATTCGGCCCGTGCCGGCATCGGGGCGGAGCTCCGGGAGCCAGCCCGGAAGCCGTTCGCGGCTCCAGAGGACCGAGGCGCACAGGAGGAGGATCGCGGACAGGGCCATGCCGATGGTGCGGGCGACGGGATGCCCCGTCCTCTCGGCGATCCGGTAGAACTCCCGCTGGGCCGCGAGCGCGGTGGCGGCGACGAGCAGATTGAACGCGACGGGCGGAAGAAAGAAGAGGACCGCAAGGACGACGGGAATCGCGACGAGCGCCGCGGCCTCGCGCGCGGACTTCACGTTAGCCGGCCGCTTCTCCCGACTCCGGAACGCGACCTTCTTCGATCACCCCGCCATAGCGCCGCTCGCGCTTCTGGAACGCCAGGATGGCCTCAAAGAGATGGCGCTTGCGGAAGTCCGGCCAGAGGGTCGGTGTGACCCAGATCTCGCTGTACGCGATCTGCCAGAGGAGGAAGTTGGAGACGCGCATCTCCCCGCTCGTGCGGATGAGAAGGTCCGGGTCGGGCAGGCCCGCGGTGCCCAGCCGGGAGCCGAGGGTCTCCTCGTCGATCTGCTCGGGCGCGAGCCGTCCGGCGCCGACGTCGTGGGCGAGGGAGCGGCACGCGTCCACGATCTCCGTGCGGCCGCCGTAGTTCAACGCGATGTTGAACGTCATGCCGCGGCAGGACGAGGTCGCCGCGAGACCTTTCGCGAGCTCTTTCTGAACCGAGGCGTCGAGCTCGTTCATCCGGCCCACGACGCGGAACCGGATGTCGTTCTTGAGGAGGTTGGCGAGCTCCCGGTTCAGGTACTCCTTGAGCAGCGACATCAGCGTGACGATCTCGAAACGCGGGCGCTTCCAGTTCTCCACCGAGAACGCGTAGAGGGTCAGCGCGTCGAGCTCGAGCCGGGCGCAGGTTTCGACCGTCTCGCGCACGGAAGCAATGCCGGCCCTGTGGCCCTCGACCCGCGGCGAGCCCCGCTGCCGCGCCCAGCGGCCGTTCCCATCCATGATGATCGCGACGTGCCGTGGCAGGCGCGAGAGGTCGATCTCATCGAGCATCTCCCGCTCGGAGGTGCCCGGGGGCGCCAGCGCGTCAAGCTCGATCACGGGTTCAGTTTAAGCGTAATGCACGCGCCGCAGGGTCAGCCCCCGCGCCGGCGCCTTCGGACGCAGGAGGCGGCGGTCGCCCGTCCGGAGCAGCTCCCCGATCCGTCCGGCCGGGACGGCTCCTCGCCCCACGTCGGCGAGGACGCCGGCGATCGCGCGGACCATTCCGCGCAGGAAGCCGTCGCCTCGCAGGAGCAGCCGGATCTCGTCGTCCGCGCGCTCGAGCGTCGCGGCGTGGAGGGTCCGGACCGTCGGCTCCCCCGCCGGATGCCGGGAGGCGAAGACGGCGAAGTCCCGCGTGCCCGGCAGGTCGGAGACGACCGCGGCCATGAGGCCGGCGTCGGCGGCCGCTGCGATCCGCGCGACGAAGGGCGCGTCCCTCGGAGGGATGACCGGGGCGCGGCTCCAACGGTAGAGGTACTCCTTCCAGAGGGCGTCCCTCCGCGCATGAAAGCCGGGGCTCGCCGGGGCGACGGAGAGGAGCTTCGCGTCCCAGGGGAGCAGGGAGTTGACCGCCGTGCGGATGCGGTCCGGCTCGCGCGGCGCCGGCAAGTCGAAGTGCACCACCTGGCCGTCGGCATGTACGCCCGCGTCGGTGCGCCCCGCGGCCACGGCGATGACCGGCGCGCGCGCGAACCGGGCCAGCGCGTCCTCGAGGAGGGCCTGCACGGTGCGGTCGGCGTTGCGCTGCCTCTGCCAGCCGTGGAAATCGGTTCCCACGTAGGCGAGCTCGGCGCGATACCTCCATCGCTCGCTCACGGCGTGGCCTCGCGCCGGATCCGACGCATGCGGGCCCGGCGGATCCCGAGGAGGAGCAAGAGCGCGAAGGGCACGTATTCGATGGCGTACACCGCCGCCTCCGGCAGCGCCGGCGTCGGGTACATGAGGGCGTAGGAAAGGGACGCCGCCCAGGAAAGATAGAGAAACGCGGCGTTCTTCCGCACCGCCGCGAACGGCAGCAGCCACAGCAGGTACCAGGGGTGCAGCGTGGGCGAAAGGAGGAGGAGGACCGCGAGGGAGGCGAAGGTCCCATCCAGGGGATCCCGCACCCGCCACGTGATCCACGCGAGCGCCAGCGCGAGGAGCGCCGCCAGCGCGACCCGCGCGAAGAAAGCGGAGTAGAAGAAGGGAAAGACCTCCTGGGTCCAGGGGGGATGACCGTGGTCCGCCTTCCAGGCGATGAAGAGGTCCTTGGCGCGCGCCGGCAGTTCGGACCACTCCATGAAGCGGACCGCCGCGGGATAGAGGACCGAGTTGGAGTCCCACCGCAGGGCGAAGTCCGAGAACCCGCCGACGGGGGACGCGCCCCGGCCCGCGATCGTCCAGACGAGCGTGAAGAAGAGGGCGCTCCCGGCGAGGAAACGGACCCGGCCGTTCCGCAGAAGGACCGGAACGGCGCCCCCCGAGATGTACTTGGTCAGTACCGAAGCCGCCAGCGCGACGCCGGCCGCGGCCCTGCGGCCCCTCCCCATCCAGGCGAGGGCGGCGAGGAGCAGGGCAACGCCGAGCGAGTCCAGGTGCCCCTGTCCTGCCGTCTCGGTGACCGGCATGGGGTGAAACGCATAGAGCGCCGCGGCGAAGGCGCCTCCCGGACCCCGCCTCCAGAGCATCGCCACGATCGCGACGTCGGCCGCCGAGAAGAACGCCTTGAGGGCCAGGGGGCTCCCTCCAAAAACCCGGAAAGCGGCCTGCGCGAGGGGAGGATAGACCGTCCGGATCTCCGGGTGCGCCACGCGAGAGCGCATTTCCGGATCGAGGCGGGCGAGCGCCGGGTCGGCCGGGGCGTGAGCGTATGGGGAGACGCCGGCCCGCGCGACCTTGCCGTCCCACGTATAACGGTGGATGTCGTCGGAGAGGTCCGGCGCCCGGGGCAGCAGCGTCGCCCGAAAAAGCGCCGCCGCGAGCAGCAGGAAACCGAGGCGGGATGCGGATAGACTTCGCGCCGCAAAAAGCGCGAGGAGGAAACCCGCCAGGAAGACCAGCAGGTAAAGACCCGTACGGGCGCGCGCGTCGGGAAGGAGGAGCACAGTGAGGAAGACGGCTTCTCCCGACGCCAGAAGGGCCCACGGCAGCCACCTGTGACGTCTGGCGTCACCATCATGGCGAGCGAGTCCGCTCAGATCGCAACCCTGGTCACGTACTACGTCGTCCTCGCGCTCCTCGCGATGTACGGCTGGCACCGGATCCTCATGGTGAGCCTCTACTACCGGCACCGCCAGGACAGGCCGCCGGAGCCGGCCCCTCTCGAGCCCCTCCCCCGCGTGACGGTGCAGCTCCCGGTTTACAACGAAGTGTACGTCGTGGAGCGCCTGGTCGAGGCCGTCGCCGCGATGGATTACCCGCGGGAGCTGTTGGAGATACAGATCCTCGACGATTCAACGGACGAGACGCAGCAGGTCGCTTCGCGCGTGGCCGCCCGGTACAGGGCGCGCGGCTACGACGTCCGGTACATTCCGCGCGAGAACCGCAAGGGATACAAGGCGGGGGCCCTGCAACACGGCACGGAGCTCGCGACCGGGGATTTTCTCCTCGTCTTCGACGCCGACTTCGTGCCCCGCCCGGAGATGCTCCGAGAAGTCCTGCCCTACTTCTCGGATCCGAAGGTCGGCATGGTGCAGGCGCGCTGGGAGCATCTCAACCGCGACTACTCCCTGCTCACGCGGATCCAGTCGATCTTCCTCGACGGCCACTTCGTCATCGAGCACACCGCCCGCCACCGCTCCGGCCGCTTCTTCAACTTCAACGGGACGGCGGGGATCTGGCGCCGCCGCTGTCTCGAGGAGGCGGGCGGATGGGAGTCCGATACGCTGACCGAAGACCTCGACGTGTCTTACCGCGCGCAGCTGGCCGGCTGGAAGTTCGTCTACCTCAAGGACGTCGTCGCGCCGGCGGAGCTCCCCGTGGACATGGACGCGTTCAAGTCGCAGCAGCACCGCTGGGCCAAGGGCTCGATCCAGACGGGCCGCAAGCTGCTTCCCAAGATCTTCCGCAGCCCCTACCCCTGGCGGGTGAAGCTGGAAGCGTTCTTCCACCTGACCAACAACTTTTCCTACCTCCTCGTGCTGCTGCTCGCCCTGCTCATCGTGCCGGCCATCGTGATCCGCGAGCGCATCGGGTGGCAGAAGCTCGTGATCGTGGACTTCCCGTTGTTCTTCGGAGCGAGCTTCTCGTTCATCGGGTTCTACATCTCTTCGCAGCGGGAGATTGGCCGCGACTGGCGGCCGACGCTGCGGTACATGCCATTTCTGCTGTCTCTCGGCATCGGCCTGTCCTTGAACAACGTGCGCGCCGTGCTCGAGGCGGTCTTCCGGCGGCAGACCGAGTTCACGCGGACGCCGAAGTACCGGATCGAAGGGAAGCACGGCGAATGGAGGAGCAAGAAGTACCGGGCGAGCCGGAACTTCTCGGTGATCGGCGAGGTGATCCTGGCAGTGTACTTCCTCGCCGCCATCGCCTTCGCCAGCGCCGAGGGGTACTGGATCGGCATTCCGTTCCTGCTCGTCTTTTTCAACGGGTTTGCGTACACTGCCCTCCTCTCCCTCATGTCGCGCTGGGAGGCGCGATCGGACCGCCGCGAGCTCGCGACCGCGCCGTAACCGCGCTCTCGCTCCGGGCCTGCTCCGCAACGCGGTGAATCCCTGCCGCGTGAATTCGACTAGTCTCGGATGATGAAGGTCCGCGATCCGGTCTGCGGCATGGTGATCGATCCGGACACCGCTCCGGAGAAGCGTCCCTGGGACGGCGGGACGGTCTTCTTCTGTTCCCGGTCGTGCGCGACCGCTTTCGATCAGGACCCGGAGCGCTACGTCCCGCGCTCCGCGACGGCAGAGGGCGGCGAAGTCCCGCCCGCTCCCCCCCGCCCCGGGGGAAAACCGAGCGCCGGGCAGCTTCCGATGTTCGATCCGGCCTCGCAGGCCCGGACCCGCCGCCGACGGGCGCGCCCCGACCCGCCGCCCGGAGCGGCTGCCCCCGACCCGACACGGCGCGCTTCGGCCGGGACCGGGCGGGTCGCCCTCGCCCTGGAAGGCATGCACTGCGCTTCCTGCGTCGCGACGATCGAGGGGGCCCTCCAGAAGGTTCCCGGCGTGACCGACGCCTCCGTCAGCCTCGCGACGGCCCGCGCCCACGTCGGAGGACGGGACCTCGAGCCCGCAACGCTCATCGAGGCCGTCGAGCAATCCGGCTATTCCGCCCGCCTGGCCGGCGAAGCCTCCTCGGCAGAGGAAGAGGCCCGCCGCAGCGGCGAGTCGCGGGACGCGCTGGTGCGCACCGTCGTGGCGGGGCTCCTCACGGCCCCCGTGCTCTTCCTCTCCATGTCGGAGATCCACTTCCGGGGACGCGAGCTCCTCCTGTTCGCCATGACTTTGCCCGTGTACCTCTGGGCGGGCTGGCCGTTTCTCTCCGGAATGGTCCGCACCCTGGCGCACCGCACCGCGAACATGGACACGCTTGTGGGGCTCGGCACGACGGCCGCGATGCTCCTTTCAATCGCGGCGACCTTCTTCCCGGGGGCCGTTCCTCCTTCGAAGGACGGCATGCCGGCCGTCTATTACGAAGCGGTCGGCGTGATCCTGACCCTGATCCTCCTCGGCCGGTACTTCGAGACGCTCGCGCGCGGACGGGCCTCCTCGGCCATTCGCCAGCTGCTCGATTTGGCGCCCAAGACCGCGCGCGTCGAGCGCGACGGCGTGGAGCGGGAGATTCCCGTCGCCGAGCTCCGGCACGGAGACCTCGTTCTCGTGCGGCCCGGGGACGCCGTCCCGGCCGACGGCATCGTCCGGGAGGGCCGCTCGACGCTCGACGAGTCCATGGTTACGGGCGAGTCGCTGCCCGTCGAGAAGGGGCCGGGCGACCGCGTGATCGGCGGAACATTGAACGCCGCGGGCGCCTTGCGCGTGGAGGTGACCGGGGTCGGAGCCGATTCCACGCTCTCCCGGATCGCGCAGCTCGTCGGCGAGGCGCAGGCATCCAAGCCGCCAATCCAGAAGCTCGCCGATCGGATCGCGGGCGTCTTCGTACCGATCGTCCTCATGATCGGGGCGGCGACGTGGGTCGGCTGGTACGTCTTCGGACCGGAGCCCCGGTGGACGCTGGCGACCGTCGCGCTCGCTTCCGTCCTGATCATCGCCTGCCCCTGCGCCCTGGGCCTCGCGACCCCGACGGCCATCCTCGTCGGAACCGGGCGCGCCGCGCGCTCGGGCATTCTCTTCCGCAACGCCGAAGCGCTCGAACGGGCGCGCCGGACGACCGCCGCCGTCCTGGACAAGACAGGCACGATCACGGAGGGCAAGCCGCGGCTGACCGACCGCGTGCGCGTCGGGGGGACCGGGGACGAGGAGCTCCTCGGGCTGGCCGCATCGGTCGAACAGCTCTCGGAGCACCCGTTGGGGCGGGCGGTCGTGGAAGCCGCGCGCGCGCGCGGAGTGGCCCTCGAACGGACGCGCGACTTCCGGTCGCACACGGGTTTCGGCGTGGAAGGCCTCGTCGGCGGCCGGCGCGTCCTCGTCGGAAACACCGCGCTCTTCGACCGGATGGGCGTGGACTACGGCGCGGTCCGCGAGGAGACGGAGCGGTACGCCGCGGAGGGCAAGACGCCGCTGCTCGTGGCAGCAGACGGCCGCGTCCTCGGAATGCTCGTCGTGGCCGATCCCGAAAAGCCCGAGGCCCGCGACGCGGTCGCGGGGCTGCGCCGGCTCGGGGTGCGGGTGATCATGCTGACGGGGGACCGCGAAACGGCCGCGCGCGCCATCGCCTCCCGCGTCGGAATCGACGACGTCTTCGCCGAGGTCCTCCCGGCCGGGAAGGCGGAAAAGGTCAAAGAGCTGCAGGGGCGCGGCGAGCGGGTCGCCATGGTGGGCGACGGGGTCAACGACGCGCCCGCGCTGGCACAGGCGGATGTGGGCATCGCGATCGGCGCCGGCGCGGACATCGCGATCGAGGCCGCGGACGTGACCCTCGTCGGACGGAGCCTGCGGCTGGTGGAGGCGGCGATCCGCGTCTCCCGCAGGACCATCGCTGTCGTCCGCCAGAACCTCTTTCTGGCGTTCGTCTACAACGTCGTGGCGATCCCCATCGCCGCGGGGGTCTTCTTTCCCCTCACGGGCTGGATGCTTTCGCCGATGATCGCCTCCGCCGCCATGGCCCTCTCCTCGGTCTCCGTGGTCGCCAACAGCCTCCGCCTCGCGGCGGTCCGCCCCCGATGATCGCCGTCGACTGGACGACCGACCGCATCCTCGCGCTGGCCGGCGGCGCGGCCCTCATCCTCTTTCTCTACCGGTTCTTCTTCGGCCGCCGCGCGGAGATTCCGGCGACCGCTGAGGCCGGCAGCCAAACGGTCGAGATCCTCGTTTCCGGGGGCTACAGACCCGACGCCATCGTCGCCAAGAAAGGCGTTCCTCTCCGGCTCGTCTTCGACCGCCGCGAGACCAACCCCTGTTCCGACGAGATCGTCATCTCCGACTTCGGGATCCGCCGGGCCCTGCCCCCCTATCAGAAGACGATGATCGAGCTCCTGCCGCAGACCGCCGGCGAGATCGCCTTCACCTGCGGGATGAACATGCTGCATGGCAAGATTCGCGTCGTGGACTGAGCACCCGCGGCCTCCGGGCGGAGTTGACCCGGGGAAGCAATGCCATAGAATCCGCAGCCCGCGGAGCGTGGTGCTCCTTGTCCGACAACGAATCTACCGAGGGCCTTCCTCGTCAGGGGCGAACGGGGTCTCAGGATGAAACGCCTCAAGAATCCCTCCTCCCTCCCTCCACCGGGCCGGCCGGCTTCGACTCCGGAAGGGCTCCCGAAAGCGCCGACCGGTGTGGCCGGGCTGGACGCCATCACGGGAGGGGGACTGCCCCGGGGAAGGCCGACGATCGTCTGCGGCGCCGCGGGCTGCGGAAAGACCCTCCTCGCAATGCAGTTTCTCTGCGCGGGGCGATCGATCACCGAGAGCCGGGCGTCTTCATCGCGTTCGAGGAGACGCCGGAGGATCTGGCCGTCAACGTCCGGTCGCTCGGCTTCGAGGTCGAAAAGCTCGTCGCGGACGGGAAGATCCTGATCGATCACCTGCAGCTCGAGCGCAGCGAGATCGAGGAAACGGGCGAGTACGACCGGGAGGGGCTCTTCATCCGCCTGGGCAGCGCGATCGACGCCACCGGCGCGCGGCGCGTCGTCCTGGACACTCTCGAAAGTCTGTTCATGTCCTTTAGCAACGAGGCGATCCTCCGCGCGGAGCTGCGGCGTCTCTTCCGCTGGCTGAAGGATCGCGGGGTCACCGCCCTCATCACCGCGGAGCGCGGGGAGGGCACCCTGACGCGGCAGGGCCTGGAGGAGTACGTTTCCGACTGCGTCATCCTCCTCGACCACCGCGTCATCGACAGGTCGCGACCCGGCGACTGCGCATCGTCAAGTACCGGGGGACGAGCCACGGAACCAACGAGTATCCTTTCCTCATCGACGAGGACGGGAATCGAAGTCTTCCCCATCACGTCGGCCCGGCTGGACTACCCCGCCCCGACGGAAAGGATTTCGACGGGCGTGGACGCTCTCGACGAGATGCTCGGCGGTCGAGGCCTCTTCCGCGGCTCCTCCGTGCTCATCTCCGGAACCGCCGGCACCGGCAAGACGAGTCTCGCCTGCCAGCTCGCCGAAGCCGTCTGCGGCCGGGGGGAGCGGGCCCTGTATTTCGCCTTCGAGGAGTCGAGGGACCAGATCGTCCGGAACATGGCGTCGATCGGCCTTGACCTGGAGTCGTGCCTCGAGAAGGGACTCCTCCGCATCGAAGCCGCGCGGCCGACGTTGCTGGGGATCGAGGCGCACCTGACCCGAATACAGCGCTCCGTGAACGGTTTCCGGCCCCGCCTCGTCGTCATCGACCCCATCACCAACCTGGTGCGGGCGGGGAATCAGGCGAGCGCCGAAGCCATGCTGACGCGCGTCATCGATTTCTTCAAGAGCGCGCAGATGACGACCGTCATGACGAGCCTGACCGATCCGGGCGGGGCTCAGGAAAAGACCGAAGTCGGTGTCTCCTCGGTGATCGACACCTGGATCCTCGTGCGCGACGTCGAGTCGAACGGAGAAAGAAACCGGGGGATCTGCATCCTCAAGTCTCGCGGCATGGCGCACGCCAATCAGATCCGCGAGTTTCTCCTGACGGCGGATGGCATTCGTTTCCGAGACGTGTATCTCGGTCCGGAGGGAATGCTCACGGGATCCGCCCGGGCGGCCCAGGAGGCGCGGGAACGGGCCGCCGTCGTCGAACGGAAGCGCGCCGCGGAGCGGCAGCGCCGCGGGCTCGAGCACCGGCGCGCGAAGCTGACGGAGGAGATCGCCGCCCGACGGGCGGAGCTCGACGCGCTGGCCGAGCAAGACAGCATGGACCGGGATGAGGCGGAAGCGGACGACCGGGATCTCGTCCGGGGATCGCGGACATGGGACGGAGCCGAGGCCGGGGATCCGCCGCGCGCCCGGAAAAATCGAATCGGCTCTCCGGCGAGCGCCTGAAGTTCCGCGAAAAGGTGCGGCCCGCGTGAGGAAGACCACCGAGAAGACGACCACGGGGGGAGCTCACGGCCGGAAGCGCAACGGCGGCGCCGAACATGGGAAAAGCGAGTGGAA
>JBHENW010000022.1:0-6942 GCA_046261875.1 Thermoanaerobaculia bacterium | reverse complement strand
AGATCTCGTCTCAGTCTGCCGATCCCTGAATCGAGAGGGCGTTCGATACCTGCTGATCGGCGGCTTTGCCGTCATCTTGCACGGCCTGGTTCGCACCACCAAAGACATCGACCTTCTCGTGGACCCTTCCGAGGAGAACATTCGGAAAGTAAAGCGAGCTCTCGGATCGCTTCCCGACAACGCCGTTGCTCTGATCGCTGACGACGAGGTCGGCAAGTACCGTGTCGTCCGCGTCGCGGACGAGATTGTCGTGGATTTGATGGCGGATGCCTGCGGGGTCACCTATGCGGAGGCCGTGGCGGAGGGAACCGACCGCCGCCGGCTCGGCGACGTGGAGATTCCAATCGCGAAGAAGGAGGTCCTGCTCCGAATGAAGGACACGCTTCGCGACAGTGACAAGAGCGATGCCGGATTCCTCCGCCTTCGGATAGAGGCAGAGCAGGTCGAGAAGAAAGACTGATGAGTCCGAGCCTCACATCTGGAAGGCGTAAGAGACTTTGACGAAGAACTGGCGCTCGGCTTTCTCGAGGTTCTCGTTCTCGTCGAGCGCGCGCGAGTCGCCGTACCCGACGAAGAGCACGCTCTGCCAGTTCAGCTTGTAGGCGAAGAGCGCCGAGCCGGAGAAGTCGCCGTCCCGGTCTGCCACCTCGGAGTTATAGAGGGAAGGATCCCGGTCGGTCTCGACCCACTGGCCGATGAGCCGTGCGTAGGTGCGCGCCGAGAAGGTGTACTGCGTCCGAAGCCGCGCCACGAGCGCCGTGAAGAGCCTTCCGCTACGGCCGTCTTCCGTGTCCACGTCGAGCCACTGCTCGCTGCCGTTGAAGCGCAGCTCGACGTGGTCGGTGGGCCGGACGATGGCGAACCCGTTGATCGTCCCGCCTGACCCGCTTCGGGCGTTGGCGAAGTCCACCTGGTCCCCGATCGTGCCACTGATCCCGATGCGGTTCAGGACACGCCCCGGGCTCGACTCGATCTGATAACCGAGCCGGGTTCTGTCGAAGGTCCGGTCACCGGCCCTGACCTCATCAAACTGGCCCTCGAACCGGAGGAAACTGTTCCACCGGGCGTCCATCCCGACCCCCGGCATGATCCGGCGGAAGATCAGATCGCCGTCGCGTTCGTAATCGGCCGTTGCGATCAGGAACGTCCGCACGCGGCGGAACAGGCCGGTCGTGGGACGCAGCGTGCGGCCGACTTCACCCCAGCCGCGGCGGTAGCCCACCTGGGGAACGAAGCCGTTGTCGGCGCGGAATTCGTCGGCGATGTCGCGGTACCACGCGAAGTAATCCATGGTGCGCGTCGTGCGGAACCACCAGATTTCCCCGGCATGGCCCGACATCTTGCGGCCGTCCCACTCGTCGGCGAGATCGGGCCGCTCCGGCGTTTCGCTCCACGAGTAGAGGAATTGCCCCGTGATCTGAGCCTGTTCGGTCGGCCGCCATTCGAAGTCCGGACCGATGACCCGGTTGAAGCCTCCGTCGTCGACCTCCCGCGCCGTTGCGAGCAAACTGAAGAAGGACCGCCCCATGTCGCGGCGGCCGCGTCCCATGAACACGTAGGATCGAAAGTCCTGATCCGCGAACGATGAGCCGTTGGGGCCGGGCACGATGACGCTCCCTCCGCCGCGGTCCTCCGCGAGAAGCGCCGTGTACGCGGTCTGCCCGATGCGCCCGGTGGCGCGCGCCCCCCAACGCGGCGAGGTGATCGTCCGCGTGTAAACCGCCTGCATCGGAGTCCGGAAGAGCTCGATGCTTTCCAGGAAGAACGGCCGTTTTTCCGGGAAGAAGAGCGCGAAGCGCTCGTTGACGCCGATCTGGGCGACGTCGGACTCGATCTGCGAAAAATCGGGATTGATCGTGAGGTCGAGCGCCGTGTTTTCGCTCGGCGTCCACTTGGCGTCGAGGCCGCCGTCCCCTTCGGGATCGTCGTTCTCGAGCTCCGTGCCGAGCTCCCCGGAGGGACGCGCGATCTGGGCGCCCGTCAGGTACGGCGCGACGATGAGCTTTCCGCCCTCCGGCAGCCCCTGCAGGCCCGTGAGAGGGTTCGAGCGACAGATGAAGCAGTTCCCTCCCTTGGGAAGCGTCGTCGAGAAGAACTGGTATCGGAAATCGCGCGGATAATTGCGGTAGAGCATGATGCGCCACGTCTGCGGCTCCCTGCGTGAGTACCGGAGCGTCGAGAACGGGATGCGCATCTCCAGGGTCCATCCGCCGGGGTGGACCCGCGCAGCGGAGTCCCAGAAATAGTCGGGTGAGTTGTCCTCGCCGCTCGCGTCGTCCGTGTTCGCGTCGTACTGGATGCCGCGCGGGTTCGCGAGGAACATGACCGCCCGCTTCCCCTCGTTCTGCGTGTCGAGGATGATGCCGCCGTAGTCCGTCGAGCTCGGCACGTTGTCCCGGTCGCCGTAGGGCGCCCGGATCCTGGCCGGCTGCGGGTCCGCGAACTCGAAGGCGGCGTACAGGAACCTGTCGTCGTAGGCCAGATAGCCGACGTTCTTCACCTTGGGCGGCAGGTTGTCTCCCGGATTCGTCTCGAACCAGGTATCGATTTTCGTCAAGCTCTTCCACGCGGGCTCTTCGAGGGCGCCGTCGATCGCGATGGGCTCGCGGATGGCATTGATGGCGATCGTCGGGATCTCGTTGGCGCCGAAAAGGGGAGCCGCGGCCAGAGCGGCCACGCCGAGGACGAGATGCAGGGCTCTTCTATGCACGCGAACTTCTGTCCAACGGCTATAGACGTGATGAAACTCGGAAAGGTTAGTGATGGCCTGAAGGATGCATCGTCCTCTGCGGAGGTCACCCGTGATGAGGATTCGGATCAAGCCGGCCGCGGTGTGGAAGCTCGTCAAGGAATCGTTCGCCGAGTGGAACAAGGACAAAGTCCTGCGCCTCGGCGCGTCCCTCTCCTTCTATACGGTGCTTTCACTCCCTTCTCTGCTGCTCATCGCCTTGACCGTCGCTTCTCTCATCTTCGGGAAAGAGGCTGCGCAGGCCAGGCTGGTCGACCAGTTCGGATCCCTCGTCGGAGAGGAAGGTGGTCAGGCGATCGAGGCGATGTTGCCCGGCGACGCGAAGCCGCGCAAGGGAGTCCTGGCGAAGCTCCTCGCAGGCTTGCTGCTTCTCGTCGGCGCCACGGGCGTCTTTGCGGAGCTTCAGGATTCGCTCAACATCATCTGGGACGTCAAGACAAAACCGCGCGGCGGCCTGTGGGGGCTCATCCGAACCCGGGTCCTCTCCCTCAATATCGTGCTCGCGGTGGCCTTCCTCTTGATCGTTTCCCTGATGGTCAGCGCGACTCTGGGGGCTTTCGGGGAACTGTGGGGGCCACGTCTCCAGGGGCTCGAGAGCGTGATCAAGACGCTCGACCTCGTCGTCTCCTTCGGCGTTCTGACCGGCCTCTTCGCTCTCCTCTTTCGCCGGCTCCCGGACATTCGGATCCCGTGGCGCGACGTCTGGCTGGGCGCTGGGGTGACGTCTCTTCTTTTCACGCTCGGAAAGTTCGCCATCGGGCTCTACCTCGGAAAGAGCGCCGCCGGGGGGGCCTATGGGGCAGCCGGGCCGCTCGTGGTTCTCCTCCTGTGGGTGTACTACTCCTCGTTGATCTTCTTCTTCGGCGCCGAGTTCACCCAGGTGTACTCGCGGACTTACGGCTCGCGGATCGGGAAGCCCGCCGAGGCGCTCGGAGAGCACCCCGCGCGGGAGGCCGCCCGGGCGAAGGTCGTGTCGGGCAACGGCCCGGCGCAGCAGACTGCGCGAACCGCCACGGTCGCTCCGATGCCGGTGCCTCGCGCGGATCTCGCCCGTGAGCGGCTGCGCGCGACTCTGGCGGACACATCGCCCTCACGTGACTCTTCGCGGGATTGGGGACCGGTCGTCTTCGGCGGCGGTCTCATCGTCGCAGGACTATTTCTCGGGGCTCGCCTCATTCGAAGATAGGGCAAGAGACGCCGACGGCGATATCCTCCCGCGCAAAGTGGTGCATCTCCAGTGCGGGTCCTGTTCGGCTGCTGCGTTCCTGGGCGGAAGCGACGTCGCCAACGCCCGTTCTCGCCTGGGTGGCGCCGCTCATGGGAACCCGGTACGTGATCTCCGACCTCGTGAGCTTTCCGGCGGGATCCCTCCTCTTCGGGATCGGCGTGACGCTCCTTTTCATCCTGCTCCGCCGCCTCCTGCGGCGGGAATGGCTGGCGGCCGCGGTCATCATCGCGCTCATCGCGGCGCCGAGCTTTGCGGACGCCGGCTGGATCGGGCTGGCCTACGCCATCCTCAACGGTGTGGCGTACATCCTGATCCTGATCCGGCTCGGCTTGCTCGCCGTCGTCGCGATGTCCGTTTTTGACGACATACTCCGCAACATGCTGACGACGGATCCCTCGCTCTGGTACTTCAGCAGCTCGCTCTTCCTGATCCTCCTGGTGCTCGGGGTTGCCGTCTTCGCCTTCCGCACCGCGCTCGCGGGCAAGCCGGCCTTCGGTGCCTTGAAGCTGGCCGAGTAGGTTTCTTTGCGCGCCGCGCCGTCCACGATCCTCGATCCCTCACTCGCTCCGGAAGGCGAGTGCAAGATCGAGTGGGTCGCCGCGCACGCGCACACGCTGAACGCGTTCGCGAAAAGCCATCTCGCAGACGGGACACTCCGGGGCCGTCGCATCGCGCTGGCCATCCACCTGGAGGCGAAGACGGCGTATCTTGCGTGGCTCTTTCACGAAGCCGGGGCGCAGGTCGTCGCCACGGGAAGCAACCCGTGGAGCACGCAGGACGACGTGGCGGCGGCGCTCGCCCGGCGAGGGCTGACGGTCCACGCCATCCACGGCGCGGACGCCGCGACCTTCGACGATCATCTCCTCCGAACGCTCGAGTTCGGCCCGGACCTGGTCGTGGACGACGGGGCGGAGCTCGTCACACGGCTCCATCTCCAGCGGCGCGACCTGCTCCCGGCCGTGCGCGCCGGATCGGAGGAGACGACCAGCGGCGTCCTGCGCCTGAGGGCCATGGAGCGGGAGGGGGCGCTCGCCTTTCCGGTGATCGCGTCCAACGACGCGCGGTGCAAGCACCTGATCGACAACCGCTACGGCACCGGCCAGTCGGCGCTCTCCGCGATCCTCGCCGTGACCAACCTCCTCCTCGCCGGGAAGACCGTCGTGGTTGGCGGCTACGGCCTCGTCGGGCAGGGGCTCGCGATGTACTGCCGGGGCTTCGGCGCGCGCGTGTTCGTCGTCGAGGTCGATCCCGTCAAGGGTCTGGAAGCCGTTTCGAACGGGTTCACCCTGGCCTCGATGGAGGAAGCGGCGCCTCTCGGCGACGTCTTCGTCACCGGCACCGGTTCGATCCGGGTGCTCCGCCGCGAGCATTTCGCGCGCATGAAGGACGGAGCCCTGGTCGCCAACGCCGGAAACTTCGCCAATGAGATCGACGAGCCCGCCCTGCGCGAGATGGCGACCGAGGTCCGGGAGGTCCGGCGCCACGTGACCGAGTACGTCCTCGACGGCGGCCGGCGCATCCACCTCCTCGCCCAGGGGGCCCTCGTCAACATCGCGGCCGGTGACGGCCACCCCGTCGAGATCATGGACCTCTCCTTTTCGGTTCAGGCGCTCTCCGTCCACTACCTGGCCGGACACGCACACGAGCACGGGCCGGGCGTCATCCCCCTGCCCCGCGAGCTCGACGACGAGATCGCGCGCACGCGACTGCGCCTCCTCGGAATGA
This sequence comes from Thermoanaerobaculia bacterium, assembly GCA_046261875.1. Taxonomy (GTDB): domain Bacteria; phylum Acidobacteriota; class Thermoanaerobaculia; order UBA5066; family Gp7-AA6; genus JBHENW01. The sequence goes on along the minus strand of JBHENW010000022.1, from coordinate 1,240 downwards.
CCCTGGAGACGCCGACGCCCGAGCAGGAGGAGTACGCTCGGAGCTGGAGGCTGTGATGCCGGCGTCCATCGTCGCGGACCCGGCACTCGCGCCGGAAGGCCGGCGCAAGATCGCCTGGGTGGCCCAGCATGCCCCGGTCTTGAACGCGGTCTTCGAGAGGTATCTGAACGACGGGACCCTGCGCGGCGTCAACGTCGCCGTGTGCGTACCGCTGGAGGCCAAGACCGCCTACCTCTCGCTGTTGCTCCACCGCGCAGGGGCCAACGTGGCGCTGGCCGGCACGGCGCCCGGGTACGTGCAGGACGACGTCGCCGCCGGCATCGCGGCCGAAGGCGTCCTCGTCTATTCGGTCGCCTCCGCCTCCGCCGAGGAGTTCGAGGACCACCTGACCCGGACCGTCGCGACGGGCCCGGCGCTGATCGTGGACGACCGCGCCGAGCTGACCCGCATCCTCCACACGACCCGTCCCGAGGGACGCGGCGGAGTCTGGGGCGCCTCGGAGCAGACGACCTCCGGGGTCACAAAGCTGCGCAACATGGAGCGGGAAGGCCGCCTCGCGTATCCCGTGATCGCGGGCAACGACGCGATGTGCAAGCACCTCTTCGACAACCGGTACGGGACCGGGCAGTCCGTCTTCACCGCGATGATGGCGTTGACGAACCTCTATTTCGGCGGGCGCACGGTCGTCCTCGCCGGATACGGCTGGTGCGGCAAGGGTCTGGCGCGCCGCGCCGCGGGCTTGAACGCCCGGGTCGTCGTCTGCGAAATCGACCCGGTGCGGGCGCTGGAGGCGGTCGCCGACGGATTCGCCGTGATGACCCTTGCGGAGGCGGCCGCGGCCGGCGACTTCTTCATCACCTCGACCGGGACGCACGCCGTCCTGCGCCGCGAGCACTTCGAGCGGATGAAGGACGGGACCGTTCTCGCCAACGCCGGCGGGCTCGACACCGAGATCGACGTGCCGGCGCTCGAGGCGATGACGGGCGAGCCCCGGGAGGTCCGCCGGCAGGTCACGGAGTACCGGATGCCGGACGGGCGCCGCCTGCACCTGTTGAGCGCCGGACGGCTCGTGAACATCGCGGGGGGCGATGGGCACCCCGTCGAGATCATGGACCTCTCCTTCACGGTCCAGGCCCTCGCGATCTATTACCTGGCCCGCAACCGGGGCGCGCTCGCCCCGGGCGTCCACGACCTCCCTCCCGAGATCGACCGGGAGATCGCACGGATCAAGCTCGAGACC
>JBHENW010000021.1:0-3507 GCA_046261875.1 Thermoanaerobaculia bacterium | reverse complement strand
GCATTGCGAGGGTCCCGAGGATTGGACCCGGAGCCAGCAGCGCAAAGGCCCATCGCCAGCCGAACCGTTCGACGGCGAGGGGCACGAGAGCGATCGAGACGGTCGTCAGCAGGAAACCGATCGAGGTCTGGAGGGTGAGCGCGGTCCCCACGTAGCGCGGGTCGGCCAGCTCCGTGACGCACGCGGAGAACTGAGCGGAGTCGGCGACGACCGAAGCGCCCCAGAGCGTGGCGAGCGCGAGCAGCGCGCCCGGGCTCCCCCCGTACAAGAAGCCGATCGCGACGCAGCACGCGCCGCTCACGGCCATCGCCGCCGACGTCACGACCGTGCGGCCCATCCGGTCCGCCGCGAGGCCGGCGGCGACGCAACCGGCTGCCCCGCTCCCGATGACGAGGAAGCTGCCGAGCTCCGCGAGCCTCGCCGGCTCCCCCGTGAGCTCCAGGCTGCTGCGCAGCATGACCGGGATCCAGGTCCACATGGCGTAGAGCTCCCACATGTGGCCGAAGTACCCGAGGCTGGCCAGCCGCACCCCGCGGTTCCCGAAGACCCTCGCCGCCTGGCGCGGGTCGAAGGGAGCGCTCGCCGCCGCGTACGGGCCCTCGCCGGCGCGAAGCAGAATCAGCCCTCCGGCCACGGCAACCGCGGAAAAGAACAGCAGCACGCGGCGCCAGTCGTAGGTCCCGAGCGCGTTGGCCAGGTACGGGGTCGACTTGCCCAGCGTGAGGGCCCCGACGAGCACGCCGAGGGCCAGGCCGCGCCGGCGCAGGAACCAGCTCACCATGACCTTCATGCCGGGCGGATAAACGCCGGCCAGAAAGAACCCGGTCAGGAAACGCAGGACGATCGCCGACGCTGCGCCGCCGGCGACGGCGAGCAGCCCGTTCGAGACCGCCGCGAGCAGCGCGCAGGCCGCGAAGAGGTTTTTGGGCCGGAAGACGTCCGGCAGGTTGAGCACCGCGGAGAGGAGCGTGCCGACGACGAAACCCACCTGGACGGCGGTGGTCAGCCAGCCCGCGGACCAGTCTCCGAGAGCCCACTCCGCGCGGATCCTCGGCGCCACGGCGGCGGCGCCGAACCAGAGCGACATGGCGAGCAGCTGCGCCACCGCGATGAGCAGCAACGCACGCCACCGCCGCGACTCGGCGGGGTCAACCGCGGGGGGTCTGGTCCGCTCCGAGGCTATAAGGCTCGCCCGTCTTCCCGACGTCCACGTCGTGCGACTTTCCGCGGGGGATGCTCAGCGACTTCCAGTTCGGTCCGGCGAAGTGCTTCGCGAGCAGCACGATCTGGCCCACGTGTCCCGCGTAATGCGTCATCTGCCGGTTGATCGCCTCGGTGACCGAATGCCGCTCGCCCCGTACGGTGACGGCCCGAAGGAGATCCTCGGCGCCGAGCGGCGCGAGCGCCTCGAACACGAGACGCCATCCCTTTTCCCAGCGCTCGCGGACGCTCTTCGCCGTGTCTCCGTCCTCCACGACGAACTCGGATTCGCGGTTGCGGTCCGGTTTCTCCCCGTCCGACGTGAGGAAGTCCGTCCACCGCGAGCGCATGTTGCCCGCGACGTGTTTCATGATGAGCGCGATGCTGTTGGACTCCGGGTCGAGCGTCCGGAACCAGTCCTCTTCCGGGATCTGCGCCAGCGCGCGGTCGGCCTGCGACTTGAGCTTGCGAAGCTGAAGGACCGCGTCCTGGAGGTAATGCTGCTCGTGCATCGCTGGCGAACCGCTATGCGGCCTTCGCGAGCCGTTCGGCCTTCTCCCGCGCTTCTTCCATCGTCCCGACCATGAAGAACGCCTGCTCGGGCATGTCGTCGCACTTGCCCTCGACGATCTCCTGGAAGCCCTGGACCGTGTCGGCGATCTTCACGTAGCGGCCTTCCACGCCGGTGAACTGCTGCGCCACGAAGAAGGGCTGGGAGAGGAAGCGCTGGATCTTGCGCGCGCGCGCCACGACGAGCTTGTCGTCTTCCGAGAGCTCGTCGATGCCGAGGATCGCGATGATGTCCTGGAGGTCCTTGTATTTCTGCAGCACGGCCTGCACCGCGCGGGCGACCTGATAGTGCTGCTCCCCCACGACGCGCGGCGTCAGGATCTTCGAGGTCGAGGCGAGCGGATCCACGGCGGGGTAGATGCCCAGCTCGGCGATCTGACGCGAGAGAACGCTCGTCGCGTCGAGGTGGGCGAACGCGGTGGCCGGGGCGGGGTCGGTCAGGTCGTCGGCGGGAACGTAGATGGCCTGGACGGAGGTGACCGATCCTTTCTTGGTCGAGGTGATGCGTTCCTGCAGCTCCCCCATCTCCGTGGCGAGGTTGGGCTGATAACCGACGGCCGAGGGCATCCGGCCCAGCAGCGCCGAGACTTCGGAGCCCGCCTGCGTGAAACGGAAGATGTTGTCGATGAAGAGGAGGGTGTCCTTCCCTTCGACGTCGCGAAAGTACTCGGCGACCGTCAGCGCGGTCAGCCCGACCCGCAGGCGCGCGCCGGGGGGCTCGGTCATCTGCCCGTAGATCAGGGAGGCTTTGGACTTGGCGGGATCCCCCGGCGTGATGACGCCGGCTTCCGTCATCTCCCGGTAGAGGTCGTTGCCTTCGCGCGTGCGCTCGCCGACGCCAGCGAAAACGGAGTAACCGCCGTGCTGCTTCGCGACGTTGTTGATCAGTTCCGTCACGATGACGGTTTTGCCGACACCGGCGCCGCCGAAGAGGCCCGTCTTGCCCCCTTTCGTGTACGGCTCGAGCAGGTCGATGACCTTGATGCCCGTCTCGAACATCTCGACCTCGGTGGACTGCTCGTCGTGCGGCGGTGGCTCGCGGTGGATGGGCCAGCGCTCCGCGGCGTTGACCGGGCCGAGCTCGTCGACCGGCTCGCCGACGACGTTCATGAGCCGGCCGAGGGTCTCCGGCCCGACGGGCACCGAGATGGGCGCCCCGGTGTCGACCGCGCGCATTCCCCGCACCATCCCTTCGGTGGGCTTCATCGAGATGCACCGGACGCGGTTCTCTCCGAGATGCTGCGCAACCTCCGCGACGACGTCGATGGCGACGCCCGTCTGCTTCCCCTCGTCCTGCACGAGGATCGCGTTCAGGATCGGCGGGAGCTTGCCCTCCGTGAACTCGACGTCGAGGACGGGGCCGATGATCTGGACGACGCGGCCGATGTTCTGTTCTGCCATGTGTGCTTCCTCAGTCGGAAAGGGTTCGAATGACGGTTACTCCTGCGCCGCGGCGCCGGAGACGATCTCGATCAACTCCTTCGTGATGCGCGCCTGCCGGGCGCGGTTGTAGGTCAGGGTCAGCGAGTCGATCATCTCGCCGGCGTTGCGGGACGCCGAGTCCATCGCGGTCATCCGCGCGCCGTGCTCCGCGGCGGCGGACTCGAGAAGGACGCGGAAGATCACGAACTCGAGGTACCGGGGGAGGAGCCGGGCGAGGATCTGCTCGGGACCGGGCTCGTACAGGTAGTCAACTCCCGATCCGGCTTCGGACACCGACGTCTCGCTGCGTGAGAT
>JBHENW010000020.1:0-28699 GCA_046261875.1 Thermoanaerobaculia bacterium | reverse complement strand
ACGCCGTCACGATCCGCCTGGACCTGCGGGAGCCCGCTCCCGCCTCTCCGCGCGGCGCCGTCGGCGTGCCGCCCCCTTCCGCGCAGATCCTGCCGGACGTCCGGTTCAAGATCGCCGTCGCCTCCGGCAAAGGGGGCGTCGGCAAGTCCACCGTGGCGGCGAACCTCGCCCTCGCCCTCCAGAGGCTCGGCCAGCGCGTGGGGTTGATGGACTCCGACATCTACGGCCCGTCGCAGCAGATGATGATGGGCATCGAAGAGAAACCGCACGTCAACGAGGCCAACCAGATCGTTCCGATCGACCGATACGGCGTGCGCGTCATGTCCCTCGGATTCCTGATGGACGTGGACCAGCCCGTCATCTGGCGCGGTCCCATGGTCATGAAGGCCGTCGAGCAGTTCCTGCAGGACGTCGCGTGGGGCAAGCTCGACTACCTCGTGATCGATCTTCCGCCGGGAACGGGGGACGCCCAGCTCACCCTGACCCAGAAGATCCACCTCTCCGGCGCGGTCATCGTGACGACGCCGCAGGACGTTTCCCTCATCGACGCGCGCAAGGGCCTGGCGATGTTCCAAAAGGTCAACGTTCCCGTCCTCGGGATCGTGGAGAACATGTCGTACTACCTGTGCCCTTCCTGCGGGCACCGCGAGGAGATCTTCAAGCATGGCGGCGGGCGGCGAACGGCGGAGCAGCTGCGCGTGCCGTTTCTCGGTGAGATCCCTCTCGACGCGCGGGTCGCCGCGGGGGGCGACGCCGGGCGGCCGATCGTCATCGCGGAGCCGGGCTCCGGCGTGACCGAGGCGTATCTCCGCATCGCGGAACAAGTCACGGAGCAGCTGGAACGCTGATCGGCTCGCCGTGGCCGCATCGATCGAGCTCGCCCGGTGTGACATCGCGAGCGTCGCCGCGGACGCGATCGTCAACGCGGCCAACGAGGGGCTTCAGCTCGGGGCCGGGGTCGCCGGGGCGATCCGGCGTGCGGGCGGCGACACGATCCAGGAGGAGTGCGACCGCCTCGGCGGCTGCGCCGTCGGAGACGCGGTCGTCACCGGAGCCGGGAAGCTGGAAGCCCGTTGGATCATCCATGCGGTCGGCCCGGTCTGGCGCGGAGGGGAGTTCGGCGAAGAAATGCTCCTGGCTTCGGCGGTCCGCTCCGCTCTGAAACGGGCGGAAGAGCTCGGCGCCCGCAGCGTCGCTCTCCCCGCGATCTCGACGGGCGTCTTCGGGTTCCCCCTCCGGCGCGCGGCGGAGATCAGCATCGCCGCGGCCCGTTCCTTCGCGGAAACCAACCGAACCGTGGAACGGATCATCTTCTGTCTCTTCGACGCGGGCAGCCTGCGCGCCTTCGAGACCGCGTTCGAGAAAGGTTAGGGTCAGGGCAAGGTCAGCCGGCGCTCTCGCGAAGAGCGAAGCGGGGCAGCTCGACGCGAAACTCGGAGCCCTCGCCCCGGCGACTCGCGAGCGAGATTTTTCCCAACATCACCCCGGCGGCCTCCCGGACGATCCAAAGGCCCAGGCCGAGCCCCGCGACCTGCCCGGCGGGGCCCACCCGCTCGAACCGTTCGAAGACGCGCTCCTGGTCTTCCGGAGCGATCCCGATGCCGTGGTCGCGGACGACGAGCGTGGCCGTCTCGCCGGCCCCCCCGACCTCGACCTCGATCGGCCCCTCGCCGTACTTGATCGCGTTGGAGATGAGGTTGTCCGCGATCTGCTCCAGCCGTGAAGCGTCCCAGTAGCCGCGCACCGGCGCCGGCGCCGAGAACGTGATCGCGCTCTTCGCCCGGGCCGCGTCGCCTTCCGAGCGCGCCACGACCCCGCGGACCAGCTCGGCGAAGTCCACCTCCTCCAGCTCGAGCCGGACGCGGCCGGTGGAAATCCGGGTCACGTCGAGTAGGTCCTCGACGAGGCGAAGGATCCTGCCGAGCGACCGGTTGGCGCGGTCGAGCCAGAAGTCCAGCTCCTCGTTGCCGAGCGGGCCTGCGCGCGCGGCGATGGTTTCCATCTGGAGCTGCAAGGCGGTCAGCGGCGTCTTCAGCTCGTGCCCGGCGACGGAGAGGAACTCGTCGCGCAGCCGCACCGCCTCCTGGGCCCCGCGGTAGGCTCTTTCCCGTTCCTCCTGAAGCCGTTTCTGCTCGCCGAGGGCGTCGGTGAGGGCCCCGAGGAGCCGCTCGCGCTCCTGCTCCTGGTTCTTGCGCTCGGTGATGTCGCGCTGGGTTCCCCACGCCCGAAGGAGGTTCCCATCCTCCACGATTCCCACCAGGTTGTTGAGGAAGTGCTTCGGGCGGCCGTGACGGTCCCGCTCGGCCGACTCCGCGTCGCTCAGGCGATACCCCTGGACGATGAACTCGCGCAGGTAGGCGATGTTCTCTTCCGTGCGGGGGAGGAAAGTGATGAGGCGCGCCCCGAGGATCTCGGCCGCCCGGTCGTAACCGTACATCCGCGCGCACGCGTCGTTGCATTCCGCGAGGAGCGCGTGGGAGTACATCCGGTCGATCTGGTCCTCCGGCGGCAGGGCGACGGAGAAGGGCTCGGACAGCTCGAAGCACCAGACCCCTTCCGCGCTCTGCTCGATGAAGGCGCGATAGCGCTCCTGATGCCGCTTCTCCTGATCATCGTTCATCGGCTCGAAATTCTAAGACGTGCGGTTCCGGGGCGAACCCGCCCCCGCGGCATTCGCGTGCGCTCAGGTATCTTTCGTGAATGCGCGTCGTCTTCGCCGACTGTCACGTGGGGCGCCGACCCGGCGACGAGGAGGCGTTCCTGCAGGCGCTCGACCGCGTGGCCGCGCGGGGCGCGCGGGCCGTTTCCCTCCTCGGGGACGTCTTCCACTATTTCATCGCGCATCCGAAGTTCGAGACGCCCGCGATCCTGCGATTCCTCGATAAAGTCTCGGAGCTCGCCGGCCGCGGCGTTCCGGTGACCTACATCGAGGGGAACCGGGAGTTCTTCCTGCGCGGCTCCCATGTGGAGCACTATTTCCGGAAAGTCTGCGACGAAGAGATCTTCGAAGAGGGGGGCCGGCGTTTCCTGCTGACCCACGGCGACCTCTTGAACGAGAAGGACATCCCGTACCGCTTCTGGCGCGCGCTGTCGAAGAACCCGGTCTCGAGGGCCTCGATCGCACTCATCCCGAGGCGCTCGGCCAACCAGCTCGTGTCCCGCGTGGAGGCGCGGCTCTATCGCTCGAACTTCAAGCACAAGACGCGCCTCCCGGTGGAAATGATCCGCGCCTTCGCGGAGCGCCGCTTCCGGGAAGGCATCGACGTCCTGCTGCTCGGCCACTTCCACAGGTCGTGGCGGGAGACCGTCGATGGCGGCGAAGTCGAGATCCTGCCGGCATTCGTGGAAGAGGGTCGGTGGATGGAGATCGCTCCCGACGGCTCGACGCGGCTCGTCTCCCTGAGCGATTAGGCCGCACGCCCGGCCATGGACTACCTGGCGATGGCTCCCGCGCGGGAAGCGCGAGGCGTCGTGCGCGCTCCGCCCTCCAAGAGCGCGACGAACCGGGCCCTTCTCCTCGCGGCCCTCTCGCCCACACCAGTCGAGCTGGTCCGCCCGCTCGATTCCGAAGACACCCGTGTCCTCGCCCGATGCCTCCGGGCGCTCGGAGCGAGCATCGAGGAGTCGGGCGCGGGGCTCCGTGTACAGGGCCCCGTCCGCGGGCGAGGGTCGGATCAGGTCCTCCTCGACGCGGGGGAATCGGGGACCGCGGCGAGGTTCCTCGCGGCGCTTGCCGCGGCGACTCCGGGGCGCTTCCTCCTCGACGGATCCCCGGGCCTGCGCGGGCGTCCCATGCGGGAGCTCACGCGAGCGCTCCGCTCGATCGGAGGCGCGATCGTCTCGCGGGGAGAGGACGACGGCTTGCCGCTCGAGATCGGAGGGGGGACCCTTCGGTCCGGCATCGTGTCCGTGGACGCTTCCCGCTCGAGCCAGTTCGTCTCGGCGCTGCTGCTCGCCGCGGTCGCCGTCGAGGGCGGGCTGGAAGTCCACGCGTCGGGCCGCGTCGCCTCTGCGCCCTACGTCGGATCGACGCTCGACGCCCTCGAAGCTTTCGGACACGCGGTGTTCCGAGGTCCGGCGCTTCGAGTCGAGCGGGGGCCGGCGGCGGCCGGACGCTACGGGATCCCCGGCGACTACTCCTCGGCGCTGCCGCTCCTCGCCGCGCCGGGAATCCTCGGCGGGGAAGTGCGTGTCGAAGGGCTCGCGTGGCCCTCGCGCGACGCGGACGCGATCGCCCTCGAGGCGCTCCAACGGATGGGGATGACCATCGTGCGGGGCGAGGAGGGGACCGTGGTCGGCCGGGCGCCCCGTGCCCGGCTCACGGGTCTCGAGGTGGTCGCCACCGATTTTCCAGACGCGGTCCCCGTCCTCGCCGCGCTCGCTCTCTTCGCCGGGGGGGAGAGCCGGATCCAGGGGATCGCCCACCTGCGCTGGAAGGAGAGCGATCGTCTCGAGGCGGTGACGAAGCTCCTGCAAGCCGCGGGGGGCGCGGTGGAACGCGACGCCGATGCGCTCACCATCCGCGGCGCCCCGCTCGAAGCGGGCTCGCGCGCGCTTCCGACCGCCGGCGACCACCGGATCGTCATGGCGGCCGCGCTCGTTGCGCTCGGCCGGCCCGGAGCGCTCATCGAGCGACCCGATCACGTCGCGAAGTCCTACCCGCGCTTCTTCGCCGATCTCGAGTCGCTCCTCGCCCGGTGATCGACGCCGCGGGCCCCGCGCTTCCGCGACAAATAGTCGGTGAAGGCGAGGCGGTGACGGCGGGATGGAGTCTTCGAGCGAGCATGCGTGCGAGCGTTATCCTCTTTCGGCGGCGCGGGAAACGTGGCGGGAATTCGCGGCTCTCGAGCACGAGACGCTCCCGATCCCCCGAGACTTCGCCGCCGACGGCGAGGTCCTGATCGTCGAGCGCGCGTTGCCGCGCGGGCGTCCCATCGCGGCCGGACGCATTCCGGCGACCTTCGGCCCGTCCCTTTTTCTCCAGGCTGCCTCCGCCGTTTCCTTCTTCCATGCGGCCGGTTTTTTCATGGACCCGGAGGACCTCCTCGATGCTCGCTGGCATGCTCGAAGCGGGACTCCGCGCCTCCAGCTGGCCCGCTCACCCGCTGGCGTGCGGCAGAACGGAGCCCCGCGATCGCCGGCGGAGGCGCTCGCGCCCTTCGCGCGGTCGTTGTTCTTCCGCGGTCGCCGTCTCGCCGTTCCGGCGGCCGGCGCTCTGATCGAAGAGCTCGATGCCCCCGGCGGCCCGGGACGACGAGCCGATTTTTGGCTCGCCACGGCCTACCGCGCCTTCCCCGCCCTGTCGCTCGCCGAGTCCGCCCCGTCGCGCCTCCGGACGCTCGGACATGGCGGAGCCTACTTTCGCGACGTCGGGCGGCGGGCGCTCGTCGCGAAGGCCCGCGCGGTCCTGTCGGGACGCGCGGTCCGGATCTTCTCGTTCGGATCCGCGCTCGAGCCCGCTTCCGCGCTCGGTTTCGAGGATCCGCCGCGCGGGGCGGTCGAGGCCGCGCGCCGGCTGCGACAGCGCCACGCGCGTGAAGCGGGTGGAGTTCGCGCCGTGTGGATCGCGACCGAGCCGAACCGATGGGACGCCCTTTCGCGCAAAGCCTTTCAGACCGCGCTCCGGTCCCTCCATGGAGAAGTCGAGGCCCTGGAGATCCCGACGGAACTGCCCCCTCCGCGGCTGCCGGACGAATGGCGGCGCGAGGTGTTCGTCCCCTGCGGGTCGCTCGCGGCTTCTCTTCGTTTCTACGAATCGCTGGCGGAACGCGCACGCGGGTCGCCGCGGTCCGGGCTCCACCTCGTTCGCGCCGCGGTCGCATCCACCGCCTGGGCGGGGTTCGCGGGGGACCCGACGGGCGACGCAACCCCTCCGATCCCGGCGGCGGAGGAAGCGGAGGATCGCCCGGCGGCACCCATGCCGAAGGGATCCCGCGCGAGCCGAGCCGAAGCCGAGCCGGCGCGGCGCGTGGAGAACGCCCTGAGCGCCGGCCACGTCGCGCGGGCTCTCGATGAAGGGAGGCGGTGGATCGAAGGCCTTCCCGGCGCCTCGCCCGACTACTGGTTCGAGCTCTCGGCCCGGCTGGGACGGGCGGCAGGAGATGCCGCGCCGCCCTGGCTTTCGCTCCTCGAGGCCGAGCGCGAGATCGCGGGCGGGCGCCTGCGCGAAGCGCAGGCGCGGCTGGAGAGCGTCGCGCGGAACGAGACGGCCCAATCGGACGAGCGGCGCGCCGCCGGGCTCCGTCTGGCCGAAACGGCGGTGGCGCGCGGAGACATGGGCGCCGCCGTCGCCCTGGCGGTTCGGTGGAGGCGGGAGTTCGCGGGAGCGCCTCCCGCAGAGCGCTCCCGCGCCCTTCGCGTGGAAGCTGCCGGCCGCGCCCGCGCGGGAGAGCATGCGCTCGCGCTCCGACTGCTGGATCAGGCCGACCGGCAGGCCATCGGTCTGGCTCTCTCGGGCCGGCTCGAGAACGCGCTCGCCCGCGCGACCGTGCTGTCCCTGCAGGGTCGGTTCGACGACGAGAAGGCTCTCTACGAAGCCTGGCGCCCGGCGGTCACCCGGTCGGGAGACGAGACGCTCATGGCGCGGCTCCTCGCGCGCGAAGCGCTCGGCTTGAGCGACCGGCGGGAATACGCGGCCGCCGCCGCGCGGCTCGAGCAGGCGAGCGAAGTTCTCCGCGACGATCCGGTCGAGCGGGCCCGGGTCCTCATCGATCTCGCCGCGACCTTCTACCACTCCGGCCGCACGGGCCGGTGCGAGGGGCTTCTCGAGGAGGCCATCGCCTGCGCGGCGCTCGCCGGACGCGAAGACCTCTCCCGCACGGCGCGCGCCAATCGCCTGGAAGTCCTCATCAACCGTTGCGAGTGGAGCCGCGCGGCGGCGGAAGCGCAGGCGCTGGCCGCCGCGGCCCGGCAGGAGGGGGACGAGCTGCGGCGGCTCGTCGCGATGCACCAGTCCAGCCGGCTCGCGCTGCGCACGGGAGACCTCGAGCGCGCCGCCCGGGAAAACGCCGAGGCCCGTGTCATCGCCGAAACCTTGCGCGACCGGCTCGAGATCGGGGAGCTGTGGCTGGAAGAGGGGGATCGGCTCGTCTACGCCGGAGACGTGGAAGGCGCGCGCCGCGCCTATGGGATGGCCGCTGCGGACCCTCCCGACCGGTGCGAGACGGAACGGGTGGCGCGCGAGAGGCTGGCGGAGATGGAGAATCCCGATCCGGGCGAGGAGAAAAACAGCGCGCTCGACGAGCTCTTCCGACGGGACGCGTATTCGGCGGCGGAGTCCCTCGCCCGGCGCCACGCGCTCCTGCGCGCATCGGGCGGCGGGCTGGCCCCGGCGTGGCGATCCCGCACGGAGCAGGTCCTCCGATCGCAGGGTGGGTCGGCGCTCGCCGACGCCGTCTTCGGTCCGCGGGGAGGGCGGGCCGATGCGTCGCTGACGACCGGCCTCCGGGCCTTGCGTGCCTCCGTCGCCCGCGCGCTGGCGGGCGAGGACGCGGAGGCCGCCCTCGCGCCGCTCGGTCTGCAAGCGCTCGAGATCCGCGACGGCGGGGGGAGAGTGCTCGCCCGTCTCGCGGAGACGCCCGCGCCACCGGCCGAGTCCTCCGCGCAGCGGAGCCTGCACGCCGGAAACATGTCGTACCGGCTCGAGGTCTGGCCTCAGCCGCCGCAGGACCGGATGGAAGCGGTGGTCCTGGTTCTCGAGACCCTGCTCTTTCGGATCCCGCCGGCCCCCGCGCTCGGGGAGCACTCCGCCGGGTGGAGCCGCCTGGGAATCGTTTCCGCGGACGCCTCGATGGAGGAACCGTACCGCCGGCTTTCTCTCTTTGCGGCGCAACACGTCACCGTTCTGGTCCTGGGCGAGTCGGGGACCGGAAAAGAGGCTGTCGCCCGCGCCGTCCATTCCCTGTCGGCCCGCGCGACCCGCCCCTTCATCGCCGTCAACGTCGCGGCCATCCCGTCGCCGCTGCTCGAGAGCGAGCTCTTCGGGCACGCGCGGGGAGCGTTCACGGGCGCCGATCGCGAGCGGCGCGGCCTGATCGAAGACGCGAACTGTGGAACGATCTTCTTCGACGAGATCGGAGACCTCGCTTTGCCCTTGCAGGCCAAGCTGCTGCGCGCGCTGCAGGAACGGGAGATCCGCCGGGTCGGGGAGACCCGGCCACGCAAAGTGGACGTGCGCGTCGTGTCGGCGACGGCCCGCGATCTCTCCCGCGAAGTACAGGCCGGAAGGTTCCGCGAGGATCTCTATTACCGGCTGCACGTCGCGGTCATTCCTCTTCCGCCGCTCCGCCGCCGGGGGCGGGACGTTTTCCTCATCGCCCGCCATTTCCTGGACCTCTACGCCCGGGAGTATGCGCGCGGGCGGCTCCAGTTCGCGCCCGAGGCGCTCGCGGCGATCGGATCCCATCAATGGCCGGGCAACGTCCGCGAGCTCCAGAACGCCGTGGCGCAGGCCGCCGCCCTCGCCGCGCCCGACGGCCTGGTGACACTCGACATGCTGCCCGAGCCCATCCGGCGCGCGCGCGGCGCGCCGGCGGACACGGTGGATTACCGCGCCCGCGTGGACGCGCATCGGCGCGATCTGATCTGCGAAGCGCTCGAACGCACGGGCGGGAACCGGTCCCGGGCCGCCCGCGACCTCGGGCTTTCCCGGCAGGCCCTCCTCTATCTCATCCGCGAGCTGCGCATTCCGGCCCCGCGGAGGACGCGAGGGCAGATATAAGGTGAAGGGTGAAAGGCGAAGGCAGTGCACCTTCCACCTTTTCACCTGACATCTTGATTAACCAACGCGTCGTCTGGACTCTCGTGCTGGCCTTCGCCTGCCTCCTGCCGTTCGCCAACGGCCTGACGGCCGAATTCACGTACGACGACAAGGCGATCGTGCGCGACAACCCGCGCATCCGGAGGCCGGCCGGATTTCCCCAGATCCTGGAGACCGGTTATTTCGGCCGGCCGAAGGGGGCGGGAACCAACTATCGGCCGGTTCTCCTCGCGAGCTATGCCGTGCAGTGGTGGATCCACGGCGGGCGCGCCGTCTCTTTCCGCATCGTCAACGTGCTGCTGCACGCGGTCGTCGCGGCGATGCTCGTCCGGTTCTTGCTCGCCGCGGGGCTCACCGAGCCGCTCGCGCAGGGCGCGGGGGTTCTATTCGCCGTTCACCCCATCCACGTCGAGGCGGTCACGAGCATCGTGGGTCGCGCGGAGACCCTCGCCGCCCTCTTCGCCCTCCTCTTCGTTCGTTGGACCGCGCAGGTGGCGCCGGGTGGGCGATGGAGGGCGCTGCGCTACGCGGCCGGCTTCCTCTGCCTCTTCCTCGGGATCCTCACCAAGGAGAGCGCCGCCGTTGCTCCGTTGCTCGCGATGCTGCTCCTCTATGCCCGCGCCGAGGGCGGGCCGTGGGCCCGCTTGCGGGCCTCCTTCCGTCGCGGCGCGGTCCTTCTCGCCGGCTCCGCCCTCGCCCTCGCGGGAGTCTTACTCCTGCGCGCCCGGGTCATCGGAGGCTTCCTGAAAGGAAACACGGCGATCTTCGCGCTGGAGAACCCGCTCGCCCCGCTACCCTTCCTCGACCGCGCGATCAACGGGAGCGCGATCCTCTTCCGTTATCTGGGCCGCTGCGTCGCGCCCCTGCTGCTCACCGCCGACGAATCGGCCTGGTCCCTGCCGCTCCTGCGCGCGGAAGATCCTGCGGCATACGTCTGGCCGCTCCTTCTCTTCGCGCTGGCGGCCGCCGCGATCCGCGCGATGCCGCGGGTCCCCGGCCTGGCTTTCGGGTTCCTCCTCTTCGTCGCCGCCTTCGCGGTCACGGCGAACATCCTTTTTCCCATCGGGACGGTCTTCGCCGAGCGCCTCGCCTATCTCCCCTCCGCCGGCGTGTGCCTCATGCTGGCGTGGGTCATCCTCGGCACGGCGCCCCGGTGGACGGCGATAACGGCTGGGCGGCTCGCGGCGCTCGCCGCGGTGACGGTGCTCTTCGGCGCGAGGACCGCCGTGCGCAACGTCGTCTGGCAGGACGATCTCACGCTCTTCTCGAACCTCGTGGCGACCTCCCCGGCGAGCGCCAAGTCCCACTACAATCGGGCCTACGTCCTCGCCGACCAGCGAGCGCACGAGGAATCCCTGGCCGAGTACACGCGCGCCACCCGGATCTACCCCGGGTATTTCGATGCCTGGGCGGGAAAGGGCCGGATGGAGCTGGAGCTCGGACACCCGGCCCTGGCGGAGGAGTCTTACCTGCAGTCTCTGCGCGCCCAGCCCGGATACGAGAACGGGTATTTCGGTCTGGGACGCGTGCGGGAGGCGCGCGGGGGCTGGAGGGGAGCCGAGGCGGCGTACGTGGAAGGTCTCCGCAGCCTGCCGCGCTCTCTCCCTCTCCTCTACCGGCTCGCCATCGTCCGCACGCGGCTTTCTCCAGCCACCGCGGGGGAGGACTGGCTCCGCGCGGTCGCGGTGTCCCCCTTCGCCGCGAACGTCCGGATGGGCTACGCCGACTGGCTCCTTTCGCGCGGCAGGCGGCGGGAGGCGGAGCGGCAGGCGCGCGAAATCCTGCGTCGGACTCCGGGATACGCGCCGGCGCATGCCTTTCTCGCCGACCGGCGCGAGGAAGAAGGGCGGCACTTTGCCGAGGGCCTCGCCCGGGAGCGCGTCTTCCTCGCCACGCGCCGACGCGAAGACCTGCTGCGCGTGACGGCCGCGGCGCGTCGCAGCCCCGCCTACCGGGCGCGGTACGACACGCTGCGTCCGCGGCTCGAGCGGCTGGCTCCCTGGGCGTTTCCGGCGGCGGTGCGGTGATAGGATCCCGCGATTCTTCGCCGGACCGGCGCGCGATGTGAGAGCCGTGGCACACGACGTCTTCGTCAGCTACGCGTCCCATGACAAGCCTGTCGCCGACGCCGTCTGCGCTGCCCTGGAGAACCGCGGCGTCCGATGCTGGATCGCCCCGCGGGACATCCTCCCCGGGCTCGACTGGGGCGCCGCGATCATCGGGGCGATCAACGAGTGCCGGCTCATGGTGCTCGTCTTCTCCTCCAACGCCAACAAGTCGCACCAGATCCGGCGCGAGGTGGAGCGCGCGGTGAGCAAGGGACTCACGGTGATCCCCCTGCGGATCGAGAACGTCCCGCCGGGGAAGACCCTCGAGTACTTCATCAGCACCCCGCACTGGCTCGACGCCATCACGCCGCCCATCGAACAGCACCTGGACCACATCTCCGAGACCGTGCAGCTTCTGCTGACCCGGGGGACTCGCGACTCGACCGAGATCCCGGTCATTCCGCCGCGGTCGGGGCCGCGGGCGGCGACCGCCGCGGCTGCCGCGTTGATGCCGGCGCCCTTCGAGGGCCCGGCGGTCGCCGAGCCCCGGCGCCGTCGGCCTCTCCTCTGGATCGCGGCCGCGGCCGCCGCCCTGGCGCTCGTCGGGTTCTTCTCGCTGCGCGGGAGCCCCCCGGAGATCGTCGGGCTCACCTTTCCCGACGCGATCACGGCGGGCACCCGCGGGGCGTCCGGCTCGATCCAGTTCCGCGATCCGGGCGCGGACGTGCTGTCCGCGGAGTTCGAGGTGGTGGAGGCCTCGGAATTCCAGCCCTTCCGCGTCGGGGCGCCCGTGAAGGGCCAGAAGATCGGCAGCATCCCCTTCCGTGTCGCCTCCGGCGTGCCACAGAAGGTCACCCTCCAGGCGAGGCTGGTGGACGCCGATGGCCGCCGCAGCGAGCCTTTCCTCTTCACCTTCGAGGTCAGGAACCCGGCGCCGACCCGCCGTCGCCCGACCTGGACCATCGACACTCCGCGATTCCGCATCGGCGTGCCGTAACCGCGGTCACGCCGTCCGCGCGAAGGAGACCGTTCTGGACTACGAGCCGTCGCCACGGGACACGTCGCAGGTCGAGCTGCCCGCCGGAATCGGCGAGCTGAGGGAGCTGCTCGCGAAGAACGCGCACGAGAACTGGGCCGCGCTGCGCATCGCCCAGGGCTGGCGCTACGGGCCCCGGCGCGACGACGCGCTCCGGCAACACCCCTCCCTCGTCCCGTACGACGCGCTTCCCGAGAGCGAGAAGGAATACGACCGCCGCACGGCCCTCGAGACGATCAAGACGATCCTCTCCCTCGGGTATCGCATCGAAAAGGGATGAGCCCGGTCGCCGACGGCCCCGTTCTGCCGACGGGGGACGACATGCACGATACCCCGGAGGACCTGCAGCGCGAGACGCCCCTCGGCGATTACCTGCGGTTCTGCCGCGACGAAATCCAGCCGCGCTTCGAAGACGCCGACCGGGAATCGCTCGCCACGCAGCGGCGCCACCGCGCCTTCGCACGCTGGGCCGCCGCGCTCGCAACGTTGTCCCTGCTCCTCGCACTCGGGCAGCGCGCCGCGGAAGGAGCGCTCGCGCCCGAGTGGAAGAGCCGGCTTCTCCTCTTCGAGGGCCTCGCGGTCATCGGGACGGTCCTCATCGTCGCGATCGGGCTGCTTTCCGTCGGCCACACCCGATGGCTCCTGCGCCGGTACCAGGCGGAGCGGCTGCGCCTTTTGAAGTTCCGGCTCCTGACCGACCCGCGACTCTGGACAGGCGGGGGACGCGATGCCGTATGGCGCCAGGGTCTTTCCGGGAAGATCGAAGCGATCGGGAAGCTCCGGCGGGAGGACCTCACGGGCGTGTCGCGGAAGGAAGAGGTCCCCGAGCACCCGTCCCGCGAGGTCTGTGACCGTGTGCCCGACCCGGTCCTGAAGGAAGTCCTCGACTACTACGGGCGCCGCCGGCTCGCCCTGCAAAAGGAGTACTTCGAACGCTCGGCGCGGCGGGCGGAGGCGCGACTGTTCAAGAGCCCCTTCCTGCTGCCCCTCTTCTTCTTCGCCGGGCTGGTCGGCGCGCTCGTGCACTGGGTTTTCAAGATCACCGAGCTCGAGCCACGGCGCGGACTGCTCTCTTTCGTCAGCGTCGGCACCATCGCGCTCGCCGGAATGCTCCCGGCGGTCTGGAAGGGTTACAAGGCCTACCGCGGCGCCAACGAGTTCGCCCGCAACGCGAGCCGGTCTCTCTCCAAGCGCTCGGCCCTCGAGCAGATTGCCGGCCGTCTGAGCGCCGAGCGGGACCGCTGCGCGGTCTTCGGAGAGCTCGCCGTGTGCGAGTACATCCTCGGCAGCGACCAGCAGGAATGGCTGCGCCTGATGCTGGGCGCGCGATGGTATGGGTAGCACGCCGCCTGCGCTCGCGGGATCTGCCTTCGGCAACGTCGAGCGGCTCGCCCAAAGGGGCTCGACCGCTTATGTTGCTTTGGAGGCTTCTCGCTTCCTGTGGCGGTCTTCGCGGCGGCGGGCCGCCCGGCGCGCCACGCGCGGGTGGCGGCGGTGATAGAGCCTCAAGAGAAATCGCACGAGGAAATACGTCGCGAGGGCGGCGAGAACCGCGATGACCATATTGCCGAGGAGGAAAGAGGCCAGGCGCGGACGCAGTCCCTCTCCCGCGAAGGATTGCCAGAAGTCGCGGTGCAGCAACTTGCTCCAGGGCAGCTCCGGAACCTCGGTCTCGTCGTATCCCAGGACGAACCGTCCGAGGTGATACCCGGCGGCGAAGCTCGGCGGAAGGGTCCAGGGATTGCCGCTGAACTGGCCCAGGACGGTGTCGATCTTGTTGAGACGGAAGATGAACGCGAGGGCGAGCGCCAGCCAGATGTGGACGCCGATGAAGGGGGAGAAGCCGACTCCGACCCCCACGGCGAGCGCCGCCGCGACCCGCTCCGGTGTTTCTTCCCGGCCGAGCAGATCGAGGAGCAGGAGTCGGGCGCGTCGTCCCCACGAGAGGGGGTGGTGGTGGCGGCGCCGGAAGGCACGGGGACGCGGAAACTTCATCGCGGCGCTTCGAAGTGGTCGTGGCCCGCGTCGCCGATCTCGCGCTCGCGGCGTCCTTCCCGCAGCGTAACCCCCGAGCCGGCGCGGACGCGGCCGATGCGAGCGAGGGACACGCGGGTCTGACGCGCGATCCGCTCGATGACCGGCGCGGCCGATTCCGGAGCGCAGAAGAGCAGCTCGTAGTCGTCGCCGCCCGCGACGGCGAGGTCGACCGGGCGCAGGTCCTCGAGCTCGCAGAAGGTGTGCAGCGCGGCGGCGACCGGAAGGCCGCGGGCTTCGATCTCCAGCCCCACTCCGGAGGCTCTCGCGAGACGCCCGGCATCCACGCCGAGCCCGTCGGAGACGTCGATCGCCGCGGTCGCGATTCCGGCCCGGGCGAGCTCCGTTCCCACCGCCACGGGCGGCTGCGGGTCCCGGTACGCGCGGAGAAGCTCTTCGACGTGCGCCACCGAAAGGCCGCCGAACCGGGGCAGGGGAGCTGCGCCCTGCCCGGTGAACTCGCTCAGCCGGCGCGCCAGGCGCAGACCGGCGGCCGCGCGCCCCGGAAAGCCGGAGAGGTACACGAGGTCTCCCGGCGACGCCCCGGACCGCCGCATCGGCGCGCCCGCCAGGCGCCCCCACATGGCGACCGTCACGACGGTGGACGGCGCACCCGAGAGGTCCCCGCCCACGAGCTGCGCGTTCCACTCCGCCGCTCGGGCGATCGCGCCCCGAGCGATCCCGAGCGCGGTCGCCTCCTGGGGCCGGTGCAGCCCGATTGCGAGCAGGAACCAGCGCGGCTGTGCGCCCATCGCCGCCAGGTCCGAAGCGTTGACGGCCACCGCTCGCCGGCCGATGACCTCCGGATCCTCACCGGCCAGGAAGTCCACCGACTCGACGAGCATGTCGGTCGTCGCGACGACCGGCCCGGAGTCGCTCGCGACGACCGCCGCGTCGTCTCCGGGCCCCACCAGCACGGAGTCGTCCGGCGGGAGCAGGGCGCGGAGCTTCTCGACGAAGCGGTCCTCCGGCTTCATGGCTCGGAATCGTAAGCCGAGAGCGAGCCCGGGTTCGGCTGACGGCTTACGCGGTGGGGGACGGGCTCCCGCCGCGCCGGCGCGCTTCGCCCGCGACCGGTATCTCCGCCGCGCGCGCGGCGGCGGGGGTCGGCACCTCCGCCGGCTCGGCCGCCGGGAGCAGGGAGACGGCGAGGACCTCCTGCACCGTCTCGACGTATCGGAACGTCATCCCGTGCAGGATCCGGGGGTTGATCTGCAGCACGTCGCGACGGTTGAGACGCGGCAGGACGATCGTCGTGATCTTGGCTTGCCGCGCCGCCAGGACTTTCTCCTTCACCCCCCCGATGGGGAGCACCTCGCCGCGCAGGGTGATCTCTCCCGTCATGGCGACGTCCCTCCGCACCATCCGGTTGGTGAAAGCGGAGATCATCGCCGTCGCCATCGTGATGCCCGCGGAGGGGCCGTCCTTCGGGATCGAGCCCTCCGGGACGTGGACGTGGACGTCGTGCGTTTCGAAGAAGTCCGCCTCGATGCCCAGCTCGGCGGCGTGCGCGCGCGAGTACGACATCGCCGCCTGGGCCGACTCTTTCATGACGTCGCCGAGCTGACCGGTCAGGCGCAGGCCGCCCTTGCCGCGCACCGCGAGCGCTTCGACGAAGAGGATGTCTCCTCCCACGGAGGTCCAGGCGAGCCCGGTCGCGACCCCGACCTGGTCTTTCTTGAGGAGCTCGTCGGCGAAGTGCTTGACCGGGCCGAGCATCTTCTCCACCGAGGCCCCGGTGATGCGGTACCGGCGCGTTTTCCCCTTGGCCACGGAGACGGCGACCTTGCGGCAGATCGCGCCGATCTCCCGCTCGAGGTTGCGCAACCCGGCTTCGCGCGTGTAGGCCTCGATGATCCGCTCGATTCCCGAGTCGGTGAACTCGATGTTCGCCTCCGAGATGCCGTTCTCTTCGAGCTGCTTGGGGATCAGGTGGCGGCGCGCGATGGCTTTCTTCTCCTCCAGGGTGTAGCCGGAGAGCCGGATGACCTCCATCCGGTCGAGGAAGGCCGGCTGGACGGGATCGAGGATGTTCGCCGTCGCGATGAACAGCACCTTGGAGAGGTCGTAGGGCACGCCGAGGTAGTGG
Source organism: Thermoanaerobaculia bacterium (assembly GCA_046261875.1). Classification (GTDB taxonomy): domain Bacteria; phylum Acidobacteriota; class Thermoanaerobaculia; order UBA5066; family Gp7-AA6; genus JBHENW01. The sequence continues at coordinate 12,734 of JBHENW010000020.1, read as the reverse complement.
TCGCGGAAGGAAAAGTTCTGCTCCGGGTCGAGGACCTCGAGCAGCGCCGAACTCGGGTCGCCCCGGTAGTCCGAGCCGATCTTGTCGATCTCGTCGAGCATGAAGACGGGGTTGGACGTGCCCGCCTGCTGGATGCCCTGGATGATCCGCCCGGGCATCGCGCCGACGTAGGTGCGCCGGTGTCCCCGGATCTCCGCCTCGTCCCGCACGCCCCCGAGGGAGAGCCGCACGAACTTGCGGTCCAGCGCGCGGGCGATGGAACGCCCGAGCGAGGTCTTCCCGACGCCGGGCGGGCCGACGAAGCAGAGGATCGGCCCCTTGAGCGTTTTCTTCAGCGCGTGGACGGCGAGGTACTCGAGGATCCGCTCCTTGACTTTCTCGATGTCGTAGTGGTCCTCGTCGAGGATCGCGCGCGCGCGGTCGATGTCCTCCGAGTCCTGCGACGCGTTGGCCCACGGCAGTCCGGTCATCCAGTCCAGGTACGTGCGGATGATCGCCGTCTCCGCGGAATCCGGGTGGCTGCGCTCGAGCCGCTTGATCTGCTTCTCGATCTCCGCCGCGGCCTCGCCGGGGATCTTCTTCTCCTCGATGAGCTGCCGGTAGTGCGCGAGCTCTTCGGAGATTTCCTCTCCCTCCCCGAGCTCCTGCTGGATCGCGCGGAGCTGCTGGCGCAGGTAGTACTCCCGCTGCGACTTGTCCATCTCACCGCGCGCCTGGGAGGAGATCTCCTGCTGCATGGTCAGGACGGTGATCTCCTTGACGAGGTTGTCGTTGACCAGCCGGAGCCGGTCCATGGCGTCGGTGGATTCGAGGATCTTCTGCGCGTCCTCGAGCTTCAGGTCGAGGTTCGAGGCGGCGAGGTCCGCCAGGCGCGCGGGGTCGTCCAGGTTGGCGGCGATGACCATGACCTCGGGAGAGATGTTCTTCCCCAGAGAGACCGATTTCTCGAGGTTCTGCTTCACGCTGCGCAGGAGCGCCTCGTGCTCCGGCGGCAGCTCCTTCGGAGTCTGCGCCTCGTCGAGCTTCGTGATCTTGGCCTTCAGGTACGGCTCTTCGGCGAGGAACGTGTCGATCCGCGCCCGCGACAGTCCCTGAACGAGGAGGCGGATGCGGCCGTCGGGGAGCTTGAGCATGCGCATGATCGCCGCGACCGTCCCCACCGGGAAGAGCTCTTCCCCGCGCGGCGTCTCGCTCTGCGCGTCACGCTGCGCGACGAGCATGATGATGCGCTGCTCCGCGAGCGCGGCGTCCACGGCGTTGATCGACTTCTCCCGGGAGACGGAGAGCGGCAGGATGATGTACGGGAAGACGACGACGTCCTTCAGCGGAAGGACGGGCAGGATGTCGGGGATCGGGAGGTCGGTGTCCCGCTCCGTCGCGATCTCTTTTTCTCTTTCTTCGACTTCCGCCATGGCTCCTGTGTCTCTCCGTGCGGGCGGATCGCCCGCGGTCACTCCTCCTCCATACCTTGAACCGGGATCTCGTATTCCTTCTCCCGCTGGTCGGGCACGCGCGGGAGGATCACCTCGAGCAGCCCGTTCTTCAGCTGGGTCCGCGCCTGATGGGTGTTGACGGGGCGCGGCAACGGGATCGACTTCGCGAACGCCCCGAAATAACGCTCCATGCAGAAGAAGCGGATTCCCTCGCGCGCGCGAATCCTCCCTTTTTTCGAGCCCCGGATCGTGAGCACTTTGCCGCGGATCGAAACGCGCACGTCCCCGGCCTCGACACCGGGAAGCTCGATGAGCACGCGGATCCTCTCGCCGTCGTCCACGAGGTCCACGCTCGGGTCCCACGCGGAGGCCGTCGACCCGACCCCTTTCTTGGCGTCCACGAAGGCCGCGAAGAGGCGGTTCAGCTCGCTCTGGAGCCGGGAGAGCTCGACGATCGGACCGTAGAACTTCGTGGACCGTCTCAAGGACATGGCCTCCCCCTCAAGGTCCGACCTTCGTCTCGGCGCGTCCGATCAGGGACTTGAGCTCCTGGAGGAACTCGTCCACGTCCTCGAACTTGCGGTACACCGAGGCGAACCGGACGTAAGCGACCTTGTCCAGGTCGCGGAGCCTTTCCATGACGAGAGCGCCGACCTGCCGCGTGCCCATCTCGCGCTCCTCCGTATCGTGCAGTCGCGTCTCGATCTCGTCCACGATCGCGTCGAGCTGCGCGGGAGAGACCGGCCGTTTCTCGCAGGCCTTCACGAGGCCGGCCCGGAGCTTGCGCCGATCGAAGGGTTCGCGCCGCCCGTCGTTCTTGACCACGACGTACGGGATTTCCTCGATCGTCTCGTAGGAGGTGAACCGGCGCCCGCAGGCCACGCACTCGCGCCGCCGACGAATCACTTCGCCTTCGCGGCTCTCGCGGGAATCCACGACCCGATCGTCGCCCGCCCCGCAGAAGGGGCATTTCATGGAGGACATTATGCACGCCGCCCACGCTCGTCATTCATGACCCGCGGTGGACGGCGGCGCCTGTTCCAGCTCCGCCAGCTTCACTTTGCGCATGGGGCTCGCGGCGAACAGAAGGAAACCGATCAGCGTGATCGGAACGAACGAGATCGCGTGGGCGAGCAGCGCGACGCCGGAAGCGGCGGCCACCGGGGCGCCGTACACGTCGGTCAGCGCGACCTGGACGGCGGCGTGATACCCCCCGATCCCGCCCGGTGTCGGCAGCGCGAGGCCCAGGACCGCCGCCGCCGTCGTGACGTAGCTGGCGGAAAACGGATAGTCCAGCCCGAAGGCCAGAAGCACCGCGTAGACCTGGACGTTGATCACGAACCACATGAAGAGGGAGCCGGCGACGATCTGCAAGGCGAGCCGCGGCTGCCGGAGAGACTGGAAACCGTCCAGGAAAGCCGCCGCGAAGGATTGCGCCCGCGGCGCGATCCTTCGCGGAAGGCGCCGCGTGAGCCGCTGAAACATCCGGTCCGCCGCGCCGCGTTGGAAGACCGCCAGAAGGGCCATCCCGACGACGCCGGCGAGAAGGAGCGCCGGGACGACGGCGCCCCGCGCGAGCATCTCGAAGGCTCGGGAGCCGCCCGGGGGAGGACCCTGCGCGAGGGCGACGAGGAGAAAGAGGAGGACGCATGCGGCGTCGAGGATTCGCTCGAGGAGGATGGAGGCGAGGAGCGGAGAGAAGGGGAGGCGCCTCTCGCGCGCCAGGAGCGCCGGGCGCACGATCTCTCCGGCGCGCGCGGGGAGCACGGTGTTGGCGGCGAACCCGACCGCGGTGGCGAAGAACGCGCCGGAGAAGGGGACCCGCGCGATGGGGCGCAGCATCCAGGTCCACCGCCAGGCCCGCAGTGCGAAAGTCGAGAGGGCGATGACGAAGCTCGCCGTGAGCCAGGCCCGGTCGGCTTCCGCGATCCGCCGCCCGATCTGGGCGAGATCCACTCGAGAGAGGAAGAAGGCGAGCAGGGCCGCGGCCAGGGCCAGGGAAACCGCGACCTGGAGCCCTCTGCGGCCCGAAGGGGTCATCGGGGCAGCGCCTTTCCGGAGGGTCCCCGGCCGGCTGCCGGCGGTCGGCCGGGGCGAATCGGTTCGGTTTTCACGGATCGCTTCGGGAGTTTTAGCATTTCGAGGGGCCTTTTGCCGAAAAAAATGAGGCGAACCGCCGAGGCCGCTTGACTTTCCGCGACGTTTTGCACATTCTTTTCTTAAATTTTCGGGAGGAAACGCGCATGCGTAAGAGGGCGCCCGGTCTTCTGGCGCTTCTGGTAGCCGCGGGTCTCTGCATTGCTGGGGCCGCTACCGCCCAACCCTTTGGAGCGATCGACCCCCCCGCCTCGGGACAGACCGTGTCCGGGATCGTCCGCGTCTCCGGGTGGCTACTCAATTCGGATCCGGTCGATCGGATCGAGCTCCTCGTGGACGGCAACGTGGTCAACCGGGCGGACACGAACATCCCGCGCGCCGACGTCCTCGAGATCTTTCCGAACTACGCCAACGGCCCGACGCGCAATCCCGGCTTCCTCTCGGCCTTTCTGGCGCGCAACTACGCCAGCGGGCCCCATACGGTCGGCCTGCGCGTGACGCAGTCCGACGGAGCCGTCTTCGACCTGCCGCCGATCACGATCGTCGTGGACAACTCCGTCAACCAGGCGCCGCTCGGGTACATCGACATTCCGGGCGAAGGAGCGATCGAAGGCGCCCACGGGTCCTTCCCGATGGCCGGATGGGCGCTCGACGACGAGGAGGTGGACCACATCGATTTCCTCGTGGACGGTCAGATCGTCGCCGGCGCCGTGGGACGCGGCCTGCCCTCGACCGCCATCTATGGTTCGCCCCGGCCGGACATCCGGGCGGCCTTCCCGGACGTACCGAACTCTCTCTTTTCCGGATTCATCGCCAACATCGACACGACCGATTTTCACAACGGGATGCACGTGTTTTCCGTTCGTGTGACGGACAACCGGGGGCTGTCACGCGTCATCGGCAGCCGCAACGTCCAGATCATCAACAACGGCGCGAACCTGCCGCCCTTCGGACGCATCGATTTCCCGCTGGACAAGGCCTCGCTCCTCTGCTTCGGCGAGTTCGCAGAACCGCCGGAGCCCGACGTCGTCTGCCCCTCGCCATGCCCCGAGCCCGGCCCCCCGCCTCCGAGCGTGCCGGCCTTGATCCCGAACTTCGTCAGCGGCTGGGCGCTCGACGTCGGTTCCCGCCTGGATCGCGGCCAGGTCTCCTATGTCGAGCTCCTGCTCGACGGCCAGATCGTCGCCAACACGCGGCGCGACTGCGTGCAGGCCGGCCAGAGCCTGCAGAACTGCTATGGCCTGAACCGGCCGGACGTGGCGCGCTCCTTCCCGGGCTACGTCAACGCGGACAACGCGGGCTTCCACTTCGTCTTCTCCTTCGTGAAGATCGCCGGCTCCGGGCTCCTCGGGGTCGTCGTCCCGTCCCCGCAGGGCATCGTGACGCGCGGCTTCACGGTTCCCGGCAAGCACACGCTCTCGGTCCGCGCCGGCGACGAGGAATCCACCGTGACCGAGTTCGGCGCCATGTCCATCGACATCCTGTGCGACCGGACGACGGTCAACGACCGGCCGGCGTTCGGATACATCGACCAGCCCGGCCCGTACCAGTTCATCAACGGGCTCTTCCGGGTGGCCGGGTGGGCCTTCGATTACGACGGCATCCGCGTGACCGGCGGGGTCGAGGACGGCATCGAGATCGACGTGGATGGCCAGGTCCTCTTCCGGACGGACAACAACATCTTCCGGCCGGACGTCCCGGCCGCCGAGCCGCGAGTCTCCGGCGATCCGTTCGTCGGCTTCACGTACCTGCTCGACACGACCCGCCTCACGGACGGCGAGCACGACCTGGTCGTCTACGTGGTGGACTTGTTCGGGCGGCGCAGCGAGATCGGCCGGCGCAAGTTCGTCAGCGACAACAGCAACGTGACCCGGCAGTAGAACGGGAACGCAGGGGCGGGGCTTACCTCGCCCTCGAAAAGACAAAAAAGCCGGGGAGCGATCCCCGGCTTTTCGTTAGCTGTGAGCTATCCGCTCTCCGCAGTCAGCCTCCTGACTTGGCCGCCCGCGCGCCGTTGGGCTTCTTGGGCAGCGCGGCGATCCGCGCCGCTTCCGGGAACAGCGTGAGCGCCTTCCGGATCTGCGGGTCGCCGGTGGCCTGCACGCGGCGCCCCGCTTCCAGGCCGTACCGCGCGTTGACGATGTCCACGCGCAGGGCGAGGTCGACCCACTGCCGGTTCGGGTCTTCCTGGTAGGCCTGCTTGAGCTGGTCGAACGTCATGAACTTCGACTTCTCGGCGAACCGGAAGAAAGCGTCGCGCACTTCCGGCGTCAGCTCGAAGTCGCGGGAAACGTCCGGGTTGCGCGTGAGCCAGTCCACGGCGAAGTTGAAGATGAGACCGCGCGCGAGGAGCTGCGCGAGGAGCTTGGATTCGCGGTCCTCGTTCTTGACGACGACGTCGGGCGTGATGCCTCCGGCGGCGTACACGACCCGGCCGGCGTCGGTGTAGAAGACCTCGCCCGTCTTGCGGGGCGCGTCCTCCGTGACGACCGTCTCCTCGGGGTTCACGTACGCGAGCAGGTCGCTGTAGTCCCGCTGGATCCAGCGCCCGGAAGGGGTGTAGTAGCGCGCCGTCGTGAGCGCGAGCCCCGCGCCGTACGGCAGCGTATAGACGCTCTGGACGAGCCCTTTGCCCCACGTGCGCTGTCCGAGGACGAGGCCCCGGTCATGGTCCTGGATGGCGCCGGCGACGATCTCCGACGCGGAGGCCGAGCCCCGGTTGACCAGGACGACGAGCGTGTGGTCGAAGTGCCGCCCGTCTCCCGGCGCGTAGTAGTCCTGGCCCGAGGAAGGCGTCCGGCCGCGGGTGTAGACGATCTTCGCGCCCTTGGGCAGGAACACGTCCGCCACGTCCACGGCCTGCTCGAGCACGCCGCCGGGGTTGTAGCGCAAGTCGAGGATCAGCTTCTTCATGCCCTGCTTCTCGAGCTTTTCGATGGCCGCCGAGAGCTCCCGGCTCGAGGTGTGCGTGAAGTCGCGCAGGAAGATGTAGCCCACGTCCTGGCCGATCAAAAACGCGTACGGAACGGAGAGCGTGGGGATCTCGGCCCGCGTGATCGTCACCCGCATCGGCTCGTCGAGGCCGGCGCGGCGTATCGTGATCGTCACGGGAGTCCCTTTCGGGCCGCGCAGCTTGCGGACGACCTCGTCCGTCGTGACGTCTTCGCGGATCTCCTCGTCCTCGATGTGGGTGATGATGTCGCCGGCGCGAATCCCCATCTTGTAGGCCGGAGTCCCTTCCATCGGCGCGATCACGGTGATCCGCCCCATCCGCTTCTGGATCTGGATGCCGAGCCCGAAGAAGGAGCCCTGCTGCTTCTCCTTCATGGCCGAAAAATCCTCGGGCTCCAGGAACGCCGTGTGCGGATCGAGCCGGGAGAGCATTCCGTGGATGGAGGCATAGACGAACTTCTCCGACGGCATCGCCTCCGGGGCCCACTCGCCGAGCGTCGTCAGGATGTCCGCGTATTCGTCGAGGGAGGGGATCTCCCGCTCCGGGGAGGCGAAGACCCGCTGCTCGAGGGCTCCCCCCGCGAGCGTCGCCGCGACGAGGAGTGAAATGGCGATCAAGATCCGGAAACGTGGCTTGCTCACGGCGTCCTCCCGGTCCGACATTGTGGCATGCGGCCCCTTCAAAGTCTCGCTGGCCCTTCGATTCCGCCCGAGCGGCCCGGAGCGTAGAATCCCTGCGAGGACCGGAACATGTTTGGCCCCATCGGAATGCCCGAGCTCATCGTGATTTTCATGGTGGCCCTGCTCATCTTCGGGCCACGGAAGCTCCCGGAGATCGGCAAGACCATCGGAAAGGGCCTCTCGGAGTTCAAGCGCGCCTCCGATGACCTGAAGAGGACCATCGAGGAGGAGATCGAGGAGGGCAAGCGCGAAGCCTCGACCGTGCGGCGCGAGATCAACGCGGTCGGCGACGGTCTCAAGGCCGCAGTGGCCGAGCGGCCCGCGTCCGAGCAGCCGCCGGGGCCTCCCGACTCGACCCCCATCCAGCCCTCTTGAGAGCGCGGCGGCCCTCGATTCCGGCCTTTCGTCCTTCGCGATGACGCAGATCGCCCGCGTTCCGGACGAGCCTCCGCAAGAGGAGCTGCCCCGGATGGGGTTCTTCGATCACCTCGAAGAGTTCCGCAAGAGGCTCATCGTCTCCCTGCTGGCCCTCGCGGTGGCCTTCATGCTGGCGTGGACGCAGGCGCCGGTCCTCTTCGAGGTCCTGGCCCGACCGGTCCGCCGGTTCCTTCCGCCCGGACAGAACCTGGCTTACACGACGCTCACGGAGCCCTTCCTCCTGTATTTCCGGGTGGCCCTGCTCGGGGGCCTGATTCTCGCGTCGCCGGTGATTCTCTGGCAGGTCTGGCTCTTCGTGGCGCCCGCCCTCTACCGGAAAGAGAAACGCTTTGCTGTCCCCTTTCTGCTCGCGAGCGTCCTTTTCTTCTTCGCCGGTTGCGCGTTCGGCTATTTCCAGGCGTTTCCGGTCGTCGTGGGATTCCTCGTCGGAATGGGAACGAACTTCCAGGCCGTCATCACGATCAACGAGTACCTCTCGACCGCCACGAAGATCATCCTGGGACTCGGCATCTGTTTCGAGCTGCCCATCCTCATCTTCTTTCTGACCCGGATGGGCGTCGTGACGGAGCGGTGGCTCCTGAAAAAGTTCAAATACGCCGTTCTGCTGATCACGGTCGTGGCGGCGATCATCACGCCCACGCCGGACGTCGCGACGCAGGCGGTTTTCGCCGTCCCGATGATCCTGCTCTACCTGCTGGGGATCCTGATCGCCTGGATCTTCAAGAAGCGCGAGCCGGCCTCCTCGCCCTGACCCGACCGACGCCATCGCCCTTTCGCGCGAGAACGCGCTCCACGAACTCCCGGACGGCTCCCCGCCCGCCGCCGTGTTTCAGGACGACCTGGGCGGCCGCGCGGGCCGGCGGCGCCGCGTCGGCCGGACAGGCGGAAAACCCGGCTGCCCGGAGCATCGGCACGTCCGGTTCGTCGTCTCCGATCGCGGCCGTCTCGGAGGGGTGCAGCTTCCAGCGGCGGCAGAGCTGCTCGTAGCGGCGCTTCTTGTCCGCCACCCGCTGGTAGCAGAAGCGGACGCCCAGGTCGCGGGCTCTGAGGGAAGTCGCCCGGGAGGAGCGGCCGGAGATCCACACCACGCGCAGCCCGGCCGAGAGCGCCATCTTGACCCCGTGACCATCCTTGGTGTCGAAGACCTTCAGCTCGCGCCCCGCCTCGTCGATGTAGAGCAGGCCGTCGGTCAGGACCCCGTCCACGTCCATGAAAAGAGCCTTGACTCGGCGCCGCTTCAAGCCGAGATCCCGGCCGAGAGCAGGTCGTGCATGTGGAGGGCGCCGGTGAGCCGTCCCTCCGCATCGAGGACGAACAGCGTGGTGATCCGGGCCTCCTCCATCAGACCCAGGGCCGTGGAGGCGAATTCCTCGGCGCTGACCGTCCGCGGGTTGGCGTGGAAGCAATCCCCGGCCTTCCGCTGGAGGAGGGCCTGGTCTTTTTCGATGAGTCGACGGAGATCCCCGTCCGAGATGACTCCGAGGATCTCCCCCCGGCCGTTGACGACGGCGGTGATCCCCATCATTTTCCGGGACATCTCGTGGATGGCGTCCCTCATGGCCGTCTCGGGCGAGACGCGCGGGACGCGTTGCCCCGTCCTCATGAGATCCCGGACCTTGAGGAACTTCCGTCCGAGCCTCCCGCCCGGGTGGAGCGCCGCGAAGTCCTCCTCCTTGAAGCCCCGCTTCTCGGCGAGGGACATGGCGAGCGCGTCCCCCATGGCGAGCATGGCCGTCGTCGAGGCCGTCGGCGCCAGGTTGAGCGGGCAGGCCTCCCGGGAGATCGCGACGGAAAGGCAGATGTCCGCGGCGCGGCCGACGGAGGAGCTCGGGACTCCGGTCATCGCCACCGTCCGAAGCGAGCGGGAGCGCGCAAACTCGATCAGCCGAACGACTTCGACGCTCTCCCCCGAGTAGGAGAGGGCCAGCACGATGTCGCCGGAGACGAGCATCCCGAGGTCTCCGTGGCTGGCCTCCGCCGCATGGAGGAAGTAAGCCGGGGTGCCGGTCGAGGCGAGAGTGGCCGCGAGTTTCTGGCCGATCAGACCCGATTTTCCGAGGCCCGTCACCGCGAGCCGCCCTGTCGAAGCCGCGATCTCCTCGACGATCTGGACGAACTCCGGCCCCAGGTTTCGGAGCTGGTCCCGGACTGAATCCGCCTCGATCTGGAGCACTTTGCGGGCGGCGTCCAGGATCACGCTTTTAGGATAACCTGCCCGGCTCCGCTCCGTATAAACGCCTTGAAAAACTCGGGCTGAGGTGTGCCTGTGGATGCTGAAAGGAGTCTCCCTTGAAATCGCGCGTTTCCCTACGCTGGATCCTCACGCTGTTCGCCTTCTCGGCCGTCACGTCCGTGGCGGCGGGGCAGGCGGCGGAGAAAGCCCCCGCCGCGCCGGCGGCAGGCGAGGTTCCGAAGGTGGCTTTCGAGAAATACACGCTGCCCAACGGGCTGCAGGTGATCCTTCACGTGGACCGCAAGCTGCCGATCGTCCACGTCAACCAGTGGTACCACGTGGGCTCGAAGAACGAGAGGACGGGCCGCACCGGCTTCGCGCACCTCTTCGAGCACATGATGTTCCAGGGCTCCAAGAACGCGAAGGAAGAGTACTTCGTGTACGCGGAGAAGGCCGGCGCCAACCTGCAGGAGGGGGGCGTCAACGGAACGACCAACGTGGACCGGACGAACTATTTCGCGACCGTGCCTTCGGGGAACCTGGAGAACCTCCTGTGGCTCGAGTCGGACCGGCTCGCGACGCTCCCCGAGGCGATCTCGAAGGAGAAGCTCGACAACCAGCGCGACGTCGTCAAGAACGAGCGGCGGCAGGGGCTGGAGAACACGCCGTACGGCCGCTGGTTCAAGCTCCTCTCGGAGAACCTCCATCCCGCCGGGCATCCCTACTCCTGGACGACGATCGGCAGCCATGAAGACCTGACCGCGGCGTCTCTCGACGACGTCAAGGAGTTCTTCCGGACCTACTACTCGCCCAACAACCTCTCCCTCGTCATCGCCGGCGACTTCGATCCGGCGGAGGCGAAGCGGCTCGTCGAAAAGTACTTCGGCGGCATCCCCGCGGGACCGCCGCTGGACCGCCCGACCCGCTGGATCCCTTCGCTGGACCGGGAGCGGATCATCGAAGCCACGGACCGAGTCCCCCAGGACCGCGTCTACATGGCCTGGCCGACCCCGGAGTTCTTCGCCCCGGGCGACGCCGAGCTGGACCTGACGTCGCTGCTCCTGACCGACGGCCTCTCCGCGCGCCTCAACAGGGTGCTCGTTTACGACAAGCAGCTCGCGACGGCCGTGAACTCGTTCCAGAACTCGGCGGAGATCTCGGGAGGATTCGTCGTCATCGCCACGGCCCGCCCCGGCGTCGCGATCGAGCAGATCGAAGCCATCATCACGGAGGAGATCGCGAAGCTGGCCCGGACCGGGCCGACCGCAGCGGAGCTTTCCCGAGCCAAGACGAAGCAGGAGTACAACTTCGTCTCCGGCCTCGAGCGCATCGGCGGGTTCGGCGGCTAGTCCGACCTGCTCAACCAGTACAACACGTACCTGGGCGATCCCGGCAAGTTCGACGAGGACATCGCGCGGTACCGTCGGGTCACGGCCGGCGACGTCCAGAAGACCGTGGACCGCTGGCTGAACACGCGCAACCGGCTTCTCATCCGGTTCCGGCCGGAAATGTCCGGCCGGGCGACGGAGGTCGCCATCGACCGCGCGAAGGAGCCCGGGCTCGGCACGGACCGCCCCTTCCGGGCGCCGCAGGTCAAGACGGCCAAGCTCGACAACGGCATGGAGGTCTTCGTCCTGGAGCGGCCGGAGCTTCCCAAGGTGGCCGTGACGCTGGCCACGCGCGCCGGAGCCGTGGCCGATCCGCAGGGCAAGGAAGGGGTAGCGCATCTCACCGTCGCGACGGTGGACATGGGGACGCCGACGCGCAAGGCGCTCGACATCGAGAACGCGCTGGGCGACCTCGGGACCTCGCTGTCCGGCTTTGCCGGCCGCGAGAGCACGCAGGTCGGGTACGAAGTCCTCAAGCGCAACCTCGCGCCCTCGCTGGCGATCTTCGCCGACGTCGTGCGCAACGCCGTCTTCCCGGCCTCCGAAGTCGATCGGGAGAAGAAGCGGCATCTGGATTCCCTCTCGCAGCAGGCCAAGAACGCCAACGCGGTCGCGGCCCGCGTCCGCTCGATGCTCGCCTTCGGTCCCGATCATCCGTACGGGCGTCCGGCCCAGGGGCTTCCGGGGACGGTCGAGGCGATCGACCGCGAAGACATCGAGAAGTTCCATGACAGCTACTGGAAGCCGGCCGGTTCCGCTCTCATCTTCTCGGGAGACGTCACGCTGGCGCAGGCCACCGATCTGGCCAACCGGTATTTCGGCACCTGGGCCGGCGGCGCCCCACCGGCCGTCGAGATCCCCGCGCCGCGGCCGGCGGCGACGGGCAAGATCTACATCGTGGATCGCCAGGATGCGGCCCAGACGGTCGTGACCCAGTTCATCCCCGCCCCGGCCCGCAAGACGCCCGACTACTACACCCTCAACCTCGCCGACTCGGTCTGGGGCGGGGGCGGCTTCGGGACCCGACTCAACCTGAACCTGCGGGAAGAGAAGGGCTACTCCTACGGCGTGTTTTCCAGCCTGTCGCTCTTCTCGGAGTCGGGCCTGTGGTTCGCCGGCGGCGGAGTCCAGACCAACAAGACGAAGGAGTCCCTCGTCGAGTTCGACAAGGAGCTCAAGAACATCGCCGGGGCCAAGCCGATCTCCGACACGGAGTTCGCCGACGCCAAGGCCAAGATCACGCGCGGCTACGCACAGCAGTTCGAGTCGCTCTCCCGCCTCAACCAGCAGGTCGCGGATCTCTGGACGGCGAACCTTCCGATGTCGGAGCTGCAGCGGGAATACGACGAGGCGTCGAAAGCGGAGATCGCCGCCGTGCGCGCCGCGGCCCAGAAGTACGCCCGGCCGGAACGCGCGACGGTGCTCCTCGTGGGAGATCTCGACAAGATCGAGGCCGGAGTCCGGGACCTCAAGCTCGGCGACATCGTCGTGCTCGACGTCGAGGGCAAGCCGATCACGAGCCCGCGGGCGGCAAGCGCGAACTAACTTCTTCGGACGGGTTTCTTGGCGGGG